>PLFE01000116.1 GCA_003136675.1 Bryobacterales bacterium
GGCCGAAGCTCACACCCGAACTGTGCCTCGCCGCACACCTCTTCAGGCCATCGTTAGGAGACAATAACAACAGTGAAGTTTTTCATCGTCCTTTTACTTACATTGCCCCTTTGCGCGGAAACGCCGCGCTATCAGCCCATGCTCGATTCCGCATTCGCGCACCTCTATAGTTCCGACTTTACGAGCGCGCAGAAGGTGCTCGACGACTATGTGGCCCAGCATCCTGAAGATCCGGTTGGGTTTTCCGTCCGCGCTTCGGGCTACCTGTTCTCCGAATTAGACCGCCTCGGAATCCTGGAAGCGGATTTCTTCAAAGACGACAAAAGCATCACCAACAAAAAGAAATCGCTTCAACCGGACCCGCGCATTCATGATCTTTTTTACGCCGCGGTCAACAAAGCCCAGCAGCTTTCGAGGCAAATTCTCGCGCGCACTCCCAACGACCAGAACGCCCTCTTCGCCGCTTGCCTCGCCGATGGCGTGCTCACCGATTATCTGGCCCTCATCGAGAAGCGCCAGATGCAGAGTCTCTCCGTGAACAAAGACGGTTACCGCGATGCCAAGCACCTATTGAAGCTCGCCCCGGATTTTTACGACGCCTACCTCACCACCGGTTTCACCGAATATCTCATCGGCAGCATTCCCATTGTGTTCCGCTGGTTTGTCCGCTTCGATGATGTGCAGGGAGACAAGCAGCAAGGCGTGCAAACCATGAAAATGGTGGCGCAGAACGGTCATTACCTGAAGCCGTTCGCCAAGATTCTTCTGGCAACCGCGTACCTGCGCGAAAAACGCGTTGGAGATGCCCGGGCGCTGCTGAAAGATCTCACGCAATCCTACCCGCAGAATGCCCTTTTGAAGCACGAATTAGACCGGCTTTCCGCGGGCACGTAACATTACTTTCCCGCCGGCATGTAACATTATATGTTTGGCCCATGGTTCGGGACGGACTCTACTATGCTCTCGCCTTCACTGCCGCCGGAGCGATCGTCGGATATTTCACCAACCCGTGGCTGGGTCTTCCCCTGCTGCTCGTCGGGATATTTTGCGCGTGGTTTTTCCGTGATCCGGAGCGTATGATCCCGGCCGGCCCTGTGGCCGTTTCGCCGGCCGATGGAAAGGTGGTCGCGGTAGTTCAGGATGCGCCCGGGGTCACGCGCGTCAGCATCTTTCTAAACATCTTCGATGTCCACGTAAACCGCGCCCCTATTTCCGGAATCGTCACCGGCGTGGAATATCAAAAGGGACTCTTCCTTCCGGCCAATCTGGCCGACGCGTCGTCCCGGAACGAACAGAACAAAGTGACCATCCACGGAGAAGAGACGCGCGTCGTGTTCAAGCAAATCGCCGGATTGATCGCGCGCCGGATTGTGTTCACCAAGAAGGAAGGCGACTACGTGAGCGCCGGAGAGCGTATTGGGATGATTAAATTTGGCTCGCGCGTCGACGTGGTCTTTGGACCCGAGTGGCAGCTCGAAGTCAAGGAAGGGATGCGTGTCATGGCTGGTTCCAGTGTTTTAGCGCGCCGCCCGGGCGTATCGGAAACGTTGAAAGTTCGCTTCGCGCCAGTGGAGGAACCCGTTCTTTGCACGACATAGCAGCCGCTCCGAAACCGGTCCGGAAACCGCCTCGCGCGGCTTACGCGCTGCCCACCGCGTTCACCGCCGGGAACATCTTTCTCGGCTTCATTGCGATCTTACGTTCCATTCAGGGCGCGCTGAATCTGGAGCATCCGGAGATCGCCGCCCAGCATTTCGCGTTTGCCGCCGGAACCATCGGCGTGGCCATGCTGCTCGACGGCATCGACGGACGGATCGCGCGCCTCACCAACACCACCAGCGATTTTGGCCGGGAGATGGATTCGCTCTCGGACGTCATCAGCTTCGGCATCGCACCCGCCATCCTGGCGTTCACCTGGGGCGTGGGGTTCATGGAGACGGGCGCGGCGTCCCATTTACATGACCATCTCACCCGCGCCGGAAAGATGATCACTTTCCTCTTTCTTCTTTGTGGATCCGCCCGCCTGGCGCGTTTCAACGTCACCAAGAACCCCATGCCGAAGAATCCCGGCCGGCCCAATCGGAAATATTTCGTCGGCCTGCCCATCCCGGCCGCCGCCGGGCTCGTGGCGTCTATCGTTTTCTTCGCGGACGGGTATCCCATTATGGTCTGGCAGGTCAGCGTGGCCTGGCTCATGATGCTGCTGTGCCTCTCGTGGCTGATGGTCTGCACCTGGCGCTACTACGCGTTCAAGGACAACGCCTTTCTGCGCCCGCGCTCTCCACTCACCATCGTTCTTGCCGGCGCTCTCTTAATCATGGTGTTCCTGTGGAGGCAGCCGGTGCTGCTCGCGATTGCGGGCGGCTACGCGGCCAGCGGCGTTCTGTTGCGCGCGGGCGGCCTGCTCCGCCGTTTGCGGCGCACGCGCGGAAGCTCGGAAAAATTGGATCGCCCTGTCGAACATCCCTTGGAGAATCCCCTTGCCTGACACCATCGCCCTGGTGGGCAGTGAGACTCTGATGGGACGTGAACTGCGCGACCTGCTCTCCAGCAATTCGTTCGGCGCGGAAGTCCGGCTGATCGCCACGGCTGAGGAGCCAGGCGGCGCTCTTTCCCTGCACAAGGGCGAGCCCGCCATCGTTTTGCAGCTCGATCAGATCGCCCTGGCCGACGCCGATCTGATGATTCTCGCGGGCGATCAGGCATCCACCCGCTCCGCTCTTGAGCTGGCCCACGGCACTCCGGCGATCGATCTCAGTTACGCGGCGGAAGACGATCCGCGCTCTCGCCTGCGCGCTCCCATGGTCGAGCCGCATGATTTCCGCGTCGCTCCGGATGCCATCCAATCCATCGCCCATCCCGCCGCCATCGCCATGGCCCTGCTGCTGAATCGCCTCGAAGCCGAGTTCAAGATTCAGCGTTGGGTGGTGCACATCTTCGAACCCGCATCGGAACGCGGCGCGGCCGGCATTCAGGAGCTGCAGGAGCAAACCGTCAGCCTGCTCTCGTTTAAGCCCATGCCGAAGAAGGTATTTGATTCCCAGTTAAGCTACAGCTTGCTGGCGCAGTTGGGCGAGGAAGCCGAAGTGCAGTTGGAGCATTTGGAGGCGCGCATTGAAAAGCATCTCGCCACCTTGCTGCAAAATGCGGCGATTGGTCCCATGCCGTCCATCCGCCTGATTCAGGCGCCCGTGTTTCACGGATACAGCTTTTCCGCCTGGATCGAGTTTGCCGGCGAAACACCCAGTCGGGCCGCGCTCGAAGCTCTCCTCGCCACGGATCAAATCAGCGTGGGCGAACCACCCAACAACGTCGCCATCGCGGGGCAGGATGGAATTTCGGTGGGTGCCATCTCACGGGACCGGAATCATGCCAAGGCCATGTGGCTCTGGGTTGCGGCGGATAATCTCCGCTTAGCCGCGCAGAACGCGATGCTGGTCGCGCAGGAGGTGCTGTAATGCGGTTCGCGCTCCTTCTCCTGATTGCGTGCGGAGCCTGCGGGTATCACGTTGCCGGGCATGTCGATACGCTGCCGGAACAGATTCACACCATCGCCATCCCCGCCTTTACCAATGCCACCACGCAATACAAAATCGCGGACACCATCACTACCGCGGTGGCGCATGAGATGGTGGAGCGCTCGCATTATCGTGTGGTGGCGAATCCCGAAGATGCGGACGCCGTGTTGAACGGCGCGGTGATGACGTTCACCAGCTATCCGACCACTCTCGATCAGAACACGGGCCGTGCCAGCGGCATCGCGGTCATCCTGCACTTGAAGATTTCGCTCACCGAGCGGCCGAGCGGCAAGGTTCTGTTCAATCGCCCCGATTACATGATCTCGGAGCAGTACGAGATCAGCGTCGACCCGAAGTCCTACTTCGACGAAAGTCCAGCCGCGGTGGACCGGCTCAGCCGCGACGTCGCTCGCTCCGTCGTCAGTGGAATTCTGGAGCGCTTCTGAATGACCCCCGCCCAGTTCCTCGCGCGGGTGAAGAAAGGCGATATCCCGGCGGTTTGCCTCTTCCTCGGAAGTGAAGCGTACGAGCGCGGCCGCTGCCGGGACGCGCTGATTCAGGCGCACCTGGAATCGGATGGCCTTGATGGCCTCGCGCAGTATGACTTAAGCCAGTCGAGCATTACCCAGGTGGTTGACGATGCGCGCGCGATGTCTCTGTTCGCTTCGCGGCGTCTGATCCTGGCCACCAGCGCGGAAGCCGCCCTTCCCCGCATTCTCAAATCTTCGAGCGATGACGAAGACGACGACGGGCCATCCGGCGGATCTTCCGATAACCCGCTGGAGAGCTACATCGCCAACCCCACTCCCGGCACGCTGCTTCTGTTCGAAGCCACGCGTTTCGACCTGGAAGGGGAAGAGAAGAAGAAAACCGACCGCATCCGCAAATTCTATTCCGCCATCACGAACGTGGTGGAATTCAAACGCTTCGACGCGGATCAGGCCCGCGTGGAGTTAGCGGGCATGGCCCGGCGGATGAAGTTGAGCATCGATCCAGCCGCCGCCGCCCTTCTGGTGGAGGCGCTCGCGGCGAACGTCGGGCGCATCGCGACGGAACTGGAAAAGCTGTCGCTCTACGTGGGAGAAGGCGGCGCGGTGACCGTGGACGCAATACAGGCATTGGTCCCGGATGCCCGGGCCAGCACCGCGTTCGCGCTGGTAAACGCGCTCGGGCGGGGCGATCGCGCACGCGCCATGGCGTCGCTCGATGCGCTCTGCCGCGAGAACGAATATCTGCCGCTGTCGCTGGCATTTCTCTCCAGTCAGTATCGCCAGGCCCTTGCCGCGCGCAAAGCCGGGCTGCATTCGGCGCAGCAGGTGCAGAGCTACTTTTCAAAAGCCGGTGTACCGATGTGGGGTTCCCGCGCGGACCAGGTGGCGCAGACCGCGCAGAAGCGCACGGAAGAGCAGTTGGAGACGGGGTTGAAGCTGATCTTTGAGGCGGATCGCGATCTGCGCAGCGCCAGACCCGATGACCGGATAGTGATGGAGCAATTTATCTTGCGCCTGACGCAATGAAATTGTGGCTGTGGTGGTCGTGCACCTGGTTCGTGAAATTGGCTTGGCGGTGAGATAATGGTACTGGGTTCTTGCCGAACGCAGACCACCCGACCCAGCACGGAATTCACGATCGAAGAGAACGGCGACGTCGTGGCACTGCGCCCCCCGGACCCTTTCCCACGTACTACGCTCGACGAAGTGGTGGCCTGCCTGCCATCCCAGGGGAAGCCGAAAGCGCTTGCCAAATGGATTCCGCGGTAGCCCGCGAAGTGCTTCGACGCCGAGACCGCGGTCGATATTAATGTAGCGGTGCGGCTATTGACNNCCTATTCGGGTTACGCTCGACAAACCGCGGGTGCGCGGCGCGAATCGCGCGGCGATAGAATAAAAGACCAAAACGAGGTTCACAATGCCTGCACCGACTCGTCCTCAACTCTTCGCCGCCACAGCCCTCATGTTCGCGGCCGTTCTCTCCCACAGCGCACTCGCCCAAACCGGGCCTGGCATCATCCCGATCGGTTCGCCCTTAACGTTTGGCGGCGCCAACGTGCCCGATAATTACTCGGCAGTGACTACCTTCAGTTCCACCCAGCGGTTCGTCGATACCGGGGCGGTCAAGATCTGGCAGGAACAGATCCCCACCGGCATCACCGGCGAGTGGGACGTATTCTACCTGCAAATTGCCAACAATGGACCGCTCGCCGGCGACGCCAATTCGGACTGGAACATCACCATGGACTACACCACCAGCCAGGCGGCTTATTTCGATCAGGTTGTCAACCAGTGGTTGGTAAGCGGCACGCCGGTCAACCCGCTGACCAATGGCATTGGCACCATCTGTTGCGCGTCGGCGTCGAATCCGGCAGTGCCCGGCGAAGCGTACTACGGCTCTGGATTCAGCGGGGCGCTGCCTGCCGGCGTCCAAACGAACTGGCAGCAGATTTTCGTTGACCCTTATAGCCTCGTCTCCGCCGGCGGAATCAACCCAAGCACCGCCAACGAATTCATCTTCGCCTTGCACTTCACGCTACAGCCCCCCATGTTCACCACCGCGCTGGCGACGGCGTACCAGGTGGAACCTTTCGCGCCCGAAGCCATCGTGGCGGCGTTTGGAACGAATCTGACTGTGGGCACCGCGCCGGCAACCACCATCCCGCTGCCCACATCGCTCAGTGGCACCTCCATCACCGTTACGGATTCCGTTGGGGTCACCCGCCCGGCCTCGTTATATTACGTCTCGCCCCTCCAGGTGAATTACGAAATTCCGCTGGGCACCGCGGTGGGTGCGGCAACCGTTACCATGACTCCGACGAGTGGCCTCGCCGGCACGGAGACGATCCAGATCGGCACCGTCTCACCGGGCCTGTTTGCGCTCAACTCCTCCGGCCTCGTGGCGGCATTCGTCCTGCCCGTCGATTCCGGCGTGCAAGAGCCGTATCAGGCGGTTTACCAGGTCAGCGGACAGAGTCTTGTTCCGCTGCCGGTCGACCTCGGGTCCACGGAAGATCAGATCTATCTGGCGTTGTTTGGTACGGGTATCCGCAATGCCACGAATGTCACGGTCACCGTCGACGGCATCTCAGTGCCGGTTCTGTTCGCAGGCGCCGCGCCGGGAGAAGTCGGCGAGGATCAGGTAAATATTGGTCCGCTGCCCCGATCGCTGCAAGGGCAGGGCACGGTGAATATCGTTTTGACGGCGGACAGTCAAACTGCGAATACGGTGAATGTGACGTTCCAGTAGACCACGGTGAAAACAAATGAGAGATTTTCCAGTCGCTCCGCGACTTAGCTTCCGTGGGGACGATTGCCGCTACTCGTGGTAGGTGAGTCGCGCGACGGGTGCGCTAGTTCGCGGCGCTGACTTGCTAAAATCTTCCCGTGTCTTCAGTACCCGCACCAGAGCCGCAGGAGCAGTATTCGCGGGAAGCGGTGCGCCGGGTCCTGGGCGTCTCTGAAAAACGCCTGAAGAGCTGGGAAAAGGCGGGGCTCATTCCGCCCGCCGACGCCTTCAGCTTCAAGGACCTCATCGCGCTTCGAGCGCTTCATCAACTGGTGGAGAACAAGATCGCGCCGAAACAGATCAGGCAGGCCATCGATTCGCTGAAAACGAAATTGACCGGCATCGAAAAGCCGCTCAGCGAACTCCGCATCGTTTCCAACGGCAAAACCATCGAGGTACAGGTCTCCGGTCAAAAAATGGAAGCCATCAGCGGTCAGTTGCTCTTCGATTTTGAAGCGCGCGAACTGGGCGCGGTCCAAACGCTGGCCCGCAGATCGCAGCCGCCGGTGGTTGCCGCGGATGAGGCCGAGCAATGGTTTCAGCGCGGCTTGACGTTGGAAGAGACGGGTGCGCCGCCAGATCAGGCGCTGGGGGCCTACCTCAAAGCAATCGAGCTCAACCCCAACGCCGCCGGCGCACTGGTGAATCTGGGTACCATCGCCTTTCGCGCACACCGCCTGCAGGAGGCCACCGTCTACTACCAGCGCGCCATCGAAGCGGACCCCCGCTATCCGCTGGCCCACTTCAACCTGGGCAACGTGTTCGATGAAATGGGCCAGCTCGACCCCGCCCGCGACCAGTATGAACTCGCGCTGCGCCTAAGCCCCACCTATGCCGACGCGCACTTCAACCTCGCCCTGGTCGCCGAACGGAAAAGCGATCACCTGCGAGCCGTCAAACACTGGAAGGCCTACTTGAAACTCGACCCCTCCAGCGCCTGGGCGGACCAGGCGCGCAAACAGCTCGAACAACTTCGCCGCCTCACCCTCGTGTAGCGGTCACGCTATCCTAAATGTTTTGGAGTCAATTATTTGAATCGCGTCTCACAAGCTTTTCGCGCTTTCTTCGCGCTGCTCTTCGGTGGCAAACTGCCGGACGACCTCACGGCCGAACTGGGTCTTTCCGCGCGGCCTCTGAAGCCAACCGCCGCTAAGCCCGCGCCCGTTGTTCCCAAGCCCAGCGCGGCCGATGGCGCGCTGCAGTTGCTCGGTATCCTGCAGCGCGACGGCCGCATGCTCGACTTCTTTCTGGAAGATGTTGCGCCCTATTCCGATGAGCAGGTCGGCAACGCGGTGCGCGGCGTGCACACCCCCGTGAAGGAAACGCTGGAGCGCTTTTTCAAGTTCGCGCCGGTCATCGACGGGGTGGAAGGCACCTCCGTCCAGACGCCGGGCAAAGACCCCGCGCTGGTGAAGTTCATCGGCAACGTGCCCGCAACTCCGCCCTCAGGCGGTGTGTTGCGGCATCGCGGCTGGCAGGTGACGCAGGTCGATTTCCCGGCCTTCCCGGCGGGCCAGAACCTGAAGCTCATCGCCCCCGCTGAACTAGAGATTGAGTAGCGTGCCGCAAGTCATCGGAATCGATCTCGGAACCACCAACTCGGCGCTCGCCTTCACGTCCGGCGGCGAATCGAGCGCGCGCATCTTCCCCGTACCGCAACTTGTTGGCCCCGGAGAAGTGCGCGACGAATCCCTGCTGCCGTCGTTTGGCTACCTTCCCGGCCCCGGTGAATTTCCGGATGGCTCACTCGCGCTGCCCTGGGATGAAGCTCCATCGCTCGTCGTCGGCCATTTCGCGCAGCGCCGCGGACTCGAAAATGCCGGCCGTCTGATCTCATCCGCCAAGAGCTGGCTCTCCAGCACGGCGGCGGACCGGACCGCTGCGATTCTTCCCTGGCAGGCGCCCGAAGGCGTTCCAAAAATCTCGCCCATCGATGCCTCCGCCGCGTACCTGACCCATCTTCGCAAAGCATGGAACAGCGCACATCCCGAAGCTCCGCTGGAACAGCAGGACGTACTGGTCACCGTCCCGGCGTCATTCGATGAGTTTGCGCGCGAACTCACTTTGAATGCCGCGAAACAGGCGGGCTTCGGAGAGGTCACGCTGCTCGAAGAGCCACAAGCCGCCTTCTACGCGTGGCTGGACGCGAACCCCAACTGGCGCGAGATTGTCACCGCGGGCGACCTGATCCTGGTGGTCGACATCGGCGGCGGCACGACGGACTTCTCTCTCATCGTCGTCGAGAATCGCGAAGGCGACCTCGCCCTGGAACGCATCGCCGTCGGCGAACACATCCTTCTGGGGGGCGACAATATCGACCTGGCGCTGGCTCACGTCATCTCCGCACGGCTTGCCGAGAAGGGCACGCGCATCGATCAATTCCAGTTGACGGCGCTCTGGAGTAACTGCCGCGCAGGCAAGGAGAACCTGCTCGAAGAGAATTCCACGGCGGCGAAATTTCCCGTTACGATTCTGGGACGCGGCAGTAAGCTGATCGGCGGTTCCATCAAGGCTGAGCTTTTGAGAAGCGATATCGAGCAGGTGCTGGAAGGGTTTTTCCCCGTGGTTGCGCCGACCGACATGCCGCACCGCCGGCGCGGCGGTGTGGTGGAGCTCGGGCTGCCTTACGCGGCCGATGCCGCGGTGACGCGACATCTGGCCCGCTTCCTTTCCACCGCGAAATCCGGTGAGTTCGCGCGGCCCACGCATGTGCTCTTCAACGGTGGAGTGCTCCGCGCGCCCTTCGTGAGGGAACGCTTGCTCAGCGTCCTTGGCGAGTGGCTGGGCACTCCTGTGCAAACCCTGAGCGGCGAAGACCTCATGCACGCCGTAGCTCGCGGGTCCGCTTACTATGGCGCGGCGCGGCGGGGCAAAGGCGTTCGCATCCGCGGGGGCGTGGCCCGGTCCTACTACGTGGGCGTCGAAAGCTCCATGCCCGCTGTGCCCGGCCTCGCTGCCCCGATCAAAGCTCTCACCGTGGCGCAGTTCGGCATGGAAGAAGGCACCTCCGCCGGCGTTCCGGGCCGTCCCTTCGGACTGGTCGTCGGGGAGCCCGCCGAATTCCGCTTCTTCTCTTCCGCTACAAGGAAGACGGACGCGCCCGGCGATGTGATTGAAGACCTGGGCGGTGATTTGGAAGAAATGCCGGCGATGCAGGTGGATCTCGAACATGAGACGGGAGGCGTGGTTCCCGTCACCTTTGAAACCGTCATCACCGAACTCGGGCAATTGCAGCTCTGGTGCGTGGCTGCGAATGGACGTCGCTGGAAGCTGGAGTTCAACGTCCGCGAGCGACTCACGGCGGCCCAATGAACATCGGGATCGATCTCGGCACCACCAATTCCGCCCTGGCCTGGATTAACCCCGACCAGGCCGACGATGTCAGCTTTCCGCCCATTCACGTCTTCGATGTGCCGCAGCTGGTCGCGCAGCATCGCATTGAGCCGCGCCGTACGCTGCCGTCCTTTCTGCTGCTCGAAGAAGGCCAGCCCGTGGGTACGTATGCCCGGGAGCAAGGCGCGCTGCTGCCCACCAAACTGGTTCATTCCGCCAAGAGCTGGCTCTCGAACGCACAGGTGGACCGCACGGCCAAGATTCTTCCGTGGGATTCGCAGGAAGCCGCGCGCAGCTTATCTCCCGTGGAAGTCTCCGCGCGATTTCTGGCAAAGTTCCGCGAAGAGTGGGATAAATCCGGCAAGCCCGATCTGGCTGCGCAGAATATCGTGCTCACCGTTCCTGCTTCGTTTGACGAGGAAGGCCGCGAGCTCACAGTGGAGGCCGCGCGGCAAGCGGGCCTGCCGCAACTCACTCTGATTGAAGAGCCGGCCGCGGCGTTCTATTCCTGGATCGCGGGCAATCTGACGCAATCCCGTAAGCGGCTCTTCGATGGCCAAACGGTTCTCATCTGCGACGTCGGCGGAGGCACCAGCGACTTCAGCCTCATCCGCGTGGGCCGCGAGAACGATCGCATCGAATTCACGCGCACCGCCGTCGGCAGGCATCTGCTGCTCGGTGGCGATAACCTGGATCTCACGCTCGGGTGGCTGGTCGAAAATAAGCTCGGCGTTCCATTGTCTCTGCGGCAGCGCAGCGGCATGCGGCGGCAATGTTCGTCCGCCAAGGAGAAGCTGCTCTCCGATCCCAAGCTGGCCAGCGTCGAGATCACCGTGCTGGGAAGCGGGTCTTCGCTCGTCGGCAAGACGCTGAAGACCGAGATTCTGCGTGAAGAAGCCCTGGAACTGACGCTGGAAGGTTTCCTGCCTCTCACCGAGCGTGGGACAAAGCCACAGGATGAAAAGCGCAGTCTGTTCCGTGAACTCGGCCTGCCGTATGAAACCGATCCGGCGATCACGAAGCATCTGGCCGCGTTCCTCGATACCGCGGGTCAGATTCCGGACGCGATTCTGTTCAACGGAGGCTTCTTCATCCCGGAGATCTGCCGCGAACGCGTCGCGGACGCGCTGCAACATTGGTACGGAAAACGCCCGGAGATTTTCGACAATCGCGACCTGGACCTGGCCGTGGCGCGCGGCGCGGCTTATTACAGCTACGTGCGTTCCACCGGTTCGGGCGTCATCGTCCGAGGCGGTTTGCCGCGTGCTTACTTCATCGGCCTGAGTAACGACAACGCCGTTTGCCTGGTGCCGCGCGGCGCCGAAGAAGGCACGACGCTGGAGATCGATCGCGACGATTTGCATGTAGTGGCGAACCGGCCCGTCAGCTTCGCGCTCTATAGTTCACTCGCGCGTTCGGAAGACGCGCCCGGCCAACTGGTTCCCATCGAACCCGAGTTCCGCCGCCACGCGCCGCTTCAGGCCGTGCTGCGATTTGGGAAGCAGGGCGAGCGCGAAGTTCCCGTCACGCTGGGCGCTCGATTGACTGAGATCGGCACGCTCGAAACCTGGTGCCAGTCGAAGATCAGCGAGCATCGCTGGCGGCTGCAATTCGAGCTGCGTAAAGGGGCGCCCGATGCGCCTTCGAAGCCTGCCGCTATCGTTAGCGACGAAGCTGTAAAGAGCTCGGTAGCTCTGGTCCAAGACGTTTTCACGGCGACATCCGCGGTGGTGCCCGAAGAATTGCCTGCGCGTCTCGAACAGTTGCTCGGCCTGGGCCGCAACTCATGGCCTGTAGCGGCGGCGCGCGAACTGGCCGACGCGTTTCTAACGGTCGTCGAGGGCCGCCGTAAAAGCCCGGCATATGAAGTCCGCTGGCTGAATCTGTGCGGCTTCTGCCTGCGCCCCGGCTTCGGCTATCCCGGCGATGAATACCGCGTTGAGCAGGCGCGCCGCGTCTATTCCGGCGGCCTGCAATTTGCGAATCAGGCACAGAATGAGATCGATTGGTGGATCTTTTGGGGACGCCTGGCCGGCGGCATGAATCGCAACCAGCAGGTGGACATCTTCCAGCGTTTATCGGGCGCGCTACTGCCGCGGCGCAACGAGAAAAGGCAGCGCATCAATTCGAGCCTGATGCGCGAGATGTGGCGCACGGCCAGCAGCCTGGAGCTTCTGCCCGCCGGCACCCGCACCGAGTTGGGCGACGCCATTCTGCGCAACGCCAAGGCCGGCCAGTTTTCGTCCAACGACTTCTGGTGCCTTTCCCGCCTGGCGGCGCGGCAGCTTTTCTATGGTCCCGCGAACCAGGTACTGCCGGCGGCGACGGCGGGTCGCTGGGCTGAGGCTCTGCTGAAGGTTCCGGGCGCGGAGGAAGTGCTGGCGTCAATCGCGCGGCATACCGGCGACCCGGTGCGCGATCTGCCGCCGGCCGTGTTCGATGCCGTGAGAACGAGGCTGACGGACGAACGTCACCTGGCAATTCTGGAAGGCGACGAGAGTCCCGATGAGCGCGCCATGGGGCGGATTTTCGGGGAGAGCCTGCCGAGCGGGTTGCGAGTAGTAGGAAACTAGTGGGCAGAGGGAAATCATCCTTAACGTTTTCACATCGTGCTTTCTATTGGACTATTTGTACTTGAATGTTGCCTTGGAGGCCGACCTGTTGATAAGTCCCTGGACCAGGCAGTTGAATCTGGAGTTCATACACTCCGGAGATGGATCCGACCAGAGCCGTTGCGGAGACTAGCGTGGGAGGCGGGGGGAAAATTGGCTGTGGATTGAGTGGTGTCGCGCTCGTGACAACGGCTCCCGTTGCTTGAGAGGGCGATGTGACTCCGAAGCCATCGGCGAAGATCGTGATCGTTGATCCGGCCTTCGCTGGATTCGCGCAACCGTTCACCGTTCCATCCTGATTCAAAGCAAGAGTGACCGTTTGTCCCAGATAGGCGGGGGTGCATCCGACTGATTCAGCCGCGACTTCGAAGATCGAGGCTGCGCTCGCGGTAAGTGGCACCGCGCGGGAATCCACATTCGCGATCTGTATGGTTGCCGTCGACTGTCCGGCAACTTCAAATGGAACCTGCACGTTCAGTTGGTGAGGCGATTCGAAGAGGATCGGCGCGGGGATTCCATTTACGGTCACCGAGGCATTCGTCCCGGAAGTAGGATAGAAGCCGTTCGATGGTTGCGACGTCGAGGTATCGGCCGACAGCCCATTGCCGTAGATGGTGAGTAACTGCCCAGGAGTCACGGTGCTGGTCACGGACACCCCGGCGGAATCGGCGAGGCACGCGATGGGCGCATCTTGCGCGTCCAGGTTCATCTGCGCGAGGTAGTTGGCGGCGACCCACAGGGTGTCGTGCGAGCCGACCGCTACTGATGGGTTATACCCGTTCAGCGGGCTCACGGTCTGCGTTCGAGTGACCGCCGTTCCGTCCGTCGTGAGGGCCGACACGAAGGACTGCGGGACGCAATTCCGATAGATTCCGAAGATACCCGGCAGATCGGGAGACGCTGCGTTCCCGGTCAGGTAAATCAGGTTGTTCGTCTCGTCGAGAGACATCCCGGTGATGCTGTCATGGTCGGAGCCGCCGAAGTAAGTAGAGAAGACAAGTGCTGTGCCGGTAGGGTTCAAGGCGGAAACGTAGCCGGCGCCTTGGGGCTGCGCCTGAAATTCGGGTTCGAGCGATCCGGGGGTTGTGGGGTAGTTCGGCGATGCGGTGGTTCCGGCGACATAGACATTCCCGGCGGAGTCGACGGCGATACCGGCCGGCGTTTCGCCTCCGCCCGATGTGAGATAGGTCGAGAAGAGTAGCGCGGTGCCGGTGGCGTTGATGCCGGTGACGTACTGGCTATTGTTGCAGGCTGGACCGTTCATGGTGACGACGTTACAGAGCTCGGGCGGGATGCTGGTCTGGTAGGCGCCTTGAGTCGGCGTTTGCCCGTATGGGTCGGCAGCGACAGTGAAGACGTCTCCCTTGTCATCGACGGCGATATGCGAGCCGCCGTAGTTGTGGATGGCGTAAATAACCCGTCCCTGCCCATTCAATTTCACGATGAAGCTGTTGCTCTGATTTGTTCCGGACAAGCTGCCAAGGGTAGATACCACGTTCGGATCGTAACCAGTCACGTATAGATTGCCCTGTGAGTCGAATGCCATGTCAGATATCGATGAGTAGGCCGGAAACGGTTCCGAATTGGGCCCGAGGATTGCTGAATTGGATTCGGTCGGGCTCGTATACAGCGTCGCCGAAAACCAGGAGCCGCTCGGCCCCACAGCCAACGACTCGAAATTGCATCGAGTCATCGACCCGACGCAGTCAACCCCGATTTGCGAGAAGAAGATTAACTTCGACCCGTCAGGCGAGATTTCAGCGACGAATATCGCGGGGCCGGAGAACTCAGAATAGTACCCTCCCACGTACACATTCCCGGACGCGGCGGTCTTGACCTGTGTCGGGGTCGTGCCTACGGGCAGCAGGTTAGAGAATTGAACGGTCGCACCGAAAACCGGCGCGGCCAGAAGGCTGAGCAAAACGAGGGGGTTGCGGGGGCACATCATGCCTGTGATTGTATGCCCGCCGAAGTAACGCAGCTGTAAAGTAATGTAGCTTAACTCACTCCTCGACTCCCAGCCACCAACCACCTATCTTCTCGGGATCAAACCAAGTCAAGTCGCGTCCAAACCATCGCGAGGTTCCCCAGGCGTTCTTCACTTTATTCTTTCCACTAAGCACGAACGCGACGGGGCCTTCGCCGAACTTTGTGATGCGCTCCGCCACCCATGAGTCCGCGCTGAGCGGCGCGGCGAAAATGACGGGCGAATCCGCGATCCACGCCAGTTCCGCGCCGAACTTTTGATCCACCTGCCGCAATGCGCGCGGCGCATCGCCATAGCCGAGGTGAAATCGATCCAGTGCATCCGATAGCTTCGACACCGCAATCACCACACGTAGGACGCCCGCCTCATCTCGATTCGACGGCTTGCCGCTCGGGAACGCACGGTTCTGCCGCGGCGTTTCGTCTGTAATCAAGAACGGAAACACCGACCCCTCCAAGTCGCCGGTTTTCCACTTCAACGGCACGCCATCCGGACGCGTGCGCCCGCCCTCCACAACCTTCACCGGCAGGCCCGCAGCCCTGATCCGCGCCACTTCCCCATCGAAGAAAGTGGGCCGCACCGCCCAGGCGCAAGGCCCCGCATTCCCTTCCATGAACTTGCTCCAATGATGCGCAGCCAGAGCCGCCGGATCGTAATTGGCTTGCGGCGCGATCAGCTCAATGTAAGATCCATCCGGGAAACTCGCGATGGCCATCTCGGTGGCGTGGTTGGTATGCGGGCCACCGGATTCAAAGTGCAATCCGGCCGTCGAGAGTTGCTGCTCCATCACGGCGAGACTCTTGCCCGCAACCGTAACGTGATCGATCTTCAGATCTGCCGCCGGCGCGAGCATGGGAATTACCAGAAGGAGAGCACGAAGCTTCATGCTCTATTTTTGATCAAAGAGCCCGGAGCGTCCAATGTGCTCGCCCTTCAGCATGACCATCGAGATGGAAGAGAGCGCCTTCACATCCTGCAAAGGGTTGCCGTCCACCAGCAGGAAGGTGGCTTCTTTTCCTTTTTCGATGGTTCCAAAGCGGTCGCCCGCGCCCAGCAGTTTTGCGCCATTGGCCGTTGCCGCCTGAAGCGCGACCTGAATCGGAATGCCGGCCGCCACCCATAACTCGACCTCGTGTTGAACGGTGGGCCCGTGCATGACGAGGAAATTGCCGGCGTCCGAACCCGTTACCAGCATCACTCCGGCTTTCCATGCTCGAACCAGATTTCTGTTGCCCTGTTCAAGAGACATCGGGTACTTAGCGATCCCGTTCCGCATCTCCGCAAACTCGGATGACATGGCCGCTCTGCGCGTGCCGGTGATCAACTCCTGCGGCGTCACCTGCTGCACCAGCGAGTTATTCAGGATGGTCGCGTTACCGGCCGCGAAGTTTGTCATCCCTTCGACTACGCTGAGCGTGGGATCGAAGGCGATGCCTTTGGCCTTCATCTCCGCCAGGGTAGCATCGGGAATGTCATCCACATAGGACCCATGCTCGATGGAATTCGCGCCGATCGCGACGGCGTCGATCACATCGGCGCTGCGTCCGGTGTGGATTGACGCGGGCAAACCCTTGCGGTGGGCCTCGTCCACCACCGTCCGCAGGATTCCGATTTCCATGCGCTGGTAGGGATGCGAGGCCGCGCCCTCGTCCAGAATCCCTTTGATGGCATTCACGCGTTTGGCTGCCAGCGCGTCAACCATGCTTCGCGCCTGGTCCACATTTCTCGGGATGCGCAGAAATTCGGCATTGAAGCCGGCGCGGAACGCTTCCGGCATGTAATTCGCGTACTCGGTGCCGTGACCTTTCTCCGCCGTAAATAAGGGACCGCAGATAAAGATTTCCGGGCCCAGCTTTTCGCCTGAGTTGAATAACTCGCGGTAGCGCAGACCTTCCTTCAACTGGTCGCCCGCGCTGCGAACGGCGGTAACTCCACTGTAAAGATACGCCTCGAACTCATGCTGCGCGGACTTATCCGGATCGAACTTACTCGGATCGTCCGAGAATCCGCCCGAAGCGCCAAAATGTATGTGGACATCCACTAACCCAGGCAGTAGTGTCTTGCCGGCCGCGTCGATCGCTTCGGCTTTCAGATCTTTCGCTTCTGGTGAGACGCCCTCATAGATAGCGGCCACCTTCCCATTGCGCACCAGCACCGCGCCGGTTTCGATCACTTTTCCAGTTCCGGTGAAGATGCGCGCATTGCGGATCAGGACAGCCTGGCCGCGCTCCAGATCGCGCATCAGAATCTTCGACTTATGCTGATCTTCCTTGGAGTGCGCTTCCCACGCGCCAAGCACGATGAACGGACAGAGGACTACCAGAACCCAAAGCTTGGCGGTAGCTTTCAACTTCTCTTCCTTCTCCCAACGGAAAAGCTTGGTGGCCAGGAAGATGCCGATAACGCCGGTAATCAACATTGCGGTCGCGGCAAGCCAGTTCTGCAGGAAAGATTCGCCGCGCTGCAGGATGCCGCCCAAGCCGGTCATGAGGTACTTGGCGGGCACGAACTCCACCACGTTCTGGAGCCATAAAGGAAACAGGGTAATCGGGATGGTGATGCCGCTTAGAAACAACATGGCCATGTAGATGGGCTGAATCAGAATCATGCTCTCCTGCATGGAGTTCACCACGGAAGAGACGATCAACCCGATCGCGCGGAAAGCCAGGCATCCGAGACACGCGAACAGGAAAAACGACAGCATGTTCGAGGGCAGCTTCATGGCGTAAACCACCATCGCCAGCACAATGGTCCCTACTAACGCCGGGATATAGATCACCAGCCCGCTCATCATCGATGAAATCAACAGCGGCAGCGGCGAAATGGGAGTTACTTTATAACGCCGCAGGACGTTGGTTTCGCGCTCCTGCACGGCTCGCATTCCGGCGCCATAGAGTCCGTTGCCGAGGATGCCGAGCGCGGTCACCATGGATACCACCTGAAAGATGACGTTGCCTTGATCGGCATTATAGAGCTGTCCGAAGATGAAGAAAAACAGCAGCGGGAAGAAGTAATTGAAGAATAAGACGGAGCGGGCCCGGAAGGCCAGCTTCATGTCGATCTGAAACAGCGCAATGTAAGCTCTGAGCATTTACGTTTCCCGGAGTTTCTTGCCTGTGAGTTCGATGAAGACATCTTCCAGGGTGGGGCGATTGAGCCGGACGTCATCCAGTTCCATAGCGTTCGAATCCACCCACTTCACCATCTCCACCAGGGTGCGGGCGGGCTTTGATGAAGTGACGTTGATGTGCCTCTTGTCTTCACTCAATACAGCGCGCACGGCATCCGGCCAGCCGGGAAGTTCCCCGCCTTCCCAGGGAAGGTTCAAGGTCATCTCAATGGCCGATTGCGTCGCGCTTTTCTCCTGCAATTCACGCGGCGAACCGATCGCGATGATTTTGCCCGCATCCACAATGGCCACGCGGTCACAGAGGCGCTCGGCCTCTTCGATGTAGTGGGTGGTCATCAGGATCGTTCTCTTCTCCTGGCGCAGCTCTTCCAGCAGATCGCGAATTTCCAGGCGCACCTGTGGATCAAGGCCGGTCGTCGGCTCATCCAGAAACAGAAGCTGCGGGTCGTTAATCAACGCAAGCGCCAGTGCAAGGCGCTGTTTCTGACCGCCCGAGAGCGTGGCGTATCCGGCGTCTTTTTTCTCCCAGAGCTGCAATCGTTTCAGAAGGGCATCGCCATCGACGGTGCGCGTGTAGAACGCCGCAAACAGCGTCAGCGATTCCTTCACCGTGATCTTATCCGGAAGGTTCGTGGCTTGCAGGCACACGCCGATGCGATCTTTCAGCTTATTGGTTTGCAGTTCGGGATCGAAATCGAGAACTTTCACGTCGCCGGAAGTCCGCGGCCGCAGCCCTTCTAGGATTTCCACCGTGGAAGTCTTGCCCGCCCCGTTCGGGCCGAGTAATCCAAAAACCTCGCCGGGGCGGACTTCGAAATCGAGGCCTCGAACAGCTTCAACGTCGCCGTAGGATTTAGTCAACCCACGGACATAGATGGCGTAGCCGCTGCTATCCATTTTGGACCGATAGCGTGCTTCGTTTGCTGCCGAACAGCAGATAGATCAACAGGCCGATCAGCAGCCAGAGGATGAAGCGGAACCAGGTCATCAACGGCAGGCCCATCATCAGCGTGAGGCAGCACCCGATGGAGAGCAGGGGGATCAGCGGCACCCACGGTACTTTAAAGCTGCGCGGGCGGTCGGGCTGCTTCTTTCGCAAAACGATCACGCCAGCAGATACGACGATGAAAGCGAAAAGGGTCCCGATATTTGAGAGTTCCGCAAAAGTGTCGATATCCCACAGGCCGGCGGGCAATCCGACAACCAGGCCGGCAACCCAGGTGCTGATGTAGGGCGTCCGGTATTTGGGGTGCACCCGGCTGAAAATGCCGGGCAGCAGGCGATCGCGGGACATCGCGAACCAGATGCGCGCCTGTCCGTACTGGTAGACCAGCAGGGACGAGATCATGCCAATGAGCGCGCCGATGGTGACCACCACACGCAGCCGGTTGTAGCCGAGAGCTTTCAGCGCGTCCGCGACGGGGGAATCCGTGTTCAGGGTTTCGTACCTGGCGATGCCGGTGAGCACCAACGCCACCGAGCCATAAAGAATGGTGCAGACAATGAGCGTGGCGATGATCCCATGGGGCACATCCCGCTGCGGGTTCTTACACTCCTCGGCCGCTGTTGAAACCGAATCGAAACCAATGTAAGTGAAAAAGACGATGGATGCGCCGGTGAGGACGCCGGAGAACCCGTTGGGCGCGAAAGGCTTCCAGTTCTCAACGTGAATGGCCTTGGCTGCGCCGACGCAAAAAATGACGATGGCGAGAATCTTGATGCCCACCATCACCGCGTTTGTTTCCGCGCCTTCCCTGACGCCCTTCACCAACACCCAGGTGACGAGCATGGTGATGGCGAGCGCTGGGATATTGAAGATTCCACTTGGCTGGCCGGGCGCGGGCCACGCGGGATAGGCGATGATAGCGGGCAAATGGACGCCGAACAGATTGTCGCCCAGGTCCTGGAGATAGGCGGAGAATCCAACCGCGACGGACATGTTGGAGACGGCGTATTCCAGGATGAGATCCCAGCCGATGATCCACGCGATGATCTCGCCCAAAATCGCGTAGGCGTAGGTGTACGCGCTGCCCGCGATGGGAATCATGGAAGCCAGTTCCGCGTAGCAGAGGCCCGCGAACAGGCACGCGATGGCGACCAGGACGAACGAAACGGTAATCGCCGGACCGGCGCCGGGACGCCCCAGCATGGAAATGCCGTGCGTCCCATGAATCAGAAGATCGATGACGGTGGCGTGGAAGATCGACTTGATCTTGGTGACGCTTCCGGCCGCCGCCGTCCCCGTGAGTGTGAAGATGCCGGAACCGATGACGGCGCCGATTCCCAGGGCGGTTAAACTCCACGGCCCAAGAGTCTTGCGGAGCCGGTGCTCCGGCTCTTCCGAGGAGGCAATCAGCTCATCAATGTTCTTGGTGCGGAATAGATCCGGCATCAGCGGATTTTACCGCTTCCGCTGGCCTTGCGCCATTCTTTGGACCTTTTTCTTTTGCGAGCCGCGCGCCACTCCGGCCGCTCGCTTCGCTTTCGGCGCGGCTTTCTTGCGGGCTGTCCGCTTCAGCTTCTTGCGCTCGACTTTGTCTTCAACCTTCTTCGTGTTTGCCATTATTTCCGTTTGATTCCTGCGTATTTTTCAATCAACTTCTTGAGCCCGTGGCGCGCGAACATGACGGTGATTTTTGCATCGTCGCCCTCACCCTCGCGGCGCACAACCGTACCGATCCCGTATTTGGGATGCTCTATTACTGTACCTGTTTTCGCTGGACCACTTGGGGCGACGGGCTTGGGAAGGGGCGCGGTGGCGGGCGCACGCGGTGGAAACTGCGGCGCGGATGTCGCGGCGGCGCGGGGCGGAAGCCTTGCGGGCACCGGCGGCGCTACAGGAGTCTGAACCGGCATTTGGAGCCCGCGCTCCTTGAAGAACTGCGAGATGTTGTCGATCGAGTTGTACGTCTTGCCGGTGTAGACGTTGCGTTTGGCAATTTGCCTGGCTTCCTCACGTTCCGCGCTTAAATCGACCTGCGGAATCTCGTCGCCCGCACCGGCGCCAATGTTGATCATCAAGTGCGAGGGAACTTCTTTCAGAAAACGCGATGCCAGAGACCGCTCCTGCTCACCACCGCCAAAACGGCGCCGGTACCGCGCCCACGTCAGGTAGAGCCGCTTCTCCGCGCGCGTCATCCCCACGTAGCAAAGCCGGCGCTCTTCTTCCATGGCCGATTCGGAATTCAGCGATCGGAAATGCGGGAAGATGCCTTCTTCCATGCCAGCCAGAAACACGACGGGAAATTCCAGGCCTTTGGCGTTGTGCAGCGTTAACAGCATCACCTGCGCCTTGGTATCCACCTGATCGGTCTGGGCAACCAGCGCGGCATGATCCAGAAAATCCGCCGCCGTTTCGCCACGCTCCCACGCCTCAGCCGCGGCGTTCGTGATTTCGTTCAGGTTCTCGATGCGAGCTTCGGATTCGGGCGTGTGTTCCTGTTCCAGCATGCGGCGATAGCCGGTGCGTTCCTCGATGAACTGGAGTGCTTCATTGAGCGGGATTTTCTCCACGGCTTCGCTGAGTTCCTCAATGAGATTGCGAAAAGCCGAAATCGCGGAATGCGCGCGCGTGCCGAGTTGATTCTCGTCGAGCATTCGCCGCAGCGCGTCCCAGAGACTGCTCTCCTGCTGTGCGGCAAAGGCCTGGATCTGATCGACGGTACTCTTTCCAATGCCGCGCGCGGGCGTATTGATCACGCGGGTTAAGGCCACTGAATCCTGGTGCGAGAGGCTGAGCTTCAGATACGACAGGATGTCTTTGACTTCCATGCGCTGATAGAAGCTGACTCCGCCGACAACCAGATAGGGCCGGCCATAGCGCCGCAGGGCTTCTTCAATCTGGCGCGATTGCGAGTTGGTGCGGTAGAGCACGGCGACATGCCATTGGGGGTGCTGGCTCAGCACGCGCTCGATGGTGTCGGCGATGAAGAGGGCTTCGTTTTCCGCGTCGTGCCCGGCGTAGAGAGCCAGCTCGTCGCCCGCGCCGGAATCCGTCCAAAGCCACTTCCCTTTGCGCTCTTTGTTGTTGGCGACGACGGCGGAAGCGGCTTCGAGGATGTTCTTGGTGGAGCGGTAATTCTGTTCCAGTCGGATGGTTTTCGCGTTGGGATAATCGCGTTCGAAATCGAGAATGTTGCGAATGTCCGCACCGCGCCAGCTATAAATGGATTGATCTTCGTCGCCCACCACGCAGACATTCGAATGTTCCTGGGTGAGCAGGCGCATCAGCTGGTACTGCGTGCGGTTGGTGTCCTGGTATTCGTCGATCATCAGGTAACTGATGCGCCGGTTGTAGGCTTCGCGGGTGGCCGCATCGTGAGCCAGAAGCCGAACGGTTTCCAGTAGTAGGTCGTCAAAATCAAGCGCGTTGGCGTTCCGGAGGCCTTTTTCGTATTCTTCGAACAACGCCGCGATGCGCGACATTTTGGGGTCCTGAGCTTCCTCGTAAAGCTCCTGCGGCGACTTCTGGCAGTTCTTGGAATGGCTGATCACGGACATGGTCGCGCGAAGCGGCATGGCCTTGTCATCGAGCCCCAGCTTCTTGTAAGCCGCTTTGACGATGGCGTGTTGATCGTCATCATCATAGATGGAGAAACGCCTGGTGAACCCGGGACGGATGAGCGCCAGCGCATCGCCATCGCGGCGCAGCAGGCGGACGCAAAACGAGTGGAAGGTCGAGAGGTTGGGGGTTCCGTGAACGCCCGCGCCTTCGATCAGCGATTCGACCCGCGAACGCATTTCCGCTGCGGCTTTATTGGTGAAGGTGACGGCGAGAATGGCGGAAGGGGGGATGTGTTTGGCGGTGACCAGGTGCGCGATGCGATGCGTAATGACGCGCGTTTTTCCGCTGCCGGCGCCGGCCAGGATCAGGAGCGGACCTTCAGTTGAGGCAACGGCTTCACGCTGCTGAGGATTGAGACCTTCGAGGAAATCCATTACGCGGGGAATTTCGATTTTAGCAGGGCGCTCCGGATGGAAGACTGCATAATAGAAGCAGGGACTTCGCATGGCGACAACCACAACGACAACCACAACAACGATGTCGGGTACTCAGTTTGATGCTCTCCCATATGACGAGGGCAGACGCTGGGAACTGCTTGGGGGAGAACTCATTGAAATGCCTAGCCCGACGCCGCGACACCGGGATATCGTCTTTCTCATCCAGACCGCATTGCGCCATTATCTGGCGGCGAGTGGGCATCAGGGACGCGTGTATGCTGACGTCGAGTTCGCGCTCAGCAGCAATGACCGGCGCCGCCCCGACGTCTGTGTGCTTCTCGCGGAGAAGTCAGTGAGTCTTGATCTCGACCGAATTCCCATTCCCGGCGCCCCGGATATCGCCATTGAAGTGATCTCGCCCACAGAACGCGCGGTCGCCAGCTACGGAAAGGTCAGGACGTATCTGCGGAACGGCACTGCCGAGGTCTGGCAGGTGTATCCCGACACCCGCACCGTTCAGGTTTATATAGGGGAGACAAGCCACTCCATCGACTTCGACCAGCAAGTTACGAGCGGCTTACTGCCCGGTTTTGCTTCGCCCGTGGCTGCGTTCTTCGAGTAGGCACGGGTGCATCAGCCAACAGTGCAGCGGGGCGCCGTCTTTACGGCTTGGAAATTATGAAGCCCGAGTACATCCAGGAGGTTGGCGCATTGGCGTCGCTTTCGGCGTAGATGCCGACCTGGCTGCCGCCATCCGCCGGCTGCCCCGACGCCGTGCCCACCTGTTGATCGTTGACATAGAAGGTCGCCTGGGTTCCTTTGGTTGCCACGTGAAGGGAATTGGTTTGGCCCGTACCTTTCTTGATGGCGGCATTCGCCTGAAATGGAATTGGGAAAAGATAACGCCCGCCCGCGTAGCGCAGCACCTTATATTGGCCCGTCGTATCGATCACGAACAGGTAGTAGGAGTTGTAATCCTTCGCCCAAAATACAATCCCGGCGAGCTGGTTCCCCGGCTTGTCGCTAGCGAGCGACCCGATAGTAACGCAGATGTCCACGTCGTCATACACATCGCCCCCGTAAAGACTGCGCATCGCTTTGCCGGCAACAAGTTTTTCGAGTAAAGTGCCGTCCTTGACTGAGAATGTATAGCTGGCGTCGGAAGCGAAACCCCAGGCAGGATTTAGCTGAGCGAATTTATCCTCAAACAGAACCTTGCCTGGACAGCCCGTAGCGGCAGCGGCGGATATGACAAGACACAGGCTTATGGACGCGGCGACGAACAGATGGCGCATGCGGGTGCTCCTTCCGGCAGCGGTTCTTACGCCTCCGCAGCGGATATCCCAGGACGAACGTAACACTGATTAGCGTACCTGTCAAGAACAATGCGCGTGNNTATCCCCACGAATATCCCAACCTGGGATGTTGCAACCGGTGATATGATTTTTTTGAGCGTCGGCTGCTGGAGCGTCGACTTTGACGGGCGGCGGCAAGGGGGACAAAGATGGTGAGTCGGGTTATCATTACCCTGGCTGGTTTCCTAAGCGTTGGGTTATTTGGGGGTGGCGGGGTTGCCCGGGCGCAAAACATGGACGGCTGCTTCATCACCGGTTTTGATTCCAATTTTATTCCCGAATATAACTGCGACTATCAGAAGAGTGGTCCGGTGACGCCGGTGTTTGCCGGCACTTGGTATTCTGCCATCGCCAAGTCTGCCTCAACGCTCTCCTGGGGCGCATCGTGGCACGAGACGACCCAAGCCTCGGCCAACCGCTCCGCGATTCTCAGTTGTGCGCGAGCCGGCCAGAAGGATTGCAAGGTTGTAATAGCGGGCGGCAACAATTGCCTGTCGCTGGCGGAGAGCAAGGTCGAGGGCGCCTGGGGGACGGCCGCGTCAGATCTCGACCAGTCGGGCGCCATATCGGCCGCCACCAACAATTGCCGCAAATTTGGAGGACGCGAATGCTCGGTGGTGGTGACGCCGTGCGGACGCGCATCCGCGACCTCAGCGCCATGCCTGAAGACAGACCCTATTGACCACTCGCGCTGGGCGGTCTGGGCCAAGATGACGCCCGAAGAGAAAGCGGCGTGGACCAAGCACCCCAATGGCGCCTGCCAGTGAAACGCGGCGGTGTGGTCGTGGCTGGCCGCCAGGAGCTCGCAAAATGAACCACGTGAGTCGTTTCTCATGCCTTCTACTCATCGGATCCCCTGCCCCGGCGTTCCCCACCGTGGCTCCGTCCCAGGTGCTGACCGTACTTCATTCCTTTGGCAGCGCCGGTGACGGAACCGCTCCCATCGGCGGGCTCATCCTCGGACCAAACGGAGCGTTGTACGGCGCCACATCCACAGGCGGCGCGTTCAACGGCGGCGCCGTCTTCGCTCTCGCGCCGCCATCCAAGCCAGGCGNNCGTCATCTACAACTTTGATGCAAAAAACCCCATCGGCTCTATGCCCTACGCGGGCGTAATATTCGGCCCGGATGGAAAGCTCTATGGCACGGCTGAGACAGGCGGCCCCTGTAATTGCGGGTCGGCTTTCTCACTCACGCCCCCGGCGAGCAAGGGAGGAGCATGGACGGCGGACGTGATTCACGCTTTCACGGGCCAGCCGACTCTCGAACCGGGCGATGGCGCGAATCCCTATGCTCCTCTCGTTCTGGGAACAGGNNCCTTCACTGGCTCTACGGCGTCACATCCGGCGGCGGGTACGACGCCCACGGCCTGTCGGCCGGCGTTGTGTTCGACATCACGCCGCCATCGTCAGGCGGAGGTTATTGGGGTGAAACCGTCACTCATGACTTCGGTGCTCAGCCGATCGACGGAGATTCCCCCTACGACGGCCTGGTCATCGCACAATCCGGCGTGCTCTACGGGACCACCTACTACGGCGGTAACGGCACCGGGTGCGGCAATACCAGCGGATGCGGCACCGTGTTTGAAATGACTCCGTCTTCGGGCGGAGGCTGGACCGAATCGGTGCTCTACAATTTCGGCATCACCGCAACGGACGGAGCCTATCCTTATTTCGGAACCCTGCTGCTCGGTAATAATGGAACGCTCTATGGAACCACGTCCGCGGGCGGTTTGTCCGGCTTCGGAGAAATCTTCGCCCTGGCGCCGCCCACCCCGCCGGCGAACGCGTGGACGAAAATGAGCCTGTACAGTTTTACCGGCACGGCCGGCGATGGCGCTTCACCCTACAATGGGCTGATTGCGGGTCCTAATGGAACATTCTTTGGGACCACATTCGCGGGCGGGTCGCACACCGGCACGTGCCCGGCCGGATGCGGCACCGTCTTCGAACTGACGCAGTAAGCCCGCCTCGCGTTGACGTGACCGGGAATTCGCGAGCGAACGAAACTCCAGACGTTGACGTATGATCATGCGAAGGGTTCCATGAAGACTGGCGTTAAGGTTCTACTGAGCATTCTGATCATCGTGGCCGGCGTGGTCATCATGCTGGGCGTGGCGGGGGTGATGCTTGTCCGGCAGATTCACGTCAAGGAGACGGGCGTCGGCGACCATAAGACAGTCAGCGTCGACACGCCTTTCGGGAGCGCGCATGTGCAGCCACGGAAAGACCTGGACCCATCCAGTATCGGCGTACCCATTTATCCCGGCGCAACGCGGACGGACGATCACGGGGGCGCCGAGTTTCAATTTGATTCGGGCGACTTCCATAAGGAGTTCGACGTCGCCGGCGCCCTTTATTACTCGAACGACGATGTTGACAAGGTCCGCCAATACTACGAACAGAAGTTTCCCGACTGGAAGCAGAAGTCCGATCAAAAGGGCGACTGGCACCTGGAAACCCATGAGGGCAATCGAATTCGGTCGGTTTCTGTGAACAGTGAGAGCGGGAGGACACGCATCACGGTTGCTTCCCTGGGACCGCCTGCGTCAAACTAAAGGAATCCGCACCCTGCGGTTTTCTTTTCATGCATCCAGTTTGCAGTTGCGGTACAGAACTCCCTGAGGGCGCGCGTTTTTGCTTTCGCTGTGGGAAGCCACAACGCGCAGAGGACATCGAGGTATTCGCGCCGCCTTCGTCACCAGCGCCGCCCGCCCTACCGCCTCCGGAGGCGCCGGGCCTTACAAGTGTTAGCTTTGGAAACCCGGTGGCTTTGCGAACCGCGCTGTTCATCGCCTGCCTGATCACAGGCCTGGAGATCTTCCCGCCTTTTCTGGTGTTGGCGCCGTTGATTGGTGGATTTGCCGCCGTGCTGTTGTTTCAGAAGCGCACAGGACGCGTCCTGACGACCGGAGCGGCGGTGAAACTTGGGTGGATCACAGCCATCCTAAACGCTACTTTGGGCACGATCGCACTGACGGCGACGGCGGTGATGGAAGGTGGGGCCACGTTTCTTGAGCCATTGCGGGAATCCATCCGGCAACAGGCCACCAGCCCCGCGCAACAGCAGGCCATCCAAATGATGAACGACCCTTTCTTTCTGGGAATCGTGGTGTTGATGGCGTGGCTGCTTTATTTCGCGCTGATCAGCGGGCTCTGCATTGCCGGTGGCGCACTGGGCGCACGGCTGGCGCGCCCGCGGACGTCGTGAACACGCCCTCTTACCGGATTTCGATCACGGCTACATCCCCCACCGCGCCCGTACGTGCGTTCGCCTTAGCGACGTAGTCGATGCCCACGGGGTAATCCTGCGCTCCGCAGACCAGCGGCGTCACCTGATTCTTGAAGCTGATATTCCCCATATTCACGTTGAGCTTCAGAAGTTTTCCATCGGCCGTCTTCACAACCAGCATCCGCGCCGTTTTCCCCGCGCAATCCACGCGAATCATCTGCCCATCCGCATGCAGGGTAGGTGAATTGATCTGGTCCCACGGCACTGCATTCGCATCCGGAGCGCTGCCGTGATTCACTTTGTCTTCCGCCGCACGCAGTTCCGCCCTGGCCTGGTCTTTCAGGCGCTTGATCTCAGCTTGCCGGGCTTCTTCCTCTTTGCGATGCTGCGCTTCCTCGTCATCCAGGCGCTGGCCTTCAATGGCCAGCCGCTGCGACATCATCTTTTCGCGCTCTTCGGACGTGGTGGCCGCCTGCTCAGCGCCGCGCCAGGCCTTGGACGCCGCCGTCCACTGCTTCATTTGCATCAGGACGTTCGCCAGCGCAACCCAATAAGGCTGTTCGCGCGGCGCCAGCTTCGTGGCCAGTGAATACTGCTCATACTGTTTCGCGGGGTCGGCCAGCTTGGCGGCCAGCAGGAAATGCGCCTCCGCGGAATTCGGGTCGGCCGCCACTGCTTGTTCCAGGGAAGCGCGGGAACGGTCCGGGTCCGGTTCAATTTTGGCGTACGCAATCAACGCGGTGGCGTTTTTGCTTCCGCCGGCTACCGCCTCTTTCAACAGCAGCGCCGCACCTTTTATATCGCCGGCGCGCGCGTCGAGCAGCGCCAAACCCTCTTGCGCCTCGGTTTTGTGAAGGCCGGCGTTGAGCATGTCCTGGTAGCGGCTGGAGGCGTCGGCCAGCAGCAAATCCGCCAGGCGCAGATTCATCTCGTCAGCATCGCGTTCGCGCACCACGAAGTCGCGCGCGGCGCTCAGTGGCCGGCTCGGACCGTCAATCGTCGGAAACACACCCGCGCGGAGAAACGCGGCGACTTCGGAATGAACAGCCTCTGGGCTTTTGCCGATGGCGTTGCGGAAAGCCACGTCCGGGTCGACATTTTGCTCGAGGTTGGCCAGCAGCACCCGGAACTGCCCATAGCTGGCGCCGCTCGTGACCAGCCATTCCACCAGCGCCCAATCCGCATCCCGATCGGCTGGCGGCGGCGGATTGCCCCAAACCACATGTGCGCCATGCAACTCCGTCGTGGAGAGAAAACTTTCGAGGCCATGTTCCAGACCCGGCTGCATCCTGCCGATGTTCTGGGTCAGCAGGACTTGCGCGAGCGTTCGCCGGGCTTCCGGCGACAAAGGTCCGGATGTGACTATCGCCTGACCGCCCGTGCGGGTAATGATCAGGCCGGGTGGAGTTCCGGGCGGAATCTGCCGATAAAAGAACAACTCGAGCGGAGGTCTGACGTTGAGGTCCGGACGCCCCAGCAACTCGCCGAGGGAAAAGCGGAATTGTTCCACTTCCGCCGCGCGATCGCGGGCTTCTTTGGCATTCGATTCGGAATAAACAACGAATGGGCCAATCTTGACGGAATACCACAACGAATGCGGAGCGGCGGCCAAGCTTGCGGCAAATGGCACGCTGGCGGCAAAAAGCAGACTGGCGGCAAGCGGCTTCATGATTCCCACCTTACCGCGGGGTATCGCAGGATTCTCTCAAGGAATCGGATTGGCTGCCGATAAGCCAGACATGATGCTGCGTGGAAAGGAGCGACTTCGGTGAACCCCAGGAATCGTAAGCCTATCAATCGTGGCTCCCCTTCCGTCGCAGCGCCGCCCGGAGTGTCTGGGGCGGGGACTCCTTTGCCGGGGCGCACCGGCCAGGCGGATGAGCTGAAAGAGCTTCTGGCCTTCGAGCGGGCGGCCATGCTGGAGGCGCGATCAACCGAGCACGTCATGCAAAAGAAGCTCGCGGAGGCGCAAGCGGGCAGAGGGAAGCCAGGGGAAGCCGCAAGAAGCGCCATGGGCCGTGCCAAAGCGCCCCGCAATCGGGATCAACCGAGTTCGGCGCTGATGAGGGCGCAGTGGGAGCGCGCCCAGAAAGACCTTGAACGGGCGCAGGTCTCGCACGACAGGGAAGCCGAACAGACCGAGGCGAAACTGACCCAATTGCGCGAGGCGTTAAAGATCGCGCAAGAGGCCGGGGCGTCCGAATCCCAAGAGCTGAAGCGGCGGGCTCAGATACGAATCTTGAGTGGTGTGGCCGCGACGGTGGTGGTCGGTGTGGTCATTTTTGCCGTGATTCAGTACCTGCACCGCGGACTCTCCAGCACACCGGAGAGCCACGCCGCGGTAGAACGAGCGGTGGAGGCGGCGCCAGCGGGAGTGATCGGGCAGGCCGGGGCGCAATCCGAATTCACTCAGGGAATCTCAAGGCTGGGTCGCGCGTTCAGCCGGTTCCCCGGCGTCGACCCGGAAACGATCATGCGCGCGGTGAACAAGAAGGCTGCCTCATCGGGTTCCAGCGTGTGCGCATTCGCCTGGAACGACGGACAACCCGCACTTCAATTCGGGGACCAGCGCGGCGGAAACAACTCGCTCGCGGCCACGCTTTCGAGATGCGCCGACGCGGTGGAGAAGTTTCGCTAGGCTAGGGCAACGCACTGGCAGCAGACCTGAATCCATGAGCACTCAATCTGAAGACCCCCAACAAGCAACGGCGATTGAGAACGCACCCGGCAAGCCGGCCTTTTTTGGGGTTCCTCCGGACCTGGCGCGGGCAGATCTTGAGAAGACCGTCGCGGACGCGGCCAAGAAATTCGGGTTCGCAAACGGCGGGCCCGCGACGCCTCCCGGCAGCGAGGAGCAGGCTCCCGAGAACGACGCGGACCTATTACGGCGTCTTCTGGCGGACCAGCGGGCAGCCACCATTCAGGCCCAAGCCGATGCCCTGAATCTCCAAAAGCTGCTGGAGGAGACCAAGGCCCGCGCCGCCAAGACGACGGGCCAGATGGGGGTTGTTCCCGTACGGCTGGAGGATGCCAGCGGACGGCTGCGGCCAGACGCGGTGCTCATCAAGGCGCAATGGGAGCGGGCGAAGAAAGACCTCCAGCGGTCCTTGGTTGCGCGCACGAGAGAGTCGGAACAGGCCAAGGCCAAGCTGGAAGCGGTGAGCGAGGCGCTGCGCCATGCCACCGAGGAGAGCGAAAGAGAGTCGGAGCGTTTCAAACGGCAATTCCGGTTTCGAATCCAGGCTTTGGTGGGCGCGGCATGCGTGACCCTGGCGGCTACGTTTGCTGTGATCAGTTACTGGCCCCACCCGAAAGCCGTCATCGAGAGAGCGACGCCGGCCTTGCTGACAAGCCCCCGAGCTTCCTTGCCGGACACCAAGGTCTCTCCAGCGGGACCCGTTCAGGACGCTGGAACTCCAGAACCAGCTTTAGCGGGAAGAGCTGAGAATGCCGATGTCACCCAGCAGATCAGCCGGCTCAGCCGCGCGTTCAGCAGGTTCCCCGGCGTCGATCCCGAGGTGGTGGTCCGCGCCGTAAACAAGAGGGCTCCCGCTTCCAGCTTGACGCCGTGCGCGTTTGCCTGGAACGCGGGAGAGCCCGCTCTCCAGTTCGGCGACCAATACGGCGGGCATAGCTCGATTACGGCGTCTTTGTCGCGATGCGCCGACGCTGTAGAGCGCTTTCGTTAGTCCCTTCAATCATCGTCGTGCTGCTCCGCCAGGCGCGTCAACACGGAAAGATCCTCCAGCGTGGTCACATCCCCGGTCACCGAATTCGAAGTAACGATCTCCCGTAGCAAGCGTCGCATGATCTTGCCGCTTCGCGTTTTGGGAAGAGCCTCGGTGAACCGGATCTGCTCCGGCCGCGCGAATGCGCCGATCTCCCTGGCGACCCACTGGCGCAGTTCCTGGCCCAACACGTCCTGATCGTAATCGCCCTTCTTCAATGTCACAAAACACACGACCGATTGTCCGCTGATTTCGTGTGGTTTGCCGACAACGGCCGCCTCGGCAACCGCGGGGTGCCGGACTAAAGCGGACTCGACCTCCATGGTGCTTAGCCGGTGGCCGCTCACATTCATCACATCGTCGACGCGCCCCAGCACCCAGAAGTACCCGTCCTCGTCGCGGCGGGCGGCGTCGCCTGTCATGTAGACGCCGGGAATCTTCTTGAAGTAGTTGTCTTCGTAGCGCTGCGGATCACCCCACAAGGTGCGGAACATGCTCGGCCAGGGATGCCGGATGATCAGGTATCCCTCCGTATTCGGCTCCACCGGATTGCCCTTTAAGTCGACCACGTCGGCCAGAATCCCAGGAAGCGGCAGGGTTCCGGAGCCCGGCTTGGTCGGGGTTGCCCCGGGCATCGGTGAAATCATGATGGCTCCTGTCTCAGTCTGCCACCAGGTGTCAATGATGGGACAAACGCCGTGGCCGATCACGCGGTTGTACCAATCCCAAGCCGCCGGATTGATGGGTTCGCCCACCGATCCGAGCAGGCGCAAGCTCGAAAGATCGTGGGAAGCCGGCCATTGCTCGCCCTGTTTGACGAAGGCGCGGATCGCAGTCGGTGAAGTGTAGAAGATGCTGACACGGTATTTTTCGATGATGCGCCAGAAGCGGTCGTAAGCGGGGTAATCCGGCGCGCCTTCATAGAGAACGACGGTGGCGCCGGCGGAGAGTGGTCCGTAAACCAGGTAGCTGTGGCCGGTAACCCAACCGACGTCGGCCGTACACCAGTAAGTGTCTTCGTCGCGGAGATCGAAGACCCATTTCATGGTGACGGTGGCCTGCAGCAGATAGCCGCCGGTGGAGTGTACGATGCCCTTCGGTTTACCGGTGGTTCCGGAGGTGTAGAGCACGTAAAGCGGGGCCTCGGCGTCCATAGGCTCGGCGGGACAAACGTCGCCCACTTCTTTATCGAGGTGATCCCACCAGTGATCGCGGCCCGGCTGCATGTTGGTATCTGAACCAGTTCGCTTAGCCACGATGACATGCTCCACGGTGGGGCAGTCCTTCAGAGCATCGTCCACGGCGGGCTTGAGCCGCACTTCTTTGCCGCGCCGCCAGCCGCCATCGGCTGTGATGACCACCTGCGCTTCCAGATCCTGTATGCGCTGTTTGAGGGCCTCGGCGGAGAAACCGCCGAACACCACGCTATGGATCACGCCAATGCGCGCGCAAGCCAGCACGGCGATGGGCAGTTCCGGGATCATGGGCATGTAGATGATGGTTCTGTCGCCAGCCTTCAGGCCGCGCCCCTTGAGTACGTTCGCGAACCGGCTGACCAGGCGGTGGAGTTCCTGGTAGCTGATCATCCGGGAATCGCCGGGTTCGCCTTCCCAGATGAGCGCGACCTTGTTGCGGCGCGCGGTAGTGAGATGGCGGTCGAGGCAATTGTGGGACGCGTTGAGAGTGGCGCCGGCAAACCAGCGGACCTGGGGGGGCTGCCAGTCAAAGACCTTGTCCCATTTCTCGAACCAAACGAGTTCGCGCTCGGCTAAGCCGCCCCAGAATTCGGCGGGTTGCCGCGCCGCCTGTTCATACATCTCGCGGTACTGTGCGATGCTGCCCACATGGGCGCGCGCCGCGAAGTCAGCGGGCGGCGGGTAAGTGCGGTCATTCGGCCGCTCGTTCGACATGGAAAAAGCTTAACAGGCGCGCAAGTCGCAGCCCCCTTTTACACCGCCGGCATCTCCCCGGTATCGTGCTTGAAAAAAGCCCTCGCTGTGGCGTCGTGAGCCCTTCGACCCGAAAGCCGTACCCTCGGCATCGTCATTCCACCGAGAAACGGCCCGCCGGTATAGACACGGAAGCCGCGAAACGTTGACTAGAGGGGAGACAAGAGGAATGCCCGGAAGACCTGCCGGCACGAATGCTCCAAGGGGCTGCAATCAGAGGGCACTCGCCGCGTTCTGCTTCATTCTGAGCTTCACAATTCTCTTGATCAGGGCGTAAGGGATCGGCTGGTCGAGCGGAAATCGCAAGTTCCCTTTCTCTCCTGCGTAGGGTAAAACCGCCTTCTCCAGCCTCGCATCGCGCCTCACTGGTGGATAGAACCCGACGTGATTTTTGAAAGCGGCAAAGTGCACCAAATTACCGTTCAGGGTGAACGTTGGAATGTTGTAGCGGATTGTCTCCTCGGCGTCGGGCGCAGCATCCCTGATCGTCAACCGTACCCTTTCGAGGATCGCCTGAACTTCAGGCGAAAACGACGTAATGTACTCGTCAATGCTCCTGGGCTTCGCCCGACCGGTCGGCATCACACCTCCTGAGGTTCGCCTCATTTGGCCGCTCTACGCCGCAGCCCACCCCTGAGCAACATGTAAACCAGCAAGCCCGCCGGCCCAAATAAGAACGTCAGGCACAGGCAGGGAATGACGGCCAGATGCAGGATACGCAGGCGCTTCGCGTCCGCCACCATCCATGCGCCGATAAACAGATCAAATGCCAGGAAGTGGATCCAGCCGGCCAGTTCGCCGCCCGGCGTGTGGAACAGATAATCCACCGCGGCGAAGGACATGTAGCTGGCGTGCAGCCCTTCGAAACTGGCGATGAACACCCAGACGTAGGCGGCGGCAAGCAGCAGAGGAATGGTGAACATGGCGATGCGATGGGTCCACTTCCAGTTCGGCGCGGTGAGCAGCAGGATCCAGCCCGGAACCACGGCCACGCTGCAGACTCGGAAGATCAGTTCGTGATTCATTGGACCGCGTTTCGAAGCACGCAGGCGATTTCGTGCGCATCGTCTTCGGAGCCGAGAAGCGCCCGATGCGGCAGCCAGAAAGAATCCTGCACACACGCTTCCGCTACGGGGCAGGGGGTGACGAGGCACCCGCCCCGTAAATACAATGGGTTCCGGTAAAGCGTGTGGGGGTAGAACGGAGTGCAGGGAACTCCTTCAGCGGCCACCGCGCGTTGGAAGGCGTCGCGGTTCGGTACACGACCCAGCAACAGGTAGTTGGTATGCACACTGGCTTTTCGCGGGACGCACTGAAATCGGATGTTCGGAACGCCTTTGCGTATTGTTTGCGCATTGCGCTCTCTGAGGGCGTTCTGCGCCGGAAGACGCTCCAGTTGCGCCAGTAAAACAGCGGCCTGCAAAGCCGTCATGCGGTAGTTTGTGCCGAGTTCGTAGTGGAAAAACCAGCCGCCATCCGGTTTGCGCCCTTGGTCGAGAATGGAGCGGGCGCGTTCCAGGAAAACGGGGTCGCTGGTGGTGAGAATGCCGCCTTCACCTGCCGTCATCACCTTGGAGTTTTGAAAGCTGAACGAGCCGGCGATGCCAATGCTGCCGGCGCGCCGGCCGTTCCATTCGGATCCGGCCGCATGCGCGGCGTCTTCAATCAGGGGCAATCCATGATCGGCGCCGATTTTCGAGAGGCGATCCATATCCGCCATGGGACCGCCGAAGTGAACCACAACAATGGCCTTCGTGTCATTCGAGACGGCGCGTTCGACGCACTCCGGATCGATATTGAAAGTGTCACCCTCAATATCGACAAAGACCGGTGTTGCGCCAACGCGTGAGACGGCGCTGGCGGTGGCGACGAAGCTGATGGCCGGCACGATGACTTCATCTCCCGGTCCGATGCCAAGCGCTTCGAGAGCCATTTCGAGAGTGACCGTTCCGTTCACCGCGGCCAGCGCGTAAGCCGATTGCTGGAACGCGGCGAAGGACTGTTCCAGGCGCGGGACAAACGGGTGATAGCCGCCCCATTTATCGCTCTCCAGCACTTCTTGCAGCAACTCCATTTCGCGTTCGGTCGAAACAGGCCACTTGGGAACGTTCATACTGACAAGAATAGAATGAGCGTTTATGAAGACCGCCGCGACGAGCTGGAAAAGCACGAATTCATGTTCGGAGTGGCGCGCGGGCGATTGGCCGTGGCGCTCGATCTGCTGACCGATGCGCTCGTGCTGGTGGGGCAGCACGGCGTCTATTGCCAGAGCGCGCGGCAGCCGGGGCGGCCGGCTATGGATATTCAGATCATCACCAAAGCGATTGTGGACGCCAAGGAACTGGTGACCAGTTCTATGACCGAGCTAAAGCGCCAACAAACGGATTGAACCGCTTCTCATGCGCCACAGTGGTGTTGCGTCCATGTCCGGGCAGCACGATGGTTTCTTCGGGAAGCGTGAAGATCTTTTCGTGGATGGATTGGATGATTTTCTTGCCGCTGCCGCCCGGCAGGTCCGTGCGCCCGATACTCTCAAAGAAGAGGGTGTCTCCGGCGACCAGCATCCCCTCGCTGGGGACGTAGAGACCCACGCTGCCGGGTGTGTGGCCGGGGGTGTGGAGCACTTGAAATGCGGCGTTGCCCACGGTTAACACGTCGCCCTCTTTCGCTTTGAAATCGATCCCTGGGTTCTTGGCTTGTGGCACGCCAAACAGCGCGCATTGCAGCGGCAGGCTCTTGGCGATCATTTCATCCGAACCATTCATCCAGACGGGCGCGCCAGTGAGGGCGCGCAGCTTTTCCGCCCCGCCGATATGGTCGAAGTGCGCGTGGGTGATCACAATGGCTTTCACTTTCAGCGCATGGCGTTCGAGGATCTCAACGATTTTGCTGACATCGGCGCCGGGGTCGATGACGATGGCTTCGCGCGTTTGCTCGTCCCCAAATATGGAGCAATTGCATTGCAGCATGCCGACCGGGAACACTTCGTGAATCACTGGTCGCTATCATACGACTAATGTTCGATTTCGTGGTTCCGTATCTCGCGCGCTATATCCACATCGCTTCGGCAATCACTTTGCTGGGAGGGATGTTTTTCGCGCTGATCGCCTGGCTGCCGGCTTTGCAAAAGGCGGGCGGGGCCGGTGAGCAGTCGATCAGCGATGCCATTGCCGCGCGGTTCCGGCCGTGGTTTCTGCTGGCGATGCTCGGGCTGCTGCTCTCCGGTTTTTATAACTACTACCGCCACGTCCAGCTAAAGGACGTTCCACCGCTGTATCACATGGTATTCGGGATGAAGTTCCTGCTGGCACTGCATGTTTTCGCCGTGGGATTTCTGGCTCTCAAAGGCGGCAACGCAAAGCGCGGGCGGCAGATTACGGGCGTAGTGATTTCGGGTCTGGTCATCATCGGGCTTTCCGGATGGATGCGGGTACTGCATCTGAGTTTCCTGATTCACGCGGCGCACTAGTGATGACTGAGGGTTATCAGGCGCTGACGCGAGCCGCGGCCGCAATCGACCTCAGCGATCGCACGCGCATTCGCCTTACGGGAGATGACCGCGCTCGGCTGCTGCACGCTTTGACCACCAATCACATTCAGCGACTGCTACCGGGGCATGGCTGCTATACATTTTTCCTGAATGCGCAAGGCCGCATTCTGGCGGACGCGAATATTTTCGTTTTCGCGGAACACATCCTCATCGATGCTGAACCGGAACTGCGGCAGCCGCTGTGGGATCATCTGGATCACTACATTATTGCGGACGATGTGACGCTGCATGACGATGGCGATGCGACATTTTGTCTGGGAGTGGAGGGGCCCAAAGCCGGTGAGCGCCTGGCCGAATTGGGCGCGCCCACGCCCTCGAACGATTTTGAGCATGAAGCCTGGGACGATTTGACGGTGGCGCGGGCAACGTTCACGGGCGGGGCTGGTTATCGCATCTTCGGCCCCACGGATCGGAAGCGGTTCGCGCTGGACCGGCTCTATCTCACCAGTGCCACCGAGCAGGATGCCGAGGTGGTTCGTATCGAACACGGGCGGCCGCGGTATGGCGGAGACATCACCATCGCGCGTCTGGCCGCCGAAACCGGACAGACGCAAGCGCTGCATTTCCAAAAAGGCTGTTATTTGGGTCAGGAGATTGTGGAGCGCGTGCGATCGCGTGGGCACGTCAACCGGCATCTGGTGGCCATCGAACTCGATGGGGAAACTGCGCCTCCGGCAGAGTCGAAGATCCTGGTGGACGGAAAAGAGGTGGGCGAGATGACAAGCGCTGCTTTTTCGCCGCACGCCCACAAAGTGATGGCGATCGGCTATGTGCGGGTTCCTCATGAGAAGTCCGGTACGGTCTTAGAAGTTGCCGGGTCCCAGGGACGCATTCGCTAGACACTCGATTGCTCCCATCCTCGACCAGTGTCATAATTCTGTCTACCGGAAATCTCCGGAACGGGGCCCCAGGAGGAAAAGTGCGAATGATCAGAAACATTCTCGCATGCCTGGCCTTCGGTTGCGCAACGCTCGCAGCCCAGACAGCATGCCTGCAAGATCAATACGGAAACCAATACAACTTCACCATCGATGAACCGCAGGGGTTCGTCTATGGAACTACAACCGGCGGCCAATCGTGCCAAAGTGCAACGTGGCCCATCACCGGGACGTTCGCAAAAACGGCCAACGGACTCTTTTTTGAGCTCACCGCAGCCAATCCAACGCCGGACAGCTGCGTGGCCGAGTACACGTTAAAGGGCATCTACCCGAACTTCGACTGGTACTACAGCACGGGCTACACAACGCCGCAGCCGAGTAAGTACGTGGCGTGTGGATCGGCAGTCGCCAAGGACGTTACTGGAAAGGGCGCGTTGAAGTAGCGTTGCCGGATTTGTGAACTGGCGGCGGGGACTTCCAGTCAAGCGGGTCCCCGTCGCGCGACGACCCGCATCGCCTCCTAGTGGCGGATACCCAAGACCCAAAACAATTTTGAGTGATTCCGGCGGTACTTCACCTGTAGCGCTTAATCTCGTGTTGCGGTAGTGTAGTACGGTATCTCACAATGTGTTGGGTTTCCGGGCTTTTCCTTCCACGGCGTAAGCGAGTTCAATCCGCTGAGCGTGCGGAATGACACCACTGCAACCGCCGGCGGCCGTAATACGCGCGGATTTAGCCGCAGCGCCGAACGTGGTCGCGCGCAAATCGTCCGCCATCTGCGGATTGGGAATCGTGTGCAAGCACCTGGCCGCCACGGTCCGCTTCGGGGAAACGGGTGCGGATGCGGCTGACTGGTGGGCAAACGGCGAGTGTGGCGAGGTTCTCGTCACGATTCTCGACGGCATCAGCGCCGGTGAATTCGTCCGCGAAAACGATAGTACCTGGACGCGTGTCGCGAGCGAGGGATGGGTGCTGAGCATCTCCGGTCAACCTTTCACCCCGGCTCACATCCAGACCCTGACGATGGATGGAGACCGGCCGGCATCGATCACCCTGCGGGCTGAAGGGGCGGAACTGGCGGGGGCGCATATTCGCTCAATCCAGTGGACGGTGGAGTATATCCGGGCGAGCGTGGCCGACCGCGCGCTCGATTTACCAGCGCGATCTGTTCTTGCGGTGGAGTATCTGAACGATCATCGCGTGACCGTGCGCTCCCGGTTCGATCAGTATCGCTCGTTCAAAACGAGCAGCGCGCTCAGTTTTGCCCCAGGATTCAAAAAGTGAAGCGCGCCTTGATTGCGCTCCTGCTTCTGGGGCCGGCAGCCCGTGCCTCGGTGGTGGTCACCTATTGGACGCCGCGCAACGTTTTCATGGCGGCGGATTCGCGCGCGGCGATGCCGGATGGCAGCCGACTTCCGGATGTCCAGAAGATTACCCGGCGAGGTCATTTTCTGGTCGGCGTTACCGGGTTGCTCCGCGCGCCCGGATTTGATTTGCTCGCAATCGTTGCCGCGGCGCAGGGCGATCGGGCCACCATCCTGGCGGAGGCGATCGTGTCCGCCGCGCGGTTGCGGATCGCGGCGCTGCCCCCGCTCGATGTACCGGCGGCTTTCACCGTCACGGTAGCCGGGTTTGAGGGTCGCCGCACGGTAATAGTGCTGGCCACTCTCGCCAGCACCCGCCTGTTGCCTGGGGCGAGCGGCTATCTGGCCACGGGCCGGACCGGCGCGATCGATGCCGCACTCGCTCCCCTGCTCGGCCGCAGCGGCGAACGCGCATTGCCGGAACTGATTCGAGCGCAAGCCGCGGCGGACACGGTATACGTTGGGCTTCCGGTGCAGCTGTTGAAGTTATCGGCTGGAGACTAAACCCGCCCTGCCGCATAGACCCAACGGTCTGCCACAAGAAAATTTGCCAGCGAGCACACAGCGATAGATCCTATCGCCGACGGAAGCACCCCCGCTTTGGCAAATTCCACAAAAACATAGGTCAGTAGGGTGTTGCCGGCCACCGAAATCACGCCATTGCCGAGTTGGAATCGTCCCAGCCGGGAGAGAGCGCTGCCGGAATGCCGGCGATGACGCCACGTGAAGTGCTCATGCCAAACGAAGTTGTGTAAAAGAACCACTTCCACCGCCGCCGGAGTCAGGGCAAACGCAGGCGCGTGGAAATGTTTCGTGAACAGCCATATTAAAAAGAGTTGCAGGGCCGCGCCCAGCAGCCCGACGAGATTGAATTTCCCGAAAGTCACGACAGCGTTTCCTCCCGGTAAAGCGCTACGCCATGTCGGAAAGCGGCGGAGACCGCCATCGAGAGCATTCCAACAATGGCTACCGCACCCCCAACGTCAAACAGCAGAAACCGCCGTCCCGCGATTTGCGAATAAGGATGCAGGGTAAGGAAAGCATTCCCCACGGCAAGAAGCACGCGGATTTCGGTGGGGCCGAAGATGCCGCGGGAAAGGTCGAAGCGTCCCATCGTGTAAGTCGCCAGGTAGCACTCAATGGAAAGCGCATAGAAACAAATCAGCAAACCCGCCGCGATCTGCCAGTGCAAGTAGCCGGAGAAGCCCAGACCCGCGATAAGAGCGAGTGCCCCAAAAGTGTCGACGATATGATCCACGTAGAACCCATAACGCGGGCGCTGCTGATTGCGGACGCGAGCCAGCGTACCGTCGAGGCTATCGCCAAACCAGTTGAGCAGCAGGAAGAAGTTCACCAGCCAAAGAGCGCGCGCGTTCTGCCGTGAGAGGGCGTAACCCGCGCCGGCGAGTAACTGGGAGACGAAGGCTAACGCGGTCAAATGGTCTGAGTTGATGGCGGCGGGCATCCGCTGCGCCAACCAGACCAGGACGTGCTTTTCGACACCCGCGGTAAGGGAATGATTCACTCTTTGAGCGTTTACGAACGGCGTGCCCGCAAATGGCGTGCTCACAACTGTTTCTCCTTGTTCAATGCATTTCTTGTAGCGGTCAGGGTAAATTCGAGCGATGCCCGGGGCAGTTCCCTCACAATAGGCGCGATAAGCCACACGAGGCCGCTGGGGATGTCTCGCGTCAGCGAAACCGCTTCACATTCGATCAGAAGACCGGCGGGCGTCTCAAGGAAACTCCAGTACGAGTTCAATCGCCAGAGGAAGCCATCGTCGTCGCCTTCTTTCTGCCTTTGTTCGCGAACAGATCCTGGTTCGCGGATCTGCCAGATGTGGATGCTGCGCGACCAGCTGTATCCGCCGCCGTCGCCGGCCAGGCGGGACTCGACTTCACACTCCGCGTCCAGGACCACGGTGACGATCTTCCGCTTGCGGAACCGGATGGCGACCCGGGCGTTCTCACCGTGCCGTTCAAGCGCGTGGGATGACTCCACGTCGGGCGCGTAGTAGGCGGAAAGATGGTCGTAGTTCCGCAAGACCGCGAGCATCTCTTCCCGCCGCGCCCCCGCAACCAGAACCGCACCGCGCCAATGATGGAGAAGGCCGCCCGTTAGCTGCCGGTTGCCCCCTTTCACCGGTTCGACGAGAACTGCGCCAGCCTTCCGTTGGAGCTCCGTTGTTTCAGGGTGCAACTGCGGACTGTAGTGCGTGCGGGCCAGCCGTGTCTCCACGACGGCAACGTAACGGTCAAACTCCCGGTTCGCTTCGGGGCTCAAATGTGCCGCCGGACTTGGGGAGCCGAGTAAAACCAGCGCCAACGCGATTCGCATTCCTGGAGGATCGAGGATCTTCGCGGTTGAAGCAATCGACGGCAACGCAAACGAGCGTCATTTCGAGATCACGGCGTAAGTCCATGAATTCGTTGGAGCTATGACGAACTTGTCGCATTGCCGCCACCGGCTGGTGAGGGTAGACTGGGACGTTGCCCATGACAGGAGACACCGCTTGCCGCATTTTTCGTTTCGGCGTTTTCGAAGTGAATGAAGGCTCAGGTGAACTGCACAAGCAGGGGGTTCGCCTCAAGCTGCATGCTCAACCCTTTCAGGTTTTGATTCTGCTTCTGGAGCGCCCGACGGAACTGGTGTCCCGCGATGAGATTCGCCAAAAGTTGTGGGGCGAAGGGACCTTCGTGGACTTCGACCACGGATTGAACACAGCGGTGAATAAAGTTCGCCACGCGCTTCGTGACTCAGCGTCGGAGCCGAGATATGTGGAGACGGTTCCTGGGAAAGGCTATCGATTCATAGCTCCGGTGACGGTCGAAGCGACAACGCCGGCGGAGCCCGCCAAAACCAGCCGGATTCTCGCGGCCCCGCGGGATTTGCCCTCCGCGCCACGTAAGTTGGTCCTGATTCTGTTGTTGCTGGTGCAGGGCATGTATCTGGCATTTTATTTGAGTGCTCTGGGAAATCTGCCGGAGATTCGCGAAATTCTTGAGGAAGCGCGCTTGCCCGCGTCCGGGCTGTGTTTCGCGGCGTTGGTCGCAACCGCCGTCGGGTTGATCCCTGTCCGGCTGTTCATTTGCGCGGCGGTAGCTTTCGACGTCCAGGAACTTCCGGCAAAGTTCAACAAACTACTCCCGGTTCTGCTCTGCCTGGATCTTTTCTGGGCGCTGTCGCCGTTCTTGCTTGTTCATCACATCAGCATTGGGATCGCTCTGGGGATGTGCGCGGCGCTGGTTTACCTGCCGTTTGCGCAGCGGTCGTTGATTTTGATGTATTCACGAGGGCGGATTCAGAAGGAAGATAGAAGAGTATGAAATGTCCAACATGGAACGAGTGACCGTTACCTTGTCCAGTGACCTGCTTAGGGATCTCGACAGGCGAGAAAGAAACCGGAGCAAGTTTGTCGCCGAGGCCGTGCGGAACGAACTCGTCCGTCGCCGTCGCGCAGAGCTTCGCCGGTCACTGCAGGATACTCACCCCGAGAGTGCCTCGCTAGCCCGCAAAGGGTGCGTCGGGCACCCTCATTGCATTCAAGTAAAGCGGCCCGCGCACTCCGTTTTGCGGGCGACTTACTTAGAAG
>PLFE01000094.1 GCA_003136675.1 Bryobacterales bacterium
CGCAAAGGGTGCGTCGGGCACCCTCATTGCATTCAAGTAAAGCGGCCCGCGCACTCCGTTTTGCGGGCGACTTACTTAGAAGCTGAGCAAGGGTTGGAAGAGTGGGTGGCGGCAAGCCCGTCCGTTGGATCTTGGGCGAGGGCTGCGATGGACTGCTCTATCCGGCGCTGGGCGCCGGGCCCCAGTGGCCTGACTAAGACTTCGTTCGCGCTGATTGACCATCTCAGGTCGGTAGACGACGGCGGATTTGCCGCGTTTTCGGCACCGTTGCGCCGAGAGAAATGGCGGGTATGAAGGAGACCGGTTACAAGGTAGCGGGCTTCCGCTCGGTTAAGCGATCCGGCGTTCAAGACTTACCTGCGACGGCTTTACCTACGCGGCTTTACCTACGAAGAGGAGCGTCCGAGAGCGCGTTCACACCGCCCAGTTCCTCCGGACTTTTCGGGGCATTCCAGTAAAGAATGCGTCCGCAGGTTTCACACACCCGGATCTCTTCGCTACGCTTCAGCTCCTGCATGAATTGCGGGCGCAGCGCGATGTGGCATGCGCCGCAACGGCCGTCAACGGCTTCAGAGACAGCGATCCCGCCGCGGGCCTTCCGGATTCGCTCATACGTCGCCGCGGCGTGAGGCGACATGCCCGCCAGATCCGCATTGCGCTCCGTTTGCAGCTCACTGACGCGCCGGCGATCTTCCGCCGTCCGCTTCTCCGCGCGCTGTTTGTCGGCTTCCACGATCTGGCGCTCCTCTTTCAGCACCGTCTCGGCCCCCTTAACGCTCTTATCGAGCGATTCGGATTCGGCCATTAAATCGAGAGTTCTGTCCTCGCATGCCCGAATTTCCTTGGTTGCGAAATCGATTTCGTTTTGAAAGGCGCGATATTGCTCGTTGGTCTTCGCTCCCAGCATCTGGTCGCGGAGCTTCGTGATTTTGGCCTCGAAGATCTGCACTTCGCCGTCGAGCCGTTTCCGTTCCTTCTGATTGGCTGCAAGCGCGGCGCGGTCTTTTTCCAGACGCCGCTCGTGGGCACTCAGCTTCTTCTCGATCTCGGCGACATGCTTCGGTAACGCCGCAATTTCTTTCTGCAAGTCGGAAATTCTGAGGTCGATTGCCTGCAGACGTACCGCTACTTCAACGTCAGGCAGCATGGATTTTCACAGTTTAACATGCTCAAATCTTCACCAATTTGAACCGTCGCGCAAGGGGTGCGATCAGCGCCTGCCGGGCCTCGTCGAGTTCGGCGATTTTGAGCCATCGCGCGGCCGCATAGAACACGGTCAGGCCCAGGGGAATGGAAACCGCGACGTCGAGTAGGTGAACGCGCACTTTTTCGCCCAGGGCGGCGTGTAAGCCATGGCTCGATCCATAACAGACAGCTCCCATAATGGCCGAAGCCGTGCAGATTCTCCAGAAGCTGCTCCACAAAGCGCCCCCGTGAATTCCGTTGATCCGGCGGCTCATCACGAACAGCAGCACGGCGAAGCCAAACAGCGCCACAGTGGATGTGGAGAGCGCGAGGCCCGCGTGCCCGAGGCCGGCGAGATGGATCATGGTAGACGCCATGGCGAAGTTCACCCCAATCGAAACAATGCTGACCAGCATCGGCACGCGCGCGTCATTCAACGCATAAAAGGCCGGGGCGAGCACTTTGATGGCGGAATATCCGGCGAGGCCGATGGCGTAGCAGGTGAGTGCCAACGCCGTCGCCTGGGTATCGGACGCGTGGAATTTCCCCCCTTGATAAACCACCCCAATCATGCTCCTTCCCAGGATGGCGAGGCCGCACGCGGAGGGGATGGAAAATAGCAGCGTCAAGGCCACGCTGTGCGAGAGCGTGGTCCGGAACTGTTCCAGATCGTGCGCCGCGGCGCTGCGCGAGATGCTGGGCAGCGTCGCTGCGGCGATGGAAACGCCAAACAGGCCAAGCGGGAGCTGCATGAAGCGAAAGGCATTATTCAGCCAGACCACCGCGCCGTTGATCACATGGCCGTGGCTGTCCGTGATTCCCGTTGCGAAGTTGGTGTTCACGAGAACGTTGATCTGCACCGAGGCGTTGCCCAGAATCGCCGGCCCCATCAAGCGCATCACGTTGCGCAAGCCTTCGTGCGCCAGGCTAAGCTGCGGACGAAATGCAAATCCTTTGCGGAGCAGGCTAGGCACCTGAAAGGCCAACTGCAAAGCGCCGCCGATCACCACGCCATAGGCCATCCCGAAGATCGGCTGAATCCCCAAATAAGGCCCGAGCCAAAATCCCAGCAGCAACCCGAAGAACACCGATCCAAGATTGAAAAAGGTGGAGGCCAGCGCCGGAACCCCAAACTGTCCTGTGGCGTTCAGTACGCCCATGGCCTGCGCCGCCAAAGCGACCAGCAGCAGGAACGGAAACATGATCCGTGTCAGCGAAACGGCCAGTTCGAACTTCCCGGGAATCTCGTGAAATTTCGACGCGAACAGCTCCACCAGTTGTGGGCTGAAGACCATGCCGAGCACGCAGAGGAAACCTACGACCACGATGAGCGTGGTGGCCACCAGGTTGTAAAGTTCGCGTGCCTCGGGCTTTCCCTTGGTTGTCAGGTACCGCGTGAAGACGGGAACGAACGCGGAGGAAAGCGCGCCTTCGGCAAACAGGTCGCGCGTCAAATTCGGGATGCGAAAGCCGACAATGAATGCGTCGTTGATGGGGCCGGCGCTGGCACCGAATAGGCGCGACATCACCGCTTCCCGCAGCAGCCCCGTGACACGGCTGAGGGCAATGGCGATCGAAACCACCCCGGCCGAGCGGACGATTTTCCCTTCCGGTGCGCTCATTCGGCGACTTCGCGCACTTCCACGCCGGCGAAAATCTCGCGCGTCTCCGCCAGCGAGGCGAATTTCATCCCCGGCAACATGGCCGAGGCAGTACCCGCCGCCACGCCCCAGCGGACCGCTTCGGCGAACGATTGATCGTTCTCGCGCGCCCACAGAAATGCGGCGGATTGCGCGTCACCTGAGCCGATGGGACAGAGCGCGTCCACCCGTGGCGGCACAGCTTCCAGCAAGTGCTTATCGTGGTATGCCACCGCGCCGCGGTTTCCCAGCGACAACACCACGGATTCAGCGCCCATGCGATGCATCCGCTCCACCGCTTGCAGACAGTTGGTGCGCGTGATGAGCGCGGTGTTCAGCAGGCGCTCCGCTTCCTCCTGGTTGGGCGACACCACGGTTGGGTGTGCGGCCAGACCCAGCCGGAAGGCTTCCCCGTCGGTATCCAGCAGCGTCTTGACGCCATGTGTTCGCGCAAATTCGATGATGCGCGCGTAAAGATCCTCCGGAGCGCCCGGCGGCAAACTGCCGCACAGCATCAGCCACGCTGCCCCTTTTAGGTGGGTGTGGACCGCGTTTTCGATCTTCTTCACTTCCGCGCTGCTGAGCTTAGGGCCATGCTCATTTAGCTTGGCGGTCAGCCCGTGGCTGTCGGTGATGATGAGGTTCGTGCGAACTTTGTTGCGTATGGGCACGATCACCACGGGGAATCCGCACTGTTTCAGCGACTCCTGAAATCGAGCCCCGGAACTGCCGCCGGCGGGCAGGATGGCGATGGTTGCACCGCCGAAGCTGTGGATGATCGACGAGGCGTTGATGCCGCGTCCGCCAGGCGTATCCTTTGTGGAAAGAATGTAGGCCCGGTCCTCGAAGGCGAGCCGATCCACGGTAATGGTGCGGTCGATGGCGGGGTTTGCGGTGAGAGTAACGATCAAACCTAATATGTTGGCATATCGAGTGGGTAGTGTAATAGGATTGCCAATCGTTTGTTTAATTTCTAACTTTTGTAAGTTTCAGCACTCTTCCTTTGTCTCCGTCCGGTCTTACGTGCATCCAATTGCTGTGCAGACATCGGAAGTTCTCCAGGCTTGGGGCAAGATCCTCAAGGGCGAAGCGCCTTCGCTTTCCATCGAGATCACCCGCGAATGCCCGCTTCGCTGCCCGGGGTGCTACGCCTATGAAGACGGCCATCTGGGCGGAGGCGTCACGCTCCGCGAACTGAACGATCGCAAGGGGCAGGAACTGGTTGATGGCGTGCTTGAAGTGGTGGACCGCCTGAAACCGCTGCACCTCTCACTGGTCGGCGGAGATCCGCTGGTGCGCTACCGCGAACTCGAAACCATGGTCCCGCTGCTACTCGGCCGTGGGGTGCATATCCAGATTGTGACCAGTGCGTTTCGCGTGATTCCCGCCGCCTGGGCCGCGCTCCGCAACCTGACCGTCGTAGTCTCGATCGATGGCTTGCAGCCCGAGCACGACATCCGCCGGACACCGGCAACTTACGAACGGATTCTGAAGAACATTGCCGGACAGAAGGTCACGGTGCATTGCACCATTACGGGTCAGATGATGAAGAGGCCTGGCTATCTTCGGGAGTTTCTGGAGTTCTGGACGCCGAGACCCGAAATCAAGCGAGTCTGGTTCAGCCTCTTCACTCCTCAGATCGGCGACGATCTTCCGGAGATTTTGACCCCGGCGGAACGCAGGCGGGTGATGGCCGATCTTTTGCAATTGCGGAAGGTGTTTCCAAAACTCGATATGGCCCCGGAACTGATTCAGCAGATGGCTACCCCGCCTCACAATCCGGACGAGTGCGTTTTCGCGTTGACCACGCAAACAATTTCGGCCGACCTGAAGACGAAGATTACACCCTGCCAGTTCGGCGGGAATCCCGATTGCGGCTCTTGCGGGTGCATCGCCTCGATGGGCCTGGCGGCGATAGCCGCTCATAAATTGGGCGGATTCATTCCAGTGGGCGCGATCTTTCGAGCGTCGGTGAAAATCGGCAGGCTGCGGTCAAATGAACCGCGCGAGCAGCCCCCGCAATTCCCGGCGCTTCGCGTCTTGCCGTAAAGGCGAAGCAGACAGCACCGGGCAGCTACTACTTCACGGCCAGTTGCGTTGTAGCCGCGAAGCTCTTCACGTGGGCAAACTCGGGGCGCCCCGATTGCGACCCGTCACCGGTTGACTTGAGCAACAGGGAATAGTATTTCGCCGCTCGCGGCTGATCGCCCACCGCTTCCGCGGCCAAGCCCGCATGGAAAAGTCCATTCAACCGGTTGGGACTCATTTTGAGCGAGAGATCGTACTCCACCAGCGCCTGCTGAGGTTGATGAATGTCCAGCAGCATGTCCGCCAGCATCTCGCGCGCGGGGATGTCGACTTCGCCCTGGCCCACCTTGTCCTGCAGGTCCGCGGCCTCGCGCATTTGTCTTAGAGCGCTCTCTTGTTTGCCGTCCGCGAAAGCCGCCCACGCAAGCACCTCGCCATGCTCGATTCGTTGGCCGGTCGTATCCGCCATGTAGGCATGCTTGCTCTTCCGGAGTTGCCCTAACAACGTCTCGTATCGAGCCAGATTCGCGCCTGCGGCTGACGCGTCGCGCAGGTGTCCGTCGGCCACAATACGAGCCCAGTAGGTGAGCTCCTGGGTTTCCGGAAGCGCGCCTGCCACCGGTTCCAGCGCGGCCGCGGCTTTCCAATCCCGCATCTCCAGGCTGTAGAAAACCGGAAGCTTCGTCCGATAGTACGGAAGCATTCCCTCCATGCGGCTATTCAGCATATCCGGCATCGCTTCAAAGTGGTTGGACAACCGTGTCAGGCTCTCCAGAACGCCCTTTGCGCGGGCGTCCTGGCCGCTTTGCAGGTACGCATAGAGAAGAAAGTCGTAGGAATGAAATTGATCCATCGCGCCGCTTTGGTGCTTTGTTTCCGCACTCTCCGAAGCCGCCACGGAAGCGAGGTTGGCATCGATATCCTGCGGCCACATCCCCAGGCGCGCGAAGATGTGACCCGGCATATGCGCGGAGTGCGGGGCGGAAGGCGCGATCTCGCCATAGCGTACAGCGGCGGCGAGCCCCTCAGGTGCGAGAGAAGGAGTATCGCACGCGTGAATGATGTAATGCACCACTCCCGGATGATCGGGATTCTTCGGGACGAGGGGCGTCAATACAGCCATCGCTTTGTGCTCGCTCGATAGGCTGGTATCGTTCGCGGGAACGGCCGCCAGTAAGGACAGGGCATAGAACGCGCCCGCGTCCACGTCGTCGGGATAATCCGCGTAGAGCTTCGCCATGGCCGCTGAGTAAGCCTCCACGCGATCCTGATAGCTCTGCTTGCCGGGCTTGTAGAAGCCACTGAGCGCCGCGATGTATTCGCGCTCGCGCGCGGTCTTCGCGGGCGGCGTGTCCGCCTTCTGCATTTCGCCCCATCCGGTCGCCATGGATTTCTCGTTCGGGCGGCCCCAGATCTGATGAAACTCGGTCATGGCCGCACCCCAGTGGGCCATGGCACAACTCGGATCGGCTTGAGAAACCTGCTCGAATTGCTTTCGGGATTCCTCGTACCAGAAATCGTGCAGCAAGGCCACGCCACGATTCAAGGAGGCCTGCACCGCCGGTGAACAGGAGTTGGAGAAGGATACAGTCCCCAGATGCTCTGTGCTCTCGGAGTGGGCGGGCAAAGCCGCCAGAACCAGCAGGAAGGCCGCGGAGGATTTCATATGGAGGAATTATAGAACGGCTATCGCGACGCTACTGCACGATTTTGAAGAGCACGCCGCTATTTGCGGTACCGCCGCTGGCGGTGGTTCCGTAGAGATTGCCGAACGAGTCGCGGATCAAACCGGCGAAGGGTTCGCCGCCGTCGAGTCCGCCCGTGAAGTTGTGCAGGACGGTTTCCTTTCCAGCCGTGGTCAGTTTGTACACCGCGCCCCACCCCGCTTTTCCGCCATAGACAGTGGTCCCATAGAGATTCCCTGACGAGTCGCGGACCAAGCCGGATTGCGGGAAGTCTCCATCCGCACCGCCGGTGAAATTATAAAGGACTGTTTCGTACCCGCCCGGAGTCACCTTGTAAACCACGCCCTCGGTGAATTCGCCCCCGTTCTCAGTCGTCCCGTAGAGGTTGTTCCCGGAGTCCAGAATCACACCCGCGTAGGGTAGGCTGCCGTCATCCCCACCCGTAAAGGAGTAGAGAACCGTCTCCTGCCCGTTCGAGCTGAGCTTGTACACCACTCCATGGCCGAATGTGCCGCCATAGAGGGTGGTTCCGTAGAAATTGCCGGAAGAATCGCGGCTCAGACCGGAATAAGGAGAGGCCCCATCGCCCCAGCCAGTGAAAGCGTAGAGCACCGTTTCCAGTCCGGACGGACTCACCTCATAGACCACGCCATATCCGTATACGCCTCCACGGGTTGTGGTTCCGTAGAGATTGCCGGAAGAATCGAGAAGGACACCGCCGTAAGGCTGGCCCCCATCAATACCCCCCGTGAAGCTATAGAGAACCGTCTCGGCCCCGGAAACCACCTTGTACACGACGCCTTGGTTCGCTGCGCCTCCGGCGACCGTCGTTCCGTAGAAGTTGCCTGCCGAATCCCGCACCAGACCGGAGAGGGGGTCGCTTCCGTCCGGGCCTCCAGGAAAATTGTACAGGAGTTTCTCTTGATTCGTGGTCGTTACCTTGTAAACCACACCGCCGCCTCCTGTGCCGCCGCCGGTGGCCGTGCCGTATATGTTGCCTGAGGAATCCAGAAACACACCCGCCTCAGGCGTACTCCCGCCTACGCCACCAGGAAATCCGTACACTACAGTTTCCTGGCCTGCCGCGCTGATCTTGTACACCGCGCCGGCATTTCCACTGGTGGTTCCGTAAACGTCCCCCGAAGAGTCCAGCGTCACGGCGGAGTAGGGTAAATCCCCATCCGCGCCACCAGTAAAACTATAGAGAACAGTCTCCTGCTGAGACGGATTCAGTTTGTAGACCACCCCTGCGTCAAAGGTGCCCCCGTAATATGCGGTTCCGTAAAGATTGCCGCCTGAATCCATGACCACGCCGCTGTAAGGGGTGCCTCCATCAGCCGCACCCGTGAAGCAATGGAGCACGGTTTGCTGCCCTGAAGTGTTGATTTTGTAGACCACCCCGGCATTCGCGGCCCCCGCCGCGCTCGTCGTTCCGTAGAGATTGCCGGCGGAATCCATGATCACGCCCCCGTAAGGAGCGCCCCCATCGGCGCCGTCCCGGAAGGAATACACAACCGTCTCTTGATTGGCCGTGTTTACCTTGTACACCACGCCGGCGAAACCCGCGCCCCCGCCAAAAGTAGTTCCGTAAAGGTTGCCTGCCGAATCCATGATGACGCCGGAGTCCGGCGAGGCGCCATCGACTCCGCCAGTGAAGGTATACAGCACGGTCTCGTGGCCGGAGGGGTTCAGCTTGAATACCACGCCCCAGCCCGATGCGCCGCCGGCAAACGTAGCCCCGTAGAGATTACCGGAAGCGTCCATGATCACGCCGCCTGTGGGGCGCCAGCCGTCCGCGCCGCCCGTAAAACTGTACAGCACCGTCTCCGCGCCGAGCGTGCTCAGCTTGTAAACCACACCCGAGTGATCTACGCCGCCGGAGACCGCTGTCCCGTAGAGATTGCCGGATGAATCCATAAACAGGCTGCCCGAAGGCTGCCACCCGTCATTCCCGCCCGTAAAACTGTAGAGAACGGATTCCTGCCCGGACGTGCTGATTTTGTACACCACGCCCGCGTTATAAGTTCCGCCATAAGCCGTTGTCCCATAAAGATTGCCGGACGAATCTCGGATCACTCCCGCGTACGGGTTCGCCCCGTTCAAGGGAACGCTGAGGAAATTGTGCAGCACGGTTTCTACCTGCGCGCGCGATAGCTGCGCCGCGAATGCAAAGCCAGCCAGCATCAATATTTGCTTTAATTTCGTTCGCAACATCCGCTCTTTCCAGGGGTTTTCGGTGTTGATGGGCAGTTGTCGCCGTTTCGCCCATGGTAATACAAAACCCCGCCGCTTAACAGAGTCCAAGTACCACCCTAAGCAAAGTTGTCTTTGTAACGGCTTGCCGTTTCCCCTCTGGTTTGCGCATGGAACAAGTGAGCTCCAGGGAAATCAAGAATCTTTAATAACGCTCCTCGCTTTCGCGACCTCCGCTGCCGCGCAGACACCATCGCCGGCGCTCTACACGCTTCACAATTTCCATGGCCCGGATGGCGCATGTCCAAATGGGATTATCGGCGCGAACGGCTTGATCACCGGCACCACATCTGGTGGAGGAGCCAATGGCTTCGGCAATGTTTTCTCTATGACCGTGCCCACACCTGTGGGAAGTTCCCCGGAGAGTGCCTTCTACAGCTTCAACGGCGGCGATAATGGCGGCGACACGGAAGCTGGGGTGACGAAAGGGAGCCAGGGAGTTCTTTACGGCGCAGATGGGAGTGGCGTTTTTTCCTTAACGCCACCGTCATCCGCCGGAGGCGCCTGGACCGAGACGCAGCTTTACACCTTCACGGGCGGCCTGGACGGCGGTGAGCCTTATCTATCTGGGATTCGCGGTCGGCCATAACGGCGTGCTTTATGGGACTACCGTTCACGGTGGAACATTCGGACTTGGCGTGGTTTTTTTCCTCACACCGCCGGCTGGCGAGTCATGGTCGTGGACCGAAGACGTGCTTTTCAACTTCCCGTTCAACCCCAATCCATCGACGCTGGCCGCCTGCGGCGTGGTCATCGGCAGTGGCGGCGTCCTCTACGGTGAAGCTTTTCAATGGAGTACGGATGAAGGAGGCGCCATCTATTCCCTGACTCCCCCGGCCGCTACAGCACCCCGGAGGGCGGCGGGCAGTTGGGCGCTGGTACGGTGTTTTCGTTCACGGTGCCAGTATCCCCAGGAGGCGTTTGGACTGAAGAAGTTCCTTACAGCTTCATGGGCTCCAGCGGCTCGGCGGGCGACGGCGCCAACCGCGAATCAAAACTCTCGATTGGTCCAGGCGGCGTACTCTACGGAACCACAGCTTGCTGTGGGGTCGGCCGCAACTATGGGACGGTGTTTTCCTTAACGCCGCCCGCATCGCCGGGAGGCAACTGGATCGAGACGATCTTACATGCATTCGGCGGTAACGATGGTGGCGGCCCTGGAGCCGTAATCGTGGGTGCAGGAGGAGTGCTATACGGCACCACTTCGTTCGGCGGGACAGATGACTTTGGGACGGTGTTCGGACTACCGCTCTAAGTTAGTCTAAGGAATGTCCTCGCGCGCCGGCGGCGCAGCTTATCTCGCACTGGCCGCTGTCTGCCTCTTTTGGGGCACGACTTATCTGGGAATCAGGATGGCTCTGGAATCATTTCCGCCAGCTGTCCTGATTGCGCTGCGTTATTTCATCTCTGGTGGAATCCTGCTGATTGCCGCGCGGCTGCGGGGCGCGCACCTTCCCCGCGGCCGCGAACTCCGCAACACCATCATCAGCGGAATCTTCGTCATCGGCATCGGAAACGGGGCGCTTTCCTGGGCGGAATTGCTGATCCCCAGCGGCCTCGCCAGCCTGATCGTTACGGTTTCGCCATTTTGGTTCATTATCTTCGAAGCCCTGGTTCCCGGGGGCGCGAAGCCGCACGGACCCACCATTGTCGGGATGGTCGTCGGGTTCGCCGGGGCCTGCATCCTCCTGATGCCGGGCGCGGGCGCAACCAGCTTCCATATGGAAACGCTCATCGGGTTCGCCATCCTTCAACTCGGCTGCATCGCCTGGTGTCTCGGATCCATCATGCAGCGGAGGCTCAAGACGGAGGCGCATCCCATTGTCTCCGGGGCCGTTCAACAACTGGCTTCGTCGCTGGCGTTCGTGCCCCTCGCCCTGGCCATTCCGCATGGTCCCATCGTCATCAAGGCGCGCGCGGTATGGGCCGTGGCTTATCTGGTGGTCTTCGGCTCCATCATCGGCTATAGCGCCTACGCGTACACCATCGCGCGCCTTCCCGTGGCCATTGCATCCATCTATCCCTATGTGAATTCCTTGGTCGCCGTGGCGCTCGGCTGGCTCTTCTATCGCGAGCATTTCGGGATGCGCGAATTTCTGGCCATGCTGGTGATCTTCCTCGGCGTGGGCATTGTGAAATGGCAGAGCGCTCGCGCGGAGCTGAATGCCCGGCTCGGCGCCGCGGCCTGATATGCCGCGGCCTGATATAAAGGCTCTTTGGCTTCCGAACCTTATATCGCAACCCTCGACATCGGCACCTCGTCAGTCCGGTCGCTGCTTTTCGATGGAAACGGCCGGGAGGTCGATGGCTTTGGCGATCAGATCGCCTATCACGTTCACACTACCGCGGACGGCGGATTCGAGATGGATCCGGACGCACTGGTGGATCTCACCGCCCAATCGCTCGACCAGCTTTGTTCGCAGCTCCGCTCGTTGGGGAAGCGCCCGGCGGCAGTGGGCATCGATACTTTCTGGCATAGTGTAACCGGCCTCGACGCGGCGGGGAAGCCCGTCACGCCCATTCTGCATTTGTTCGATACGCGGAGCGCCGGCGCAGCGCGTGAACTGGCCGGCCGAATCGACAACGCAAAGCAGCATAAACGCACGGGCTGTGTCCTCCACCCCAGCTACTACCCGGCTAAGCTGCTCTGGTTGTCCGAAACGCGCCCCCAGGATTTCAAGCGCGTCCACACCTGGGCCTCTTTCGGTGAATATTTATTTCTCCGGCTGTTCGGCGAGTGTGTCACTTCCACGTCCATGGTTTCGGGGACCGGTCTCTGGAACCAGAACGAGAACAACTATGACGCGGAGCTGATGCAGGCGTTGCCGGTGCGCCTCGACCAGTTTGCCCCTGTGGCTGAGATGGACCAGCCTCGCACGAAACTGCGTGACGCGTTCGGCCCCCGCTGGCCCGAACTGGATGGCATTCCCTGGTTCCCGGCTCTGGGAGATGGCGCTTGCAATAACGTCGGTAGCGGCTGCGACGGTCCTGATCGGTTTGCGCTGATGGCGGGCACCAGCGGAGCGATGCGCGCCGTCAGTGAAACCAGCCGGATCGACATCCCGCCGGGGCTATGGTGCTACCGCGTAGACCGCAAGCGCTTCGTTCTGGGCGGCGCCGTTTCGAACGGTGGCTCGGTCTACGCGTGGCTGCAAGCCACGCTGCGGCTTTCGCCCGGCGCGGAACTGGAGCGGCAACTCCAGGCCGAAGATCGGGACACTCCCCCCGGCACTCATGGGCTGACCGTGCTCCCGCTGTTCGCCGGAGAAAGGTCAACCGGTTGGCGAGCCGATGCGCGCGCGGCGTTCATCGGGCTGAGCGCGCATTCGAGTCCTTTGGAAATGGCCCGCGCGGCTTTGGAATCCGTAGCCATCACTTTCCGCGATATCTATCAATTGATGCTAAAGAGCCTGCCCGAACCAAAGCAGATTTTCGCCTCGGGCGGCGCTCTGCTGCATTCACCCGCCTGGACGCGGATGATGGCCGACGCGCTGGGCCATAACGTCCAAATGTGCACGGAGAAGGAGGCCACCAGCCGCGGCGCGGCGCTGCTTGCTTTGGAGCGCATCGGCGCCATCCAGAACATAGCGAGCCTTCCCCCCGAGTTGGGCGAGACGTTTCCGTCCGATGAAAAGAACGCCGCTGCTTACAGCGCAATGGCGGCCAGACAGCACCGCCTCTACCAGAAACTATTCGAGGAGGAATGGTGAACAGCGAAACTGACTTGGAAATCCGTGCGGGGCGCGTGAAGCTTTTGTTGATGGATGTCGATGGTGTTCTCACCAGCGGCCATCTTTATAACGTGCCGGACGCCAACGGCAACATGGTGGAGACGAAGGGATTCGATTCACAGGACGGGATCGCCCTGCAGTGGCTGAGTTGGTATGGAGTACGAACCGGAGTCATCAGCGGCCGCAACTCTCCGGCAACGGCGGAGCGCGCCCGGCAATGCAAGATGACTTACGTCTATCAGGGACACATCGAAAAGATTCCGATTCTGGAAGAGATCCTCGCCGACGCGAAGGTGGGGTCTCGCGAAGTCGCCTACGTCGGCGATGACATGACTGACATCGTCGTGATGAATCGCGTGGGCTTCGCCGTGGCCACTCAAAACGCACGGGAGGAAGTGAAAGCCAAAGCGCACTACGTGACCCGCGCCGCCGGGGGAAGCGGCGCGGTTCGCGAAGTGATCGAGCTGATCCTCAAAGCCCGTGGTCATTGGCCGGAGTTGCTCAAGAAATACGAAGCGGCCTCGGACTAAATTTAGACCGCCGGAACCGCGGGAGTCGGGATCCCCGGCGACGGCGTGCCTGTTGCCGCCCCGTTCGCCTGTGAGTAAATTTGTGAGCTGATCGCGTTTTGCAACTGGCTCACGCTCTGGGCGTCGGCAGCCGTCAGTGTTCCTCCGTTGGCCTGAGCGTCGCTTTTGATGGTGGCTTGCGTCTGCTCGATCTGCGTATCAAGCTGTGCGCCTTGCGCGCTGGTCAGGTTGCCCGCCTGCTCGTTATACGCAACGCGGCCCAGTTGTAGTAATTCACGGGCTTCCGGGTGATTAATCGTCACGGTGTCTTGTGGGGTACCCGCACTCGCTGCGGAACCCGAGGTGGAAGATGGCGCCGCCGAAGCCGGCGCATATTTGGCGGCGAATATCGCTTCGATATTGCTGCTGAACGCGCTAATGGAACTCATTTTTGTGGAACTCCTCAATTGACTAATCGGCTGCTAATGAGAAACGGTTAGTCTAAAGTTTTAGCTCGTCAAGAATAGGCTTCTCGTATACATCATCCTCACCCGGATACCGCAGCTTCTGAAAACGCCCGGATTCTTTGGCCAATGCCCAAACCAGACTCTCGCCCGCCGGAATCGTATTCGGCGCGCGATCGAAAATCGGATCGGTGAAGGCCGCCGGCGCGTCCACCAGCCGCCAACCCGTCCGCTGAAACCGCTCCAGAAGATCTCCCAGAAACAGAACGTTGAGAAGATTGAAGTGAATCAGCAGCGTGTGACGTATCTTGCGCCCAAGCAATACCGTCGCGAGTCCGTCGTAATACCGGGCGCGGTCCAGAATGTGCTTCAAATAGGGCTCGCGATACCGATTCCAGTCGAACCCTGGTTCGCGCGCCAGCCGGTCGCTCAGCCGCGCCGAGTAATACCAGTCCGACGCGTCAATCGTTACCGCGCCGTTGCGATACGCGTGCGCTTTCAGAAACCCACGCATACCGTCACGAAGCTCGGCCGTCGCGCCTTCTTTCAACATCGGGAACCGGAAATATTTAGGCGACTTCAAAAGCGGCCCGAGCAGCCGCTCGTTGCGCAATGCGTCTGCTTCGAACGCATCGAGGCCCAGGGAATCGATGCCCTGGTGCGAGTAAGTATGGTTCCCGATCGAGTGCCCCGCATCGCGCCACTGCCTCACAATGCGAAGTCCCTCCGGACTGTCAACGCGCTTGCCGGCCACGAAACCCGCGGCCAGAAGCTTATGTTCGGCGAGAGCGCCCAGCAGCGCATCCGATGCCCGCGCGCGCCAGGGCTCCGGAATCTCTTGCCATCCAAAATCGTCGATGGTGATGGCCACCTGCGGCTGCTCCACCGTCGCGCCCAGCAGCGTCGAAGCGGCCCCAAGAACGAACGCACGCCGGTTCCAAATCCGTTTCGCCAACACCTTTACATATACTAAGCGTCATGCCCGCCCTCGATATCCCCGTCAAGATCAATCGCGCACGCCTCATCCCCGCCGCCATCCTCGCCATCCTGGTTTACGGGATGATCGCGACGGTGCTGGGCACCCTTATGCCCACCTTGCAAGTGGGCGATCCGCTCGCGGGTCTCACCACGGAACAGAAGGGAACGCTCGCCGCGATCAGCGCCATCGGACTCGTGATCTCATCGCTGGCCATTGGCCCGCTGATCGATCTCCGCGGGAAGAAGACCTCGCTGGTGGGCGGCATCTTCCTCATCACGGTGGCCCTCTTCCTCATTCCCAACTCGCACACGTTCGTCCTTCTGGCACTCATGTTCTTCGTTCTGAATCTGGGCGGCGGAATGGTCGTAACCGGGTCGAACGCCTTGGCCAGCGATGTTGGCGAAGACAAGCGCGGCTCCACGTTGAATTTGTTGAACCTTTTTTTCGGATTAGGCGGATTCATCACTCCGTTCATCAGCTCGAAGTTTTTCAATGACAGTCCAGTAGGCCTCTGCTACCTGGTGGGCGCATTCTGCGGAGCCACGCTCCTTCTCGAGATCTTTACGCCTATGCCGCCGCCGTCGGGACAGGTTGCTTTCAAAGTATCGGATGCGGCGCGGTTGATCAAGCGGCCCGCCCTGATCCTGCTTTCCGCGCTGTTGTTCCTGTACGTGGCTTGCGAAGTGGGCGTGTGGAACTGGCTCACCAGTTATCTGGTTTCGGAGGGTATCTCCAAAGACACGGCTACCCAGATTCTCGCCGTCGGATTCGCGCTTGGGCTTTTGTTCGGGCGCTTGATCGTGTCTCGAATCCTGCTGAAAGTTTCGGCCATTCAGGTCACTCTCTTCTCGGCTCTCGCCATGGCCGTCACCACCTATGCGGTTCTACAGGTGCATGGAGCCGTCGCTGCCGGCATTGTGGTCTTCTGCGCGGGCTTGGCCATGGCCCCGGTGTTCCCCACTACACTCGCGATGGTGGGCGATGCGTTCCCCGTGGGGACCGCTTCCGCCATGGGAATCGCCATCACTTCCGGATGGCTCGGCTTGACGTTCAGTTCGAAGATCATCGGCGTGATCGGGGATGCGCACGGACTGAAGACCGCGCTGCTTGTATTGCCCGCCGCTTCTGTTCTGATGATCGTGGTGAATCTGATGCTGCGCCCGCTACTGAAGCGGCACATGGCGTGAAGCCAACGCATCAAGCGATGTGCTGGATGTCTACGTTGCCCCACTTCTCGTTCAAATACTCAGCCACCAGGCGGCGGTGGCAATGGTCGGGCGTCTCTTCGCTACACAACAAGCAACTGCCGTCAAGCACATCGCGACGGTCCTGATCTTCAATGTGCCGCGCCCTCATCAGATCAAGAAATTGCCTCTCGTACAATTCCCAATCCCCTTTGTGCTTTTTAAACGCATCGAGAATATCGGCCGTGGGCGCCAGATCCGGCGCGTGCACGTACTCGATACCGCAAATAGCCTTTGCGAAATAGCGCAGGTCGTCTTTCTTCGCAAAACCCGCGAGTTGTGAGACGTTCTTCAGGCGGACATCCACCAACCGCGTTACGCCCGCCTCCGCGAGCCGCGTGAAGAATGTTTCCGTCGATTTCTTAGTAAACCCGATGGTGAAAATCTTCATCCTGCGGCAACCCGGAAAGCCGGCGCGCGTTCCGTGTCATACGCGATCCGCTTTTCCTGACGGCGGTAGGTCTCGGCCAGTAATTCTTCGGCCGAGCGAAACAGGTCATTTTCCGGAACCTTTACCGCGCGGGCTAAACGACGCAGCGCGTCTTCCTGGCTTTCCAACTCACCAGTTGCAAGAATATGCTGAATCTCGATCTCGCGATTGGCCAGATGCCGCGCAACCAAAATCGTCCGATGGCACTCAACAGGCTCTTTCTCCGCACACATCAAGGCGATCCGGAAGCCTCTGCTCATGCCCTCCGCGTCAGGCCCTGCTGGAAGAACGCGGCGCTTGCCAACCGGTCGTACTGAACCTTCCCGTCGTCGTAACAGGCTGGGTCTTCGCTGCGTCCTCCCAGTTCCCGGCCAAGAAAAAGATACTCGATGCCGTGATCCGGCAGCAGCTTCTTCATCACATCGCGGTTGAACTGCGGGCTGATGCGGCTATAGGGCGCGGACCCCACGTCACAAACCGCCGTGATGCCGTGCTTCGCAAGCAACGCGAGGAAGCCCTCCTCTGTGTGCGTTGAGTGGCCGATCGTGAAAAGAGTCTGCTGCTTCATCGAGATTCCTGCTCGCTGAAAACGGCGGCCACAAGTTTATGGCAGTTGCCGTCCCCGCTGAAGGGCTCGGTCAGGCTCACACAGATATAGACGTCTTCCAGCGGATAGGTTCCTTCAGCCTTTGGTAAATAGGCCTTTATAACGTCCGGATGGGTCAGTTTCAGGACGTAGTCTTCGCCGTTGTAGGTGAACTTACTCCAGCACGTCTTTCTGGGCTGGTCGTCCCAATTCTTCAGGATGACCTCAATCGACAACCCTTCGGGCCTCACCAGCGCAAGCGAACTCCGCAACGCTGCAGCCCGGCTCGCATCAACGCAATTATTGTGGCCGCCTGATCTGGTATTGCTTCCGTTCAGCCAGAGCGAACTCGGCCAGTCGCAGATTTGTGTGAGCCTCGCCCGCGGAAAAACACTCGCCTTGGCCCACCGCCGCGTCGCGTCAACCATATGATTTTCAGTCTGGTGATGGTGCGGTGTGGGTCCGAGCAAGGGAACTACTATGATGTCCAGTAACTACGGCATCCGGTAGTTCGCGTAACTCGACTCCGCCCTGTTTAGCTCGGCGCTCTCCCGGCCACTAACGGGCCGAATCCAGTCCCCATACTGTCCATCCGCCACCTTCTCTTTGCCCGCCACGCGCCAACCGCCGGTCTTGAACGAGTTGGCGAGACAAACAATCGTCTTGGCGTAGGACATAACAGGGCAGACTTTCGCCTTCTCTTCTATAGAGTGACTCATCTCGAGCCCCAGCGCAAGACTGACTACCCCAATGCCCGACGCTGCCTGTCGCTCGCTTCACCCGTCTCCGCTTTCACCGGCTTGCGGTGCGTGGCCACGTTGATGCGCCGCAACTGATCGGTGACGCAGACCAGAAACATCGGCTGCTTGGCATTCTTCAGCAAATCGATAATGCGGTCCGGCTGGTCTTCGAGAAAAATGCTCTTGCCGTCCGTCAGCAGATGCATCTCCGTACCCGCCGCCACCGCGTCGGCCAGACGCTTACCCATTTCCTTCTGCAGAAAGCGCAGAACGCGCCGGATCTTCTGCAGCGAGAACCCTTTGCGGCGTAGCGCCGCGATCACCGCCACTTCGGCCACTTCCTGCGGAAGGTAAACGCGCCGGTGCCCTTGCTGGCGCGGCGAAACCACGCTGCGCTCATCCCACCACTGCAACTGGCGCAGGCTGACCCCGGAAATCCGCGCAACTTCGCTGGAGGTAAACACCTCGCCTGCTTCCATTGAAACTGGGGGACTCGATGCCTTCTTCGCCTTCCACATCGTTACGGGCCTCTCTCCGGCTGCTACCGACTCCTGATTGTACATGGGACCGCACCCAGTCACAACCCCCAGTCTCAACCACGAACCAAGCCGGCATGCAACCTTTGTTATCCTGTTAGTTTACGCCCTAATAGGAATTTCGTGCCTGAGCATCTTACCCGAAAAGAACTTTTAAAGACCGACCACTTCACCGAGTCCATCGAGCATGCCGCCGACTACTTCGGAATGCACCGCAGGCAAGCCGTGCAGGTCGGAGTCGCCCTAGTCGTAGCCATCATCGCAGCGGTGGGCATTTATCTGTGGCTCGACCACGCGAGCACCGTTCGCGCCGCCAAGCTTTCTGACGCCATGCAGATTGCGGCAGCGCCCGTGGGACCGGCCCAGCAGCCCGGGGCCGTCTCGTATCCCACCGAAGACCAGAAGGACGCGGCCGAGACCAAAGCCTACACCGAAATCGCTTCGCAGTATGGGAGTACCAAGGAAGGCGCCCTCGCCGAATACACGCTGGGCGGCATGGCCGCCGCGAATGGCAAGAATGACGAAGCCCGCAAGCGCTATACGCAAGTGGCGGATTCCGGCAGCAAGGAATACGCTTCTCTAGCCAAGCTGGCTCTCGCACAGCTCGATTACGCCGAGAACAAGCCCGCCGACAGCGAGAAGATTCTGCGCGATCTGATGGATCATCCCACGGCGGTGGTCTCGAAAGAACAGGCGACGCTGACGCTGGTACATCAAATCGCCAAGACCCGTCCCGCCGAAGCGCGGACCCTGCTGAATCCGCTTCTGACCGAATCCGGCCAGGTCGGGCAAATGGCTACCGCGGCAAAGGCCGAAATTCCCGGCAAATAACCGGGCCAGACATGCTAAGCCATCTTCGATTTCCCGTCGAAGCGGGCCGCGGCCGCCGCTATCCCGAACCGGAACATCCCTATCGCACCGCCTTCCAGCGCGACCGCGACCGTGTGATTCACTCGCGCGCCTTCCGCCGCCTCGAAGCCAAGACGCAGGTTTTTGCAACTGGACTTTCCGATCACTTCCGCAACCGCCTGACACATACTTTGGAAGTGGCGCAGATTGCCCGCACCGTGGCCGGGGTTCTCGGCCTCAACGCCGACCTTTCCGAGGCGCTCGCGCTGGCCCACGATCTGGGTCATCCGCCTTTCGGCCATGCCGGCGAGGCCGAACTCAACCGCCAGATGAACGCCTTCGGCGACTCGTTCGATCACAATATTCACGCCCTCCGGCTCGTAGAAACGTTCGAGCAACGCTATGCGCGCTTTCCAGGACTCAACCTCACCTTTGAAGTCCGAGAAGGACTGGTGAAGCACTCCCGCGATTTCGAACCGGGAGAACTCCCCGAAATGGAGGAGTACCTTCCCGGATTCCGCCCGCCGCTCGAAGCGCAATTGATTGATCTGGCCGACGAGATCGCCTACGACACATCCGATCTGGATGACGCTTTCGCCGCTGGCTGGATTCATCCGGACCAGATCGCAAACCAAGTCCCGGCATTTCGCGATGCGTGGGAGACCGTGCAGACCATGTTTCCAGGAGCATCGCAGCGCGACCAGTTCCTGGAAGCGGAACGTTCGGTCTTGAATAGCCTGGTGACCGGGCTCATCGAAGGTACACTCGCGGCCGCGAATAGCGCGCACGTTACGGACTTCGAGGAGGTCCGCAAGTTTCCCGAGAGGCTTGCCCGATTCACGCCGCAGTGCGCCGGCGCCGCGCGCGATCTGAAGTCTTTCCTGCAGAACTTCATGTACAGCGCAGCGGATCTCGAATCCGGCCGCCGCGTCGCCACCGCGCGTCTGGCGAAGATGTTCCAGGTGTTCCTGAAACGCCCGGATCTTCTGCCGGAAAATTACTCGGAAGCCGCGCTGAGTGAGCCTCTGCACCGCGTAATTTGCGATTACATCGCGGGCATGACCGACCCCTACTTTGAGCGCGTCTACTCCTCGGAAGTAGTGAAGCTGGATAGCTCCGCCGAGCGCACCCCGTAAACTTTCAGGATCTGGCGGGCGATTTCATGGCCGAGAGCTTTGGGATTCTCCTCCGGCTCGTGCTCGATTTCTACTTTGAAAAAAAGATCCGAACGCATTCAACCAGTATCGTCGTCGAGCTACAGCTTCTCTGTTCCTGCTTGTCGAGAGAGGCCACGATCAAACGTTCCAAGCGGTTTGACCCCGGATCATCGCCGGTGATAAAACGAACCACAACGTTAGTGTAAACGGCGCGAATGGTGATCCTCGACGTACTGCCCAACGCCTTCCTTTAGCTCAGCCAAGGTGCGCCCACGCTTGATTTGTTCAGGGAATAGCGCCCGTCGATGCCAAGTTTCCGCCGAACGTCCTTCGGAACGGAGATTTTTCCTTGCGCAGTAACTTTCGAGATAGCGAGCGCCATAGCCTATATTGCCACGGTAATGGACTGACGTCCGATCAAAGCGATGGCTAACTCTCCATTCCCATCTGCCCCAACCGATAGCGCAACGCATTCCGCGTCAGCCCCAGCAACCGCGCCGCCTGGCTCTTATTCCCATCCGCCTTCTTCAGCGCCTGCTTAATAATCTCCTGCTCATATTGATCGAGCGTCATCCCGCTCGGTAACGCGAAATCCCCCGCTACCGCCTTGAATTGCCGCGCCGATTCCAGCCGAATATCGTCCGCATCCAGCATCGTGCCGCGCGCCATCACGAGGCTCCGCTCGATCACGTTCTCCAGCTCACGCACATTCCCCGGCCACGGATACTGCTCCAGCTTCTCAATCGCCCGCGCCGTAATGCCTTCTACCTGCGCACCGGCATCCGGAGCCAGTTTCTTCACGAAATGCTCCGCCAGCCACGGAATATCCTCGCGCCTCTCGCGCAGCGGTGGAATATCGATCGGCACCACATTCAGCCTGTAATAAAGATCTTCGCGAAACGTCCCCTGTTCCAGCGCGGCCCGCAGATCCTGATTGGTGGCCGCCACCACGCGCACATCGATGTGGAGCGTCTTATTACTGCCCAGCCGCTCGAACTCGCGCTCCTGCAGCACGCGCAGTAGCTTCACCTGAATCTGTGGCGGAACGTCGCCAATCTCATCCAGAAACACCGTGCCATGGTCGGCCTGCTCGAACTTTCCGGGCTTGCTCACATTGGCGCCGGTGAACGCTCCTTTCTCATAGCCGAACAGTTCACTCTCCATCAGATTTTCCGGCAGAGCGGTGCAGTTAATCTTCACCATTGGCTTATCCGCTCGCGGCGAATTGTGGTGAATCGCGCGCGCGATCAAATCCTTCCCCACGCCGCTCTCGCCCGCCAGAAGGACCGTCGCACGGGTCGGCGCAACGCGCATGACGATCGCGAAAATCTCCTGCATGGCCCGGCTGCGTCCAATGATGTTGGTGATCTCGTAGCGCCGTCCCAACTCCTCTTTCAACTGGCGGTTCTCATCCCGCAGCGTGCGCACTTCAATGGCTTTCCGCACCACCGCGCTCAGGTGATCCAGCGAAAACGGCTTCTCCATGAAATCGGCCGCGCCCAGTTTCATCGCCTCCACCGCCGCGCCCACCGAACCATGCGCGGTCATCAGGATCACGGGCGCCATCCCGTTTTGCCTCCGCAGCAATTCCAGCAATTTCAGGCCGTCCATGCCGGGTAGGCGCAAGTCGCTCAATATGAGATCCGCCCGCGGCGCCAGGCTCAGCGCTTCTTCGGCTGACCCGGCCTGCGTCACCTCATAGCCTTCGCCCGAGAGGCGCAGTTCCATCACCCGCCGCAGCTTCTCTTCGTCTTCCACAATCAGAACGTTCGGTTTCATTGGTCGGTTTTCACTCGCGCGCTCCCACTCGCGGCAGGCGGACGCGAAAGGTGCTGCCTCCCCGCGAAATGCTCTCGACTTCGATCTTGCCCCCGTGCTCGCTCACAATCTTGGAAACGATCGCGAGCCCCAGCCCCGTGCCGCTGGGCTTGGTGGTGAAGAACGGATTGAAGATTGACTCCAGTTTGTCAGGCTCAATTCCGCAACCGTGATCTGCCACTTCCACCACCGCATCTTCGCCCGCAACCCGCGACTCCACCGTGACCTTGCTGCCCGGCGCGGACGCCTGCACCGCGTTCACGATCAGATTGACAAACACACGCTCCAGCAATTCGGCATCGAAGTCGAACAGAATCGGCGGCGTCCTCACTTCGATCCGCACTCCCTGCGCCTCCGCGTCACGCGCCGCGGCACCCGCGGCTTGCCGCAACAGTTCCGCCAGGTCGGCCACGGCCAGCCGCAGTTGAAGCGGCCGCGCGAAATCGAGAAAGCGCGATACCAGCGAGTTCGTGCGGTCCACTTCGCTTGAGATGAACCCCGCCAGCTCGCGCGCCACGGGGTCGCCCTCCGGAAGATTGCGCTCCAGCATGTCCGCCGAACCTTTGATGGTGCCCAGCGGATTGCGCAGTTCGTGCGCCAAACCCGCCGTCAATTGACCCAGCGCGGCAAGGCGTTCGCTGCGCCGCACCTGCGCCTCGGCCTCTCTCAGGTTGCGATTCGTTTCGCTCAATTGGCGGGACCGTTCCCGCAGCACCAGCGCAAACCCATTTGCGAGTAATCCAGCGATCCCGATGAACAAAACACGACGGCTCAGTTCCGCGATCGCTTCCTGATGGATATCGTACTGGCTCCAATCGAAGAAGGGTGGCAACAGAAAGGAGAGGTACGTGGCGCAAGCTAGAGCGGTGAAAGCCAGCGTACTGAATACCCCCAGTGTCGCCGCCGCGCTGATCACCGGGAACAGCAGCACCAGATAGTAGCCGCTCTGGATGCCGCCGGTGTAGCCGATCAGCAGATATCCGGCCACGATCTTGCCGACGTTCCACAGCACCCTTCCGCGCTGGGTATCGAGCTGGATAAAACGCGATTCGGTGATCTGTAGAGCGCCGAGTAGCAAAATCAGCGTGATCTCAGACGGATCGTGCTCCGGCGTGATGGCCGCCATTGCGAGGAACAGCGCCGCCAGCAGAATGTCCTGCGGGCGCGGACCGCGCCCCTGGGTACCCACGTCGTTATCTTAAACCTGATATGCCAAAATGAAATCAAATCCCCCATGGTTGATCAATCCGAGTTGGACCCAGGCGTAGAGGTTCCAACTGTGTCCACGAATCCCGATACCCCGCCAGACGATTCCTTCGGCGAACTCTTGAATCAGTTCGAGCGCAGCCAGCGCGAAGCGCCGCTTCCCGGCGCCGAAGGCCGCGAAGCCACCGTGGTCAGTGTTTCAACGGATTCCGTTTTTGTCGATATCGGGATGAAAACCGAGGGTTTACTCCCCAGCTCCGCCCTCCAGGACAAGGCTGGCGAGGTAAAGATCAAGGCCGGCGATAAGCTGCGGGTGACTGTGAACGGCCGCGATGAAGAGGGCTACTATCGCCTTTCCCTGATTCATGTGGAGCAGCCTAAGGATTGGTCGGGCCTCGAAGCGGCCCTGGCGGAAAAGAAGACTATCTCAGGAACCGTGACGGGTCTGATCAAGGGCGGCCTGACGGTTGACGTGGGAATGCGCGCCTTCATGCCCGCGTCGCGTTCCGGCGTGCGCGATGCGAATGACTTGGCCAAATTGGTAGGCCAGCAGATTGCCTGCAAGGTGATCAAAGTCGATTCCGCCGACAACGACGTGGTAGTGGACCGTCGCGCTGTGCTCGAAGAAGAAGAATCCAAATCCAAAGACGCGCGGCTCGGCGAGTTGCACGAAGGCATGGTGGTGAAGGGCACTGTACGCAATCTGTTGGATTACGGCGCTTTCATCGATGTGGGCGGCGTGGATGGCATGCTGCACGTGGCTGAAATCTCCTACGGGCGCGTAAACAAGCCGTCCGATGTCCTCAGCATCGGCCAGCAGGTGGACGTCAAGATCCTGAAAGTGGATCCGCGCAAGAAGCGCATTTCGCTGGGCATGAAACAGTTGATGGCCGATCCATGGTCCACGGCAGGCGAGAAATATCATGCGGGCGAGCGGGTGAAGGGAACGGTTTCCCGGCTAACCGACTTCGGTGCATTCGTCGAGTTGGAGCCGGGCCTCGATGGCCTCATCCACCTTTCTGAAATGTCCTGGTCGAAGAAGCTTCGCAAGCCCGCGGACATGCTCAAGGCCGGCGACGTTGTGGAAGTCGTCATCCTCGGTGTGAACCCGCAGGACAAGCGCGTTTCTTTGGGTCTCAAACAGGCTTTGGGCGATCCTTGGGAAGAGGCCGAGAAAAAGTACGCCGTCGGCGGCATCGTCGAAGCCCCTGTGTCCAGCCTGACGAAGTTCGGCGCTTTTCTACAACTCGATGAATTCGTCGAGGGCATGGTGCACGTTGGCGACATCAGCGCGGACAAGCGCCTCAATCATCCCCAGGATGAGCTGAAGGTCGGCCAGACCGTGCGAGCCGTGGTGCTCGAACTCGATAAGGGCCGCCGCAGAATCCGGCTGGGGATGAAACAACTGGTGCCCACGGCTGCGGACGAATACATCGCCGGCCATCACGATGGCGAAGTGGTTACCGGCCGCGTTACCGACGTCTCCCGCAACCGCGCGATGGTGGAGTTGGGTGAGGGCGTGCAGGGAATGTGTGCGCTGGCCGAGAAGGTTGAAGCCCGGNNGTGAAGCAAAGGGTGAAGCAAAGCCCGACGCGAAAGAAGAGAAGCCGGCCGCAAAGCCCGCCGTGGATTTGAATGCGCTCTCCTCGCTGCTTTCGAGCCGGTGGAAGGGCGGCGGGGCTGGCGAATCTTCCGCGCCGGAGCCCGGTCAAATCGCCAGGCCGCAGGCCGTAAGAACGGGGCAGGTGCGCTCCTTCCGCATCACCAAACTCGACGCGGAAAAGAAGCGCATCGATCTCGAGTTGGCCTGAGTATCCCTCCTTATGATGGAGCGCTTTCGCAAGTCGCTGGGGACGCTACTCTCCTCTGTCGCGCTTCTGGCGTTGCTCCTCGCCTCCTTTCACACCATCCGGATCACCATCGCCGATTGGCGCTTTCGAGAAGGCGACCTCCCCGGCATCGAGAGCGCGGAATTGCTGATGCCCTCGAACGCGCGGTATCATTTTGCGCACGCGCTGGCCGTACAACAGCAGGATCCAACATCCGCCACGGTAGACCGTGAGCTGGCGCGGGCCGTGTTTCTGAATCCTCGGTTTTCCGACGCCATGCTCTCCTGGAGCGTCGACCGCGAATTCAGCGGCGATAAGAAAGGGGCGGAACAACTGCTTCTGGATGCCCACCGGATCGACCGTCTGCTTCGCCCAAGCTGGGCGCTTGCCAATTTCTACTACCGCCAGGGCGATGCTGCCCGCTTCTGGCCGGAGGCTCGCGAATGTCTCAGAATGATCGGCGTTTTCGGATTCACTACCGGTCGGTACGATCCCATTCCTGTCTTTCAGCTTTGTTGGAGTATGGAGCCGAACGCCGCAAAAATTCTCTCTCAGGCGATTCCTTCGAACCCCCAAATCGAGCAGATCTATCTCACCTACCTTCTGAAAAATGCGAGGATCGACGCGCAGGTGGCCCTGGTGGCCCGCATGCTGCCGAGCGCGACCTCTAGTGATCTATGGGTCTTCATTCCTCACATCAACGCATTGATCGGCGCGGGCCGCGCCGAAACCGCCGTTCACGAATGGAATGAATTGATTGATCGAAAGCTTCTGCCCTACAACAAACTCGATCCAGCGAGCGGTTCTTCCCTGACGGACGGCTCATTCCAGGCCGCGCCCTCCGGAAGCGGATTCGATTGGCGGACGCTCTATCCCGAATCGATCCGTTTCAGTTTCATGGAATCCGAACATACGTATCGATTCGACTTTGATGGAACCGCCCCGCAACAAGCCGATCTGCTCTCTCAACTCGTTCCCTTACTTCCCAACCGGACCTATCAGTTGCGCTCGCGGTATCACGCCGGTTTTGATGCGGCGAAATCCGGGATCCACTGGGCAGTGAACATTAACAATCAGTCCATTCCTGTGCGATTGGCGGGAACTGATACTACAATTGTTGCGGAGTTCCGAACACCGGACCAGACCACTGCGGGAAATCTGGTGTTGAGCTATGCACGTCAACCCGGAACCACGCTGATCCATGGTCCGTTCGACTTATTGCAGACATCCCTTAATTTGTTATAAGGGTGCGCACCAATGTTTCATTGGCGCGCACCCACTCGAAGATGTCTTGAACCGTGGATTGGGCGCTTCGCAGAGGCTTCCACCCGTGAATGGCGGACAATTGCCGGTGATCGGTAATGAACACGCGAACGTCGGCGGGGCGGTTTTCGGGTTCTGACCTGAAGTCAAGTCGGTTCCCGGTTACCTCCTCGCACAGTTGTGTGAGTTCACAAAGCGATGTGGAGACTGCGTTTCCCCCGCCCGCGTTCAGCCGCTTTCCATGAAAAGCCCCGAAGTCTTCGATCTGCGCGATCACCAGATCGCAAAAGTCGTCAACGTGCAGAAAGTCTCGGACCTGCTTCCCTTGCCCTCCAAAACCGATATAAGCCAGATTCTTTTTGAGGACATGCGCGGCTACCCACAAGGCCACTACGCCCTGGTCGGATTTCGCCATTTGCCAAGGGCCCGTCAACACACCGAAGCGTTCAATGAAGTAGCGGAAGCCATAGGCATCCGCATACTCCGCCACCATCAGTTCGGCGGCCAGTTTCGTCATGCCGTAGAGTGACCGTGCTCCCTCCATGGGGAAGTCCTCAGCCACGCCGAACTCCGAAGCGCCACGCACGCTTTGCGCACTCGTCAGTTGAAAGCGCTTTTCCGTCTCGACGAATTCGAGGCTGTTCAACATCCGGTAAGGATAGACCCGGCTGGTGGAAAGGAAGAAGAAGTCACACTCACTCCGCCGCGCCAGCTCGAGACAGTTGTAGCAACCCATCAGGTTGGTATCGATCAGATATTGTGGAGACCCTCCGTAGCCTGCTTGCGCGGATGGTTCGGCGGATGCCTCAATAATCAGGTCGGGCATTTTGGGGAGCGCCAGTAAGTCGGATAAGTCACGAACATCGCCATGCACGAACTCGACACCGGCCGCCCGCAAACGCGGCAGGTTCATCTCAGAGCCGCGGCGCTTGAGGTTATCGAACGCGTACACGCGAGACTCCGGGAACCGCCGCTTGATCGACAGCGCCAGCGCTGAACCGGCGAAGCCTGCCCCGCCGGTGATCAGGATATTTTCATGCATGCCGGGACGCTGGTAAGTCCGCAGCCATGGCAGCTTTCCGCTTGCGAATATAGTCGCCTCGCGACAGGGCCTTCTCCAGCCACAGATACAAAACGATAAAAAGATAGCGGCTGCCCATTTCCTTGATCTTCAGTTTGGAAACGCCTTCTTTGCGATTTGTCCAGGAAATCGGCACAACTTTGAAACTATACCCCCGAATGATCGCTTTCAACGGCATCTCGACCGTCAGGTTGAAATGCGGTGAAATCAGGGGCATCATCCCGTCGATCGCTGCACGGCGGTAACACTTGAAGGCGTTGGTAATGTCGTTGAAACGAAGGCCGAATACGACGCGGATGAAAAGGTTGGCCAGGCGGTTCATCAGTAGCTTGTGGCTCGGGTAGTCGATCACCCGGCTCCCGCGAATAAACCTGCTTCCAAACGCGCAATCGTAACCCTCCTCGATCACCCGATAGTATTTCACCAGGTCTTCGGGGCTGTCGCTCGCGTCCGCCATCATGATGGCGATCACATCGCCCGCAGCTTGCTCAATTCCGAATCGAATCGCCAGGCCAAACCCATTCTCGCCCGGGTTCGCGATGATTCGAATCGCCGGATCGTCTAGATTGGAAACCACGCTGATCGTATCATCCGTGCTGCCGTCGTCCACCACAATCAACTCGAACGGCACCTGCTCACGCCGCAGAACGGTTAAGCAATCACCCAGGGTTGAGGGAAGCGATCCGCTCTCATTGCGGGCAGGGATAACCACGGAGAGAAGCATTTGCGTTCTATGATTCGGCGGCTTTTTTCGTGCGCAGATTTTGTTCTACCATTTCGGCCAGAATCCGATCCAGACTATATTCTAACTTCCATTTCGGAAAATCGCGATGGATCTTAGTAAGATCCGATATATAGCAAATGTGATCCCCAGTACGGTTGGTATCTACATAGGAATGACGCAGTTCATATCCAAGTGCATTGAGCCGGTCGATCGTCTCAAGAATAGAGAGGCTGTTTTGGCGGCCGCCGCCAAGGTTATACACCTGTCCCGGCTTGGGTGACGCAAAGAACTCCAGGAAAAGGTTGCACACATCCTTCGAGTGGATTTGATCCCGAACCTGCTTGGCCTTGTAACCATAGATCGTATATGGCTTCCCGGCGATCGCGCACTGCACAATGTAGCCAAGGTAGCCATGGAGTTCCACCGCGGCATGTTGCGGCCCCGTCAGGCAGCCTGCGCGAAAGATTCCCACCGGCATGCCGAAGTAGCGCCCAAACTCCTGGCAGAGAATGTCGGCGGCCACTTTGGATGCGCCGAATAGGGAATGAAGGCACTGGTCGATGGACATGTCTTCGCCAATCCCGTCGCGCCCGCCGGCGTAATCCCACCGCTTCTCCAGCTCCACCAGAGGCAGGTGGTTGGGTGTGTCCCCATAAACCTTATTCGTACTTGTGAAGCAAATCGGCGAGTTCGGGCAGAAATCGCGCGCGGCTACCAACAGGTTCAGGGTACCCACCGCGTTGACATCGAAATCGTCGTACGGAATCGCCGCCGCACGATCATGCGAAGGCTGTGCGGCCGTGTGAATAATAAACTCCGGCCGCTGCTGCTCGATGAAGTCCCTCACTCCCTGGCGATCGCGGATGTCGAATGCAAAATGCGTATAGTTTGGAAACGTCTCCACTAACTGGCGAACTACGGGTTTTGTTGTGCCTGCATCGCCGAAGAACTCCCGGCGCATATCATTATCAACGCCGGCCACTTGCCACCCCTGCTGGCAAAGCGTTCGTGCGCACTCCGACCCAATCAGTCCCCCCGAACCTGTAACGATCGCTTTCATAAGTCTTAGTGTAGAGCCTCGGACGCACATACCCAGACGTCAAACGCCGCCAGGGAATCCACTTTCCGGTAGTGCGTTGCGAAGGCATCCCGCAATGCATCGCCGAATGCCGGATGATTCGATTCGAAATAAGAATTGCTGGCGGCGAAGGGCGCCTCGCCCTTCGGAATCAACCAGACGTCTGTCCCGCAGCTGCGTATGTAGGTGGCCGTCGAATCCGGCACTTCCACCCCTCCCAGTTGCATATCCCGGATCGCCGTGAAATTCAGCGTATAAGGTTCTCCGTCCAGCGCGGAAACCGCGCCGTAAGAGATGAGCGGATCGTCCCACCTGTCCCCGATACCGACCTCGATCCGGTGACCTTTGTATCTATCCTCCACGGCTCGAATCTCAGAAATGGCGTCTGCCCCGCTCGGTGAGAATTCATAGACGTGCAGATAGTCGCGGATGTGAATCGCCGAATAGAACAGAAGGGTGAAAACGATTGGAATGGCGAACCACCCCGCCGCGATGTCCCTGTCCGGCGCGGTGAGCTCGCTGCGCCTCCAAAAGTAAAGATGAAGCAGCGGAGCAACGTAAGGAAACAGATGATAGTTTCCTGCTCCCACTTTTGCGCCCAGAACACAAGTCGCTCCCAGGCCACAGGCGAGCAGGCCCAAATACCAAAACTGCTCCCGGGAACCCCGGGTCGACTGCCCTCGAAACAGCAGGATCACGGGACACAACAAGATCACTGCGTATTGGAAGTTTCTGAAAAGGAAGTCGGGATTCAGCCCATGGTGTCTCGCCACGCCCAGGATGAAGAAGTAGTTCGGAATGGAAACCTGGTGAAGACTGAACGGGAGCGCAAAGAGACAGAGGCCCAATCCCGCGCACAAAGAAGCGATTCGCCAGCCTTTCTTGGTGACAATGAACCCCACCACGGGAAACATGTATGCGGCGGCGCTAATCTTCATGTTCGGCAATACGCCGAGAGCGATGGCCGCAACCAGCACCACCGCCCAGTCTGGCCCGTCAATAGCGGTCCAAATAGAAGCGACCACCAACAAGAGAATCAAAGGATCGCTTCGGCCCCAAAAGTCGTAACCCAGATATTGAAATAACAAAACGGAACCACACCCGAGTCCCAGCAGCGAAGCTCGCGCGTCGGCGTATTTTCGGCAGATCCGGTAGAGACCGAGAAGGCTGACGAGAAATGCGAGAACCCCGGCCAGTTTATAGGCGAACAGGTTTTCGCCAAACAGGTAATAGAACGGGATATGGGAAAGCGAAGCGAGTGGTCCGTAGAGCAGGGCGTAACGCGCGGCGGCTGAAGGGTCCGGATAAACCGGCAGGCCGTGCATCGCAAGTGCGGAGGCCCCGGCAAGACCGGCCTCCGCATCGTCTAAGATGATCGGCAGAAATAAATACAATCCGGTTGAAAGAATCAAAACCGTGATTAAGCATACAGAGAGGGCCTTCCACGGAAGATGAATCCGATTCAGCCTTGTGAGCTTTACTACAACAAAAGCAACCGCGAATGTTAGAAGCGGAAGAGAAGCGACCAAGTGGTAAACAAGCGATGCGCGGATGTGCCCGGTCATAAATCGTTTGAACTTCTTACGATACACTGAGCACCCGCGCACCTTGTTTCGCTAGTATTGCGCCGGCCTACTGAATCACTTGCCAGTTTGCGTTATCACTCGCCATCTTCATGGAAGAGTACTGGCTGGTGAGTGAGACCGTCGTTGCGCCGTCGATGGTCTGCCCGCTGCTTGTCACAACGGTACAGACATTTGCCGAGCTGTCGGTCTTCTTCACCTGGAAAGAGCGCCCCGGAATTCCGGCCGCCGTAGGAAGAGTGACAGTCACGGGCCCGGAAGAAGCGTTGCAAAGAATCACGCTATCTCCCAGCGTCGCTGAATAATTGGCCGTCTTCGTAGCGATCGCCTCTCGGATGCCAGCCAGGTTCGTTGTACCGGTAAGCAGCCCGTTAATTTCAGACTGCGCGTAGCCGGCGATCAATTGCTGGCCGGCCACCGTCGGGTGAATGCCGTCAGCCTGGAAGTAAGTCGCGTTCGCGTAGGCCCCGTCGCCCGTCAAATTTGCATCGTTCAGCATGCCATACACAAAAGCGTCCGCAAAGCTCGGCCAGTTCTGCATCAGCAGAGCGTCGTATTGGTCGTGAAGGGCGTCGCACGTTGTTCCCTGATAACTCCCCGTTCGGCTCAGCATCGGCAACACCATCACCTTGGCCCCCTGAGATCGCATGTAACGCGCCAGTGCGATCATTTTCTGGAGCGTCTGCGCGGGAGTCAGGGTATTGGTGGGAACGCACATATCGTTCGTCCCGCCAAATATCCAGGCGATATTTGTCTTGCCGTTCGGATTGATGCCTGAGGCGAACTTGGGTCCGGCGATCAGCATGTTCGCCAGATATTCTCCCGACATCCCCATGTTGAAAATCTGGAAGGTATCGGTGAGCGACGTCATCATGGAACTACTGCAAGCAGGAGTGGCTCCCACTCCCAGGGTAATGGAGTCGCCGATGCAGATCAAAGTATCGGAAGCTGCCTGCGGCGTGTACTTACCTCTAGTTACGCCTTTATACCCTACCCACGTGTTCACCGCTCCATCGTTCTGCGCGACTTCCGCGGCGGAGAGCGCCCGGTTATAGAAGATAACCCGGTAGATCGAACCCGTCATCTGGGCTGAAACGTTGTTACCGCCCAGCATGAGTGGACCGCTCCGGGTCGAGGGGTTGTTGCCCCCGCGGGAATAGTAAGATACCCCGCAATTGGCCCCGATACAGATTGTGTCGCTGTTGTTGTCCAGGACATAAGTGAAGAAGTTCGGCCCCACCGCGGGATCCACTTCCTGGGTCGCCGGGGTGCCTTTCCATGCGCCATAGAGTCCGCAGCACAAGGGTGTCGCGGAATCCACATTGCCCCAAAGGACGATCGACGATCCCGCTGACAGGAACGATTGGATCTGCGCCGTATTGTTGTAGTTATTCGCTATAGACATGTCCGCGTAGATCTCAACTGTGGTAAACGTGTTCAGCACGGAGGTAGGTAGCGTAACGGGCGCATTTACCGCTGTCGCCCACGTCAATCCTTGCTGCGTCCATGTGGGGTTGCCGCCGCTCGGCACGGCGCCGCTGTTCCCTTGCCCGGAGCAATCCGCCAGCACTGTCCCGGATCCGATCGTTCCATCGCAGTTCCCCATCCAGTAATCCGCGATCAGGCCGTTCGTCACGATTCCGGCCGCGCTTTGGAATGTTCCTGTGCTATTGCACTGCTTCAGCGCTTCGCGCGCCTGGTCGGAAGCTATGTAGAGTTCGCCGGCGATACAGCTCGACGGCGTGCTGCTGACAGCCCCCACTTTCGCGGGAATTGTATGTGCCGCCGCCGAAAAGTTCTGCGTACCGGCCGTGAACGTGTTCGATTGATCGGTGTATGCCGTGGTTGCGAACTGCTGCGTCTTCGTCGCCGCGCCGCTTAAACCGGCGAACGACGGTTGTGCACAACTCGGCGCTCCGCTCGCATTACTGGCGGTTTCAAACTGATTCGCCCCGCAAGCACCAGAAGCCGCCTTGGAACTAAACGTGGCCCAGTCGGAAGCAGCCAAAAGCCCGCTCGTTGAGCTCGTCGCCGTTGGAAGCGATACATCCGAACTCCCGAACGTGGCGTCATCCACGACGGAAAACGGAGGCAGGAAGTTCAATTCGCTGCGGTTCGGTAACGGGACGGCAGCCGCCGCCACCGCCGTAAGCGGTTTCATCCACGCATAGCTGAATCCCGTCCCCAGGCACGCCGCGAAGGTGTTCGGCGTGACGCCTATGTTTACCCACAATCGCCCCACTTGGCCCGCGTTCGTGCAGCCAGGGTCGGTACCATGCGGATAAAGCTGCAACCCTGATGGGCTGATCGCCATTTGCGCCGTCGGAGCGTAGTTGCTCCCTGGCGTCAAGCCGGTGTCGGCAAAAAAGTTCATCGTGCCGTCCTGCAGCAGAACCGAGTTCGCGGACCCTGCTCTCGCTGTGAAGGTGCCCAGGTCCGTGGTCGCTCCTGCGGAGATCGCCGCCCATGCGGGGTCGTTCGCATAGCCGTTGCCGATCAGGTGCAGGCCGCCCATCGAGAAGCCCTGCTGCGGATTTCCGCCGTTTAATAATCCACTCTTCTGGATCATCACGCCCGCGGCGTTTGTCTCCGCTACCGTTCCTCCCCCCACGTCCTCCACAAGCGCCGTGTTGGCTGTGGTCAGGCTGTCGGTCCTCAGTGCATGGAAATAACTGGTAACGCTTTCCGATGAGCTGATCAAATTCTCGTTCCATGCGGGAAGCACGGAAACGTGAAGGGGTACAAAGGAGTCGGTGAGTGACTGTCCCAAAAGATCGTCCTTAACGTTCACCGGAGAACCCCCGGTATAAGAACTCGTAATCACGGCTCCTCCGGCCGCGTTGGTCAGGTGAACCACGTTCGTCGTAAGATTCAGGCCATAAAGATTATCTAAATGAGCCACGGCGCCGGTATCAATCCTCACGCAGTCTGTCACTAACTCGCAATGCAGGTCGCCAATCGAAACCTGAGACGTGTTCTCGACAAGAATGCCCGTCTGCGGGATCGTATTCGAGTTCGAGGAATCGAGATAGCCATAGATAGTAATGTCGTTGAAGTGCATCCGGGAACTACCCCAACTGAGGTGGATCCCCACGGCATTGTCCGCCGCCGGAAGCTGTGAACTGGAGATATAGAGCTTGTCGGCGGAGGCGTTCATTACCCCGAATGACTGAAGATCGAGACCGTATTTTGTGTAGTAATATAACGCCACGTCATGAAGGTAGCTGTTTTCTTGCATAGACTGCGAAGCCACCGCGGTCGATCCCAGTATGTTATTCGCGCTCACGAACAGATCCACCAAACCCGCGCGCATCGTGGGTGTAATCGTGCCGTTCGCCGCCAGGCTCCCCTGTGCATTCAGAACATAGTAAGGTCCAATCTGCACAATAGCCGTGTTTTGGGGAAAGCTCGTGGAAGTATTGCCGGTGTTGATCGCTACGATCCCCGCGCTATGCATCTCATCGCCCTTCAGACGGATGCCGGTCGGCACCACAATTTGAGATTTCACTCCGCACCCGCCCGGATAGGGTGTCGCAGGAATCAGAATCGTACCGGAACTGCCTGCGTTGGACAGGTAGTTGATGGCGGCCTGAATGGCCGGCGCGTTGTCGGTCCAAAGGGTCGGCGTGTTGGGATTTAACCAGACATCGCAGACCGCCCCGAACTCTTCGATGCTGATGGTCTCCTCGAGCTTTTCGAGCGCGGGGATCGCAACGGAACCGGTTGCCGAAGCGTTCTGGAACTCCAGGTTGCTCAGCCAACCAAGCGCCGTTGAGGAACCCGTTCCTCCGTTTGCCAAACCAATCAAGGGTAAGTTCGCCGTCGGAACGTGCGCGTTGGTATCGAGTGGCGCGTAGCCGCTCGCCACGCCCTTATTCGTATTCACCTCGCAGGTAGAGCAGCTGATATCGATCCGGCTCTGTCCGGAGTTACTCACGGCTGACATCGGCGTCGCAAAATTCATGGCATTCTGCGCCGCAACAATGGTCCCGCTGTTTTGGACAGTCACCGTCTGCGCCGCGCCAAGCAGATTCCACTTGGTGTTATTGGTGCCCGGAGTCACATTGGTGTTCGCAACCACGGCTCCGTAGAGAGAGCCGCTGTAAGAGACCGAGTCAAGCGCGTTATAAGATGTGGTCGAAGACCAGATGCCGCGAGGATTGAGGGCGTTCCCGCTCGCACCCGAGGGTCCGGTGGCGCCGGTTGGCCCAGTCGGCCCAGTCGGACCGGTCGGTCCAGTGGGCCCCGCAACCCCGGTTGGCCCCGTGAGCCCTGTTTGTCCCGTCGCTCCGGCAGGCCCAGTCGCTCCGGCAGGCCC
>PLFE01000128.1 GCA_003136675.1 Bryobacterales bacterium
GCATGGGCGAGGTCTATCGCGCGCGGGATTTGCGCCTCGAGCGCACCGTAGCCATCAAGATGTTGCCCCGCGAGACAGCCGACGATAGCGCACTGCGACGTCGCTTCCTGAACGAGGCGCGCGCGGCATCGGCGCTGAACCACCCCAACATCGTCGCCCTTTACGACATCTGCACCGACAAAGCCATCGACTACCTGGTGATGGAGTACGTCGACGGCCGCACCCTGAAAGATCTCATCGCGGACGGCGCCCTGGGCTTTGAAAGTCTTGCCCAGCTAGGCTCTCAAGTAGCTCTGGCCCTGGGCGCGGCACACGCGGCGGGTATCGTTCACCGCGACATCAAGCCCGCCAATATCTTTGTGTCGCAAAGCGGGCAGACCAAAATCCTCGATTTTGGTCTGGCCAAATCGGCGCGCGACAAGGGATCGGAAGAGAAGGCGCTGGAAGATTCGCTGACCGCGATGGGCGTGATTCCGGGAACGGCGGTTTACATGTCGCCGGAGCAGGCGCGGGGCGAGGAAGTGGATACGCGAAGCGACCTTTTCAGTTTCGGCAGCGTACTTTACGAGATGGCGACGGGCCAGAAGGCGTTCACCGGAGCCACATCGTGGGCGATCTTTGCCGCCATCATTCACGAGCCCCCCAGGCTGCCACTCAGCCTGAACCCCAAGTTACCGCCCAGGCTCGAGGAGATCATCCTGAAAGCGTTGGAAAAAGACCGCGACCTGCGATACCAGGGCGCGGGTGAAATGCGCGCGGACCTGAAGCGCCTCAAGCGCGATTCGGATCCGGAGCGTGCAGCGGCGCCGTCCTCATCGACGGTGGGAATTATGGGATCGCCACGCATGGCGGCGGAGGCGCCGGCGCTACAACACGGCAGCTCCGATTCGCAGTTGATCGCAGGCCTAGTGAATCGCCATAAGAGGGCTGTGATCGCATTGGTGGCCGGCGCGTCCGTAGTGGCCGCGTCTCTGCTGTGGTACGTTTGGCGCTCCCGCCACCATCCGCCTCAGTTAACCCGGAAACAGTTAACGGAAAACGTCTCCGACGCGCCCGTCGTGGATGCGGCGATTTCGCCCAACGGTAATCTCCTGGCTTATGCCGACGTCACCGGCCTCAACTTGAAAGAGATCGGTTCGGGAGAAGTGCACGCTCTGTTCACCCCCGCGGACACCCGGATCTGGCGGATTGCGTGGTTTCCAGACAACACCCATCTGGCGTTCATTTCGGTCTCGGCTCAGGACGTGAATCGCCAACTCTGGTTGGGGTCGACGTTCGGGGATGCCCCCCGCTTGCTCCGGCGCGACGCAGACGATGTCGCGGTGTCTTCGGATGGATCCGAGTTGCTGTTTACCAACGGCGCCCATGACGCGATCTGGACGATGGAAGCGAACGGACAAAACGCGAGAAAACTGGTTTCCAAGGATGGGTTTCACTTCTATCACCCTGCCTGGTATGCGGGGCGTGGGCGGATCCTCTACCTGTCCGTGCTCGACCACGACGTGAATGGCGGCGCGTTCGCTCTCGAATCGCTGGACCTCGAAACAGGGCAGTCTTTCAGCGTGCGGAAACCTTGCGCGGAGTTCGGTGTGCTGCCTGACGGGCACATCGTCTACGCCGCCGACGATGCTTCGCTTTGGGAAGTCCCCGTCGACGCGCGAACCGCCCGGCCAATAGGTCCCGCCCGCCAAATCGCTGAACCGCACGGATACGTTCATCCAACCGTGTCGGCCGATGGAAAGCGCCTTGTGGTGTTGCAGCACGAAGCGGGCGTAGGCGGGGGGCCTGGTGGGGTTGTCTTTGTGGCTGACCTGACGGACAAGGGAAGGCGTCTTAGCAATCCGCGCCGGTTGACCCTTGGCGCTGAGGACTACACTCACGCCTGGACCCCCGATAGCCAAGCTGTGGTATTCGAATCGGCACGCAATGGCGCTTTCAATATTTTTGAGCAACGGCTCGACCAACGATTGGCGCGGCCGCTTGTGGCGGGTAGGGAATACGCGGGTTATGGCCGTTTCAGTCCGGACGGAGCCTGGTTGCTCTACTTCCTGGGCAACTCGACGAGCACGCGGCGGCTGATGCGTATGCCGGCTTCGGGCGGCCCTTCGGAAGTGGTTATCGCGGCACGGGGGCTCCAGAATTATTTCTGCACGCCCGGGGCGGCCAACCTTTGCGTGACGGCAGAACGGCAGCAGGACCAAGACGTGTTTTATGCTTTCGACCCTTCGCAGAAGCTTCCACCGGGAGGAATCCCGAGGAGCGATCTGCGAGAAGTGGCCCGCACGGATTATCACGCCAGCGACTGGGGCCTGTCGCCGGACGGCGCCAGCATCGCCATGGTGCGCCCCGACAACCGCGAAGGGCTGGTCCACATTATTCCGGTGACGGGTCGCGGTGACGCCGGCCCAGGTGGGGACCGAGCGCCGGCGCGCGACGTGCTGGTGGAAGGCTGGACGAATCTGTTTAACCTGAACTGGGCGGCGGACGGGAGAGGCTGGTACATTTGCAACAACCCAAACGGGGAAAGCCCAACCTTCCTCTACGTCGACCTGAAGGGGAACGCCACCATTCTCCAGAGCCAGGAGAACCTGGGCAGTTTTTGGGGGGTACCTTCTCCCGACGGACGTCACCTGGCCTTTTCAAAAACCATGTTCACGGAGAATGCGTGGCTGCTCGAGAATTTCTAGCCAGATTCAGTGAGGCGGATTGGCCGGCTCCGCGTCGACGTATTCGATCCAGCCATCCATCATCTCGTTCTCGCTGGCGCTGCCCCAACGGACGGGTTCCTTGCTATTCGGGTTCAGTGGGTTATTCACGGAGTTATCAAACTCGGCGATGATCTGAATGCGTGTCCCTTTCGGAAGGTTAATGGGCGGCTGTGCCCGGTAGGTGAACTGCCAATTGAAATTGTATGCGGGCACAAGGAGCAGGGTCTGCTCCTCGCCGGTGGGATAGCGCGCAATCATGCGCATGGCTTTTCCGCGAAGATGCATGTGCGGCGTGAGGCTTGTGATCGCGATTGGCTTATCGAACGTGTGGCATTCGGTGACCTGATGGTCGGGATCGCCGGCTGGAATCATAAACATATGATTGGCAAGATCGACGCGGCGAGAGACCTGCTTCGGAGGCTCCTTGGCGAAGATCAGGCCCACGCTGGTGATGTCGGTCTCCGCTTTGCCGGTGGTGTGCGAGTAATGGATCTGGAAGTTGACGCTGGCGCCGGCGGGAATCTTGCGCGCAGTGCCGGGAGCATACACGTCGGCTTCGCGGCCTGGGAGGTAAGAAGCGATAAGCCCTCCCAGATCGGAGACCTTCGAGCCGGGAAAGCGGGCATTGTCGTCTACGGCGCAGCCATCGTTAATCACGGGCGCCTCCGGGCGAACCCATTCCAAGGTACCCTCTTTTACGCGAATGGAGTTGGCGTATTCTTTAGCCGGGTCTTTCGTTGAGGCTTCAGCGGAGGCTTTGTTCGCGGCCTCGTCCACCACGAACACGTGGGCGTGGTGCACCACCTTGCGATTGCCCGGGCGCAACTCCGCTGCGACGACCCACCGGTCTTCCGTGAAATTTGTGGGCACGTTGATGTATGCGTACTCATCGGGCCCCTGGGCCGCCAGCTTGTGCTCGGGGATTGCAATCACAACATCGGGTGTGCCAATTTTCCAGCCGTCGTGAAATGCGGGGGGCTGTGGCAGATCGCGAGGATTCCCTTCGAGCTTTCCACGTTCGGTCCAGGCTTCGAGCGTGGAGATCTCACGTTCCGAGAGGCGTGGATCGTTGGACCAATGGCCGACTTTGGGGTCCGCAAGCCATGGCGGCATCCGTCGCAAGGCTACCGCTTCGCGGATGGCGGCAGCCCATGGCCGCACTTCTTGATAGGTGACGAGCGACATCGGCGCAATGTCGCCGGAATGATGGCAGGATACGCAGTGTCGATAGAGGATCGGCGCGACGTCTCTTGAGAACGTAGGTTCGGGCGCAGTGGCAGCGAATGACATTCCGGCGCAAAGAATACTGCCGGCGACAATCCTGAGGAAGTTTGGCTTCTCCGAACCAATCACGCGCATGAAACCTGGTGTTATAAACCTCCAACCGATTATATGGCAATGATTTCGAAACTGACACCTGGCAGCCGTCTCGACGTTGAGAGGTCTCCGCTCATGCGAGGCCGCCCCTACGCGAGACCTCAACCAACGAATGGATCGACGATGCGGACGCCGGCGTTCACGAAATCAGCACGATTTCGCGTGGCGACCGCCAGACCGTGGAAAACCGCAGTTGCCGCTATCAGGCTATCCTTCATCGGCATGGCTTTCCCGGTTGTGCGAAGACGCGCCAGCAGTTCCGCCCATATCAGGCCCGGGTCCGCATCCCAGGAGAGACAGTGGAGACGCCCGACTCCCGCGTCGAACCAGCGTTCCAGGGCAGCCCGCTTCCTTCCCCTGGGAAGGATGAGGATCCCGAATCGGAGTTCGCCTAGAATGACGGGATCGACAGCAATATCCGGCTCATGTGCGCGAAGCCACGTTACCACCCGCGGATCGGGCGCCGGTTTCGTCGGCTCGCTCAGAACGCTAGCGTCGACCAAGTACTTCACAGCGCATCCGTCGACTCAGCGTCGATCGGAACGAAGAAATCCTTCTGTGGACAGTCTAGTAGCCAGTCAACGGCGCCCTCGTTCGAGGGAGCCACACGCCGGACGAGGCGGTAATCCCCCCGATCGATCCGCTCGACGTCGATCGGGCGAGGCGAGATCGGAAACCCACGCACTCAGCTCTTCGACCAGCGCGCCGCGGCCCCGGAAATGGGGAGCGGGCTGGAGCGCATGGACGATGCGGACCTCGCCGCGGGCAGGTTCCGGGCGCCTGACGGCTCCGTCTTGTGCGTGTTTGCTCAGTGCGACAGCAATTTTGCGCCCCAGATCGTCCGCAGTCGTGAACGCTTCACAGACGAACTTCGCGCGCAGCCAAGACTTGAAGTCGAGGAGCGACTGCACGCCCGCCGCGACCTCCGCCACACGCGCCGGGTCCGCGAGCACCGTGGGATCGGTGAGCAGGTCCTGTTCCTTCTTCTCAGTCCAGGGATAGTCGTCGGCAACGATCCAAACCAGCACGTCCTTTCCGGCCGCCCTCGCCGCCTCCACTTCCCGGCGCGTGATACTGCCCCGCCCCTTGTCGGGGACGAAGCCGTTGCGGTGCGCGAGGATGCAAAGCACTACGTCGCTCTCGCGGGCCTTGCGCTCGCACTCGGCGATCGGCTCGCCGGGCAGCGGACCGAAGCGCTCCATCGCCACGGATTCTTGCGAGAGGCGCAGCACTGTGTCGTCGGCCAGCTTGCGGTAAGCCACCAAGTCTTGCGCGGTCGATGAAATGAATACCTTCATCCTGCGGTGCGGGCGACGCCTGAAATATCTATAGCATTAGGCAACGTGGGAAACTCTCCCGATTCGAGAGTAGCAGCGGGGATTGTAAAGTTGTGGCGGGGGTTATTCGGAAGTCGTTTATTTGTTGGGAGATAGCGGAGGTTTTTCTCGTGTGATTCAAGTTCGCGGGAACGGGAGTTCAACTAATAATCTTCTTGCGCACGGCATATAGAACGATCTCGGCCGTGTTGTGGAGTGATAACTTCTGCATCAACTTCACGCGGTGGCTCTCCGTCGTATGGGGGCTGATTTCCAGCAGCCCGGCGACTTCCTTATTGGATTTACCCTCGGCTAATAACTGCAGCACTTCTTTCTCCCGCTCCGTCAACAACTCATAGGAATCCCGAAGGTTGCGCTGTTGCATGTAACGCAAGTAATCATCCAACAGCGCGCTGGTTATCGCCGGGCTGAAGAAGGTCTTACCCTGCGCGACCAAGTTCACAGCCCGGTTCAAATCCACTTCCGCGGATTCCTTTAACAGGTACCCTTTCACCCCCGCGCTCAAAGCTCTCAAGAGATACGTCTCGTCGGCATGCATACTGAGGATGATCACTCCCGTACGCGGATTGCGCGCGACAATCTGCGCCGCCGCCTCGATGCCATTCAATTCCGGCATCGAGATGTCGATGATGACGATGTGCGGATCCAGCGTCTCAGCCAGACGGACGGCGTCGCGCCCGTTGCCGCTTTCGCCCACTACTTCAAACGAAGGATCGCGGGCGAGGACGGCGCGGAGGCCCTGCCGCACGATGCCGTGATCGTCGGCGAGGAGGATTCTTGTTCTGGTCAAGAGGTTAGCTGGTTCCCTTCGTCTTGAGCTCAAACGGGAGCCACGCAGTGAGCTTCGTTCCGGTTCCGCTCTGCGATTCAATGCCGGCATCCCCGCCCAACTGCCTGACGCGCTCCTTGATTCCCAACAAGCCCAGGCCCTTTCCGGATGCCGCCGCCACGTCGAACCCCGGACCATCGTCGCGCACGAGGATGGCGATGCCGTTTTCGCCGCTCTTCACGCGCACTTCGATGTTCCGGGCATGCGCATGCTTGGCGATGTTGTTCAGCGCTTCCTGCACAACGCGGTAGACGCAAGTGCGCTGCGAATCGGAAAGATTGTCGGGCGTGCCATCGAGTTCCACGGAAACGGGAACGCCGCAGAGGCGGGCATGCTGGCGGGCCTGCCATTCGAGCGCCGCGCCAAGACCCAAGTCGTCGAGCATGGCGGGACGCAATCCCATGGCGAGATCCCGCACGGCGCGCAGGGCCTGCTCGGAGAGCCGCTTGGTCTGCTCCAACTGCAGGCGCGCCCGTTCGGAATCTTCCTGAATCAACTCTTCTTCGAGATTGCCGGCGCCGATGCGAATGGCAGTGAGAAGCGGACCGATCTGATCGTGCAGTTCGCGCGATAGAGAGCGCCGCTCTTCTTCCTGCGCCTGTACCAGTTGACGGGAGAGCTTGCGCAGTTCTTCGCCCGCCGCGACGACGGCCGCCTGCTGTTTCGATGAGTGGGCTTCGAGAGCCGAAATGCGCGCCGCGCTGGCGATAGCCACCAGGACGCCCACCAAAATGGTCGCGCCAATCAGGCGGGAAACGAAGACCGGAAGGTCGGCTTCGCGGCGGTCGATATCCTGGCGACGCGTCTGGATGCTGTCTCTGGTGAGGTCCTCCACCTGCTCCAGCAGCATCAACAATGCCTGGCGCCGCGGAAAGATCTCATCGCGCAGGAAGGCCTGGTTCCGTTTCGCTTTCTGCTCTGGAGTCCACAGGAAGAGAGCGTCCAACGAATGCCAGTAATCGTCCAGATCCTGGCGCATGGTTTCGAGTTTGGCGGAATCTTCCCTGGGGATCAGGGGTTTCAGCTCAACGAGGGCGGCGGCGGTGGCGCCTTGTAACCGATGCAGTTCCGCGCGCTGGGTGGCACGCTGGAGATCCACCGGCGCCGACGTTTGATAGAGTACATCGCGAACGACAATGGCTGACGCCAGAACGTCGGAGCGCACCTTGGCCAGAAGCTGTTCGGCATGTTGCTCGGTGTTATGAAGCTCGGAAACGCCCGCGTAGATGGAACGCGCGCGGTCGAGAGCGCTAAAGCCGGAGAACGCGATCAACAACACGAGCGTGCTAAAGCCAAGCAGAAGGATCGGCCAGATTCGGATTGGCACAGGTTCGCTTGGCCTGTATCGTAGCACCACGGGGCGCGCCTAGTCGCGCGAATAGGCGATGGTTTGGGTTTCGCCGGGAGGCGATATGGGCAGCACCTCGATATCGAGGGTGGTGCCCTTGTCGGCCAGAGTGAATCTACGCTTGGTCACGCTGTCACCACGCGTGCAGAGCTCCACCAGCTTGGGGCCGTTCAGCCACAACGACACAGTTGCCGAGCGGCTGCCTTCCTTGAACTTGCACGCTTTGCCGGAGATTCCACAGGTGTACTGCCACTTCATCTCGCTGCCCTTGAACTCCTGAATGTGGACTTTATTGCCTACGGTCTGAACCATCAGTTTGACGTCCTTATCTTTGCGCGACACCCAGGTACCGTCGTAGGATGGGTCTTGCTGCGCAGGCGTCTGGGCGAGCAGCATGCTCGCACAGAGAATCAGGGCCGCGCAACCAATGGTGATTCTCATTGTCACTTTTGGGCCTGGGTGGGATTCTGGGCCTGGGTGATGTGGACGCGCCTGTTCTTCTGCCAGCACGCTTCGTCATGCTCTTCGCAAACGGGGCGATCTTTGCCGTAGCTGACGGTCAACAACTGCGATGAAGGGATGCCGGAATCCGCCAGATATTGTTTGGCTTTCTTGGCGCGTTCCTCGCCGAGACCCAGGTTGTACTCTTCCGAACCGCGCTCATCGCAGAAGCCTTCGACGGTGAGCTTGTAATCGGGATACTGGCGCAGAATGTCCGCGAGAGTCCTGGAATCCGCGCGCAGGGCCACGACGGCATCGGGCCGCAGGTTTCCGGTGTTGTAGTCGAAATAGGCGTCCTGGATGCGGTTCAGTAGTGTCTGAATCTGGTCGCGGGTGGCCTGGTCCGGCATGTTGGAAGCGACCGGTGAAGTGTTCCGCGCGGTTTGCTGTGGAGCGGGTGACGGGTTATGCGCGGGGGCGGCGGCCGCGGCTGTAGTGGGTTGTGGCGCGCTGGGGTGGGCGGCGGCAACCTTCTTGGCGCAACCCCATCCGAAGCTGCAAATGGCGGCGACCGCAAGAGTCGCCAGTGTTCTCTTATTCATCAGTGTCCTTTCTCGCAATCTTTCCTGTTTACAACGAGATCTGCGTTTAGGGTAGGACGGGACAGCGCGGCAGCGCCATCCCGAAAAGGCATGAGAAGCGCGCGAAAAAGGGATGATGCGCTTTTTTCGGCAAAGCTGCAACGGCTATCTTCACAACTTCCTGCGAATTGATTCGACAACGATGAATCCGATGAGCGCGGCGACGACGGCGATTGCGAAGTTGGCGTTCGTAAAGACATCTTCGATCGCCCAGACGACGCCCCTTCCGCGCGCCATGCCGGAGCGGGTGAATTCCCCCATCAGAAGATTGGAATAGAAGAGGAAGATGATGAAACCCACCTCGGTCACGCCCCGCCAGATATTCCTGTTCATCCTTGCACCTTACCGTATCGCGGGAGCGTAACGTCGGGCGCAGTTCGGGTGTGAGCT
>PLFE01000161.1 GCA_003136675.1 Bryobacterales bacterium
GGACCCATCAAGAAAAACAAGCTCTTCGCGTTCTTTTCTTACGAGACCCTCCGCAATAACTCAGAATCTCAGACAACGGGTTGGTATGAAACGCCGCAGTTTGACCAGATGGCTGGTCCCGCCGGCAGTATTGCCCGGCAGTTTCTCTCCTATCCCGGAACCGCCCCTTCCATCACCAGCCTCATCACGCTAACGTGTTCGCAAGTGGGGCTCCCGTCAACGCAATGCCGGAATGTCTCCGGCGGCCTCAATCTGGGTTCGCCTCTGACTTCCCCGCTTGGCACTGCCGANNCACCAGCAAAGATGCGGTGGTGTTCAGCATCTACTGGGTGCCTGTGCACACGTTCTCCTACAACGGCCCCGCTCGCGCCGCCAACGCCTGGAATCACTACTCCACCGCCGATGCGATGTCGGGAATCTATACCCACACGTTCTCTCCCACTATTCTGAACGAGGCCCGCTTTGGCGTCAGCGGATGGTACTGGAATGAGATCACCAGCAACGCACAGGAACCGTTCGGCTTGCCCAATGCCAGTATCACAGCCGCTGGCAGCGTCGGTGTCCAGCAATTCGGACCTCCCGGACCCAGCGTCTTCAATCAGAAAACCTACAATGTGCGCGATACCCTGACCAAGGTTGCCGGCAGCCACTTCCTCAAATTCGGCGGGGATGTTTCCAGGGCCTTGTTCCTCGACACCGCTCCTTGGGGGGCGCGGCCGAACTACAACTTCTACGATATCTGGGATTTTGCCAACGACGCTCCCTACAATGAGAGCAGCAATTTCAATCCCGTTACCGGTCAACCGACATCGGCAACCAAGAATATCCGCTTCAATATCTGGGCCTTCTTTGTGCAGGACGATTGGAAGGTAAAGCCGAACCTGACGATCAACATGGGCCTGCGTTATGAGTATTTTTCGCCGCTCACCGAAACGGATAACAACATCAGCAACGTGATTCTGGGCTCCGGCGCGAACTCCCTCAGCGGCCTCTACGTCCATCAAGGCGGCGCTTTGTTTCACACCACGCCGAATCTCGGTCCATCGCTGGGCTTCGCTTGGAGTCCCTCGGGATTTCTGGGACATTCCTTCAATAACAAATTCGTGATTCGCGGCGGCGGCGGAATCGGCTACAACCTCGAACAGTTGGCCATCACTTCAAACGGCCGGTTCAATCCGCCATTCCTCACTTCTCTGACTCTCTACAACTCAAACATTCTGTACGGAGTCAGTTCCGGCCTGACCGATTTGAACGGCTACCCCTCCAACCCCGCGGCCGTGCAATCCTTCAACAGCTACGGGTTGCCTACCAGCGGCGCGCCAGTGAATTTGACCGGCTTTCCCAATAACATGCCGTCAACCATGACCCTGCGCTATTCGATGGACGCCGACTATAACCTCGGTCACAACTGGGTTGCGTCCGTGGGCTATCAGGGTAGCCAGACCCGGCACTACACGATTCAGAATTTCCTGAACTACACGTTGTACCCGGCCACCAACCCGCTTGTGCAATCGCTCGATTGGTACTCGAACGATGCGAACTCCAGTTACAATGCTCTGCTCACCGAGATTAAGCACCGTTTCGCCAGCACCTTTGAAATCGACGCTCAGTATCGTTATTCGAGCAGCACCGACGAAGGCTCCCAGGATTATTACTCGGACAATTACCCGTGGGATTTATCCCACGCCCACGGCCCGTCGGATTTCGACGTCACCAATAACTTCAAGCTGTGGGGCATCTGGAACCCCAAGCTATTCACGACCGGCAGTCATCTGCTGAATTCCGTGCTCGGCGGTTGGACGATCAGCGCGATTTTCAATGCGCACTCCGGTTTTCCCTTCACTCCCCAATATTGCAATACCAATGGGAACGTGCTCTACCCCAACAGCGGATTCGGCTGCCTCTATCCCGCGACATACACGGGCGGCGCCGGCTCGAGCTCCAGCAATGCCACATTCGAAGCGCCTAATGGAAACTTTCCGAACGGGGCGCTGTCCTATTTCACCGTGCCTACGTGGCCGGCAAACGGAATTCCCCCCGATCCCTCATCGAACATTTACCGCAACATGTTCCGCGGACCGGGATACTCCGCCGTGGATATGGTTCTGGCCAAAGCGTTCGCGCTGCCGCGCATGAAGGTGTTAGGCGAAAACGCGAAACTGAACCTACAGGCCAGCGCCTATAACCTGTTCAATCAAGTGAACCTGAACAACGTCAACACCACCATCAGCAACGACGGGGTCACCAGTAACCCTCAGTTCGGCCAGGCGCAAGGGGCATTCGGCGGCCGTATCGTCGAACTGCAGGCAAGGTTCAGCTTCTGAAGGCTCGTCTCAGGCTTGGGAGAAGCCACAATTGAGGTGGGGCGGCTGACTAAGATCCGCCCCACGTTTTACGATAGGAAAGCAATCGATGCCGCCAAAGGGTAAGATTTTCGGCATCCTGTTTCTCTGTTGCGGGGCGCTCGCCGCGCAAGACGCCGCTCGGGAGGCGGGAGTTGCCCGCGAAGCCAACCGCCTTGATGAGGCCGTGCTTCTCTACCGCAAAGCCGTTGCCGAGAACCCGAAATGGACCGAGGGCTGGTGGTATCTTGGCACCCTGCTTTATGATCGCGACGACTATGCGGGCGCCGCTCGCGCATTTGAAAAGACATGCGCGCTCGATTCGAGCAACGGTGGTGCGCAGGTGATGCTCGGCCTCACCGAAGCCAAGCTGAACAAAAACGCGGATGCCCTGGAACATCTCCGCAACGGCCGGAAACTCGGCATCCCCGACGATCCACAATTGCGTCAAGTCACTCTCTTCACTCTCGGCACTCTTTGGCTGGAACGCGGCATCCGCTCTGACTTTGAGGACGCGCAGGAAGCGCTGGATGCGCTGGCCCGCCAGGGAGTCGAATCGGAAGAACTCACGGATGCGCTCGGTCTGGCTGTCCTTTATACCCGGCCACCGGGATTCGACCCGCAACTTGTCCGCGCCGCGGGCCGCGCCGAAATCCTCGCCGCGCGCCGCCAGGTCGCCGATGCCCTCACGCGCTATAAGCAGCTTGCCGCCGACTATCCCAAAGTGTCCGGGGTACAGTTTGCGTATGGAAAATTTCTGCTGGCGCACAACGAGGACGCGGAGGCTCTTGAGGTATTCCAGCGCGAAATTCAAAACACTCCGAATCACGTTTTGGCCCGCCTTTGCGTCGCGGGGGTCATTGCCCAAAACAGCGCCCAAACGAGCGCCCAAGATCCCGCAAGCGAGAGCGCCCTCGGTCTTCGCTACGCCCAGGAAGCCCTTAAGTTGGCTCCAGAGCTGCCGGAAGCCCACTATCTGGTCGGCGTTTTGCAGTTGGACGCCGGCGAACCGCTGCGGGCCATCGCGGAACTCGAATCCGCGCAGCGCGCCGAGCCTGAGGAAGCCAAGGTCTATTTCGCCCTCAGCCGCGCGTACGCTAAGGTCAACCGCAAGGAAGACGCCGCTCGCGCGCGTGCCACCTTCGCACGCCTCAACGCCATGGCGCCCCATGAGTAATCGATTGCTGGCCGCCGTGCTCCTGCTGAGCCCGCTTCCTGTTTGGGCGGAAAGCTCCTACTACCACCACGTCTTCTTTGATACCAGCCAGACGCCCGACCGCTATTACTACAGCAGCGGTGAGGCCTTCGGGCCCAGCACTCTCGCGCTGGATCACGGCAAACTGCCGGTCGATCGTGAGATCTTTTTCACTCCGCCGAACGCCCTCCGCCTGCGGTGGAAGTCTTCGCCGGGCGGCGATTGGGATGCAGAGATACGCCTGGATCGCTGGCGCAATCAGGAGATTGATTTCGAAGGCGATCATCTGGTCCTCGCCTGCTACTCCGCGAAGGGCATTTCAAGCGATCAGATGCCACGCGTGCAACTCAGCGATACCGCGGGAGGGTTTACTGAATCGCTTAAGCTCTCGGGCGCGGTCCCGGCGGGGCACTGGGCGCAGATCACAGTTCCTCTCCGCGCTTTCACGTCGCATTCGTCGTCACAGTTCGATCCGCGGCTCCTGCAAACGATCACTTTCCTGCAGGACCGGGCGGACGGAGTCGAGCACACCCTCACCCTGGACGAAATACGAATCGACCGCCTCCGGCCCCTGACACGCACTGCTGCGCTCAAAGCTCCGCAAGGACTCCGCGCCAAAGGCTACGAGCGCCATATCGACCTGTCGTGGAACGCCGATACCAGCACAGAACTCGAACGCTGGGTCATCTCCCGTTCCGCCGACGGCGCCAACTTTACTCCCATCGCGATCCAGGAGCCACGCTTTCACCGGTATGAAGACTTCATCGGGGAGACGGATCAGAAGTTCACTTACAAGATCGCCGCCAGCAACGCCAGTTACGGGTTGTCCCCGCTCTCCGATCCCGCCACTGCCGCGACCCGCGCCATGAGCGACGACGAACTGCTGACCATGGTGCAAGAGGCCAACTTCCGCTATTACTGGGAAGGTGCGCATCCCAACGCCGGCATGGCGCTCGAGAATATCCCCGGCGATGAAAATATGATCGCCACCGGCTCTTCGGGCTTCGGCATCATGGCCATCCTGGTGGGCGTGGAACGCGGCTTCATCACGCGGCAGCAGGGCCTGGATCGCATGAATCGAATTGCCGGCTTTCTCGAAAAAGCGGATCGCTTCCACGGAGCGTGGCCACACTTCATGGACGGACGCACGGGCAAGATCATTCCGCTCTTTGGCAAATACGATGACGGGGGCGACCTGGTGGAAACGGCATTCTTGATCCAGGGCCTGCTTGCCGCGCGCGGATACTACAACGCCGCTGCGCCCGCCGAAAAAGACCTTCGCGCAAAACTCACGCACTTGTGGGAAACCGTGGAATGGGATTGGTACCGCCAATCGCCGGATAGCAAGTATCTCTACTGGCATTGGTCGCCCGACTACGCCTGGCACATCTCCCACAAACTCATCGGCTTCAACGAAACGATGATTGTGTATCTGCTGGCCATCGCCTCGCCCACGCATCCCGTTCCCGCAAGCCTCTACTACACCGGTTGGGCCGGGCGAGCTCCGGAGGCTCAGGAATACCGAAAGGGCTGGGGCGGTTCGGAGAATGGTTCTCATTACACCAATGGCGGGACGTTTTATGGCATCAAGCTGGACGTCGGCGTGAATACCGGCGGCCCGCTCTTCTTCACCCAGTATTCGTTTCTCGGATTCGACCCGCGCGGCATCCGCGATCGCTTCACGGACTACTTCTCGAACAATCGCAACATTGCGCGCATCAACCTGGCTTACTGCGTCGCCAATCCCAACCAGTTTCCCGGATACGGCGGCGAAGAATGGGGTCTCACGGCCAGCGACGATCCCTGGGGCTATTCCGCTCACGAGCCGATTGCCGATCGCGACAACGGCACCATCGCGCCGACCGGCGCGCTGGCCGCATTTCCTTACACGCCGGCCGCGTCCATGGACGCTCTGCGTTACGACTACCGCACCCTGGGGCCGCAGCTTTGGGGCGTCTACGGCTTCCACGATGCGTTCAATTTGAAAGAGGACTGGTTTGCCCGTATCTTCATGGCCCTCGATCAGGGCCCCATCACGGTGATGATTGAGAACTACCGCTCCAGCCTGGTGTGGAACGCGTTTATGTCGAATCCGGAAATCCGCCCCGCCCTCGCTCGCATCGGCTTTGAAAAAGATTCACAGTAGCAAGATTCACAGTAAAGGAAACCGCATGTCCACTCTCCGTCGAGCTATCTTCTACGTTGCGCTCTGTTTCATAGCCGCACTATCGGCGGCGGCGCAAGATAACCTCACCGCGATTACCATCGACGCGACCGCGCCATCCCACCCGTTTCCCCATTTCTGGGAGCGCATGTTTGGCTCTGGCCGCGCCAATCTGGCCCTGCGTGAATCCTATCGAGACGATCTCCGCACAGTCTCCGCCGCCACCGGATTTGAGTTCATCCGCTTCCATGGAATCTTCGACGATGAGAATGGCGTGTACTCCGAAGACGCTCAAGGCAACCCCATCTACAACTGGTCCTACGTCGATCAAATCTACGATGGCGTGCTGAAGAACCACGTCCGCCCCTTCGTGGAACTCAGCTTCATGCCATCGAAACTGTCCGCCACGCAACATACTCACGCCTTTTGGTACAAACCCTTTCCGAACCCGCCCACGGACTACGCCAAGTGGGGCGCGCTAAACGAAGCCTTCGCGCGCCATCTGATTGACCGGTACGGGATCGAGGAAGTCTCGCAATGGTTCTTCGAAGTGTGGAACGAACCGAACATCGATTTCTGGACCGGCGAACCGCCGCAACAGACTTACTTTCAACTCTATGCCTCGGCCGCCAACGCGCTGAAGAAGGTGAGTCCCCGACTCCGGGTCGGCGGACCCGCCACCGCGCAGGCCGCCTGGGTGGGTAATTTCATCGCTTATTGTTCACAGAACCACGTGCCGGTGGACTTCGCGTCCACACATGTCTACGGCAACGACAAAGCGGAGGATGTCTTCAATACCCACGAACAGATCCAGCGCCGCGATATGGTCGCGCGCGCGGTCCACAAGGTCCACGAGGAAATCAAGAACTCCGCGATGCCGAATCTGCCGCTCTATTGGAGCGAGTTCAATGCGTCCTACTTCAATGAAGTGGATGTCACCGATTCGCCTTTCGTCGGACCCTGGCTGGCGAACACAATCCGTATGTGCGATGGCCTGGTGGACATGATGTCCTATTGGAGTTTCTCGGATGTTTTCGAGGAGCAAGGCGTGGTGAAAACGCCTTTCTATGGAGGCTTCGGACTCATCGCCGCCGGGAACATTCCAAAAGCGTCGCTCAACGACTTTCGGTTGCTTCACCAATTGGGTGACGCCCGCATCCCGAATGACTCGGATTCGGTGTTAGTCACGACGCGCAAAGATGGGTCGCTCGCGTTGGTGCTCTGGAACTACGTTCCGCCGGAAGACGCCGGAGTGCCCAGACGCTTCAATCTGAATATCGCGGGACTGAAGAACGCCCACCGCATCCGCATTACGCAAGTGGACGCGCAGCACGGCTCCTCCCTGTCCGCGTGGGAATCGATGGGGAAGCCGGCTTTTCCGGCGCGTGAACAACAAGCCAAGCTCCGTCAAGCTGGTGTTATGCCGCTGGCCCATGAGATGAAATGGAAGGCTGGCTCGCCCGTAGCCATCGAACTTCAACCAAAGTCGCTTGCGCTTGTTGAGGTCATCAAGTAAAGCTAGAATCGAAAAATGGTGTTTCGCCAAGCCGCTCTGCTTCTGCTCCTCCTTGACGCGTCTCCGACAGTGCGAGCCGAGGAACGCCGGATCGCGTTGGTGATCGGTAATGACAACTACCCATCAATGCCGCTTCGCGCCGCGAAGAATGATGCGCGGGCTGTTCGTTCGGCATTGGTGGAAGCCGGGTTCAGCGTCGATATCGTGGAAGACGCTGACCGAGTTACCTTCGAGCGAGCCGTCAGTGATTTCGCCTCCAAAATTCAAACAGGCGACATCGCGCTGTTCTACTACTCCGGTCGCGCTACAAGCGTTGATGGTGCGAATGCTGCCGATCAACTACTCAGTGCTCCAGAACTATCCAGCAGATCAGGTTCAAATGAAGTTGGAGAAACGCAAGGCCGGCCTGACT
>PLFE01000072.1 GCA_003136675.1 Bryobacterales bacterium
TTGCCGGTACTACGGGATCTTCTGCCGGAATCGTACAAGAATGCTTCGAAGCCGGTCGCGGTGTTGGAGTTAATCGGCTCGAAGGCTCGGTGAAGAACCGCCGTTGGAAGCTGATGGCCCCGATGCGAGTTTTCGGCTAACAAGCAGAAGGCGGCTGAAGGAAAAACATCCGATTCCTGTTTAGCCGCAAGCATTGTTTCTGATTGTACCGACTCTCCGTCATAGGCCCAGGGGGATCGCGCAAGGGGGTTTTCAGCGGAGCGTTTTGAAAACCCTCTTGCGGGGGGAGCCGGCCAGTGATGCCGGCGTGGGGGGAACTTTCCCCGCCCCGGCTTGCCCCTGGGGGAAACGGGAAAGGGGCTTCCTTGCCGCGCGGTTCGCGTGGCGGGCGCGGCGATCAAACGCGACAGTGCACGCGGGTTCGCGTGCGGTGGCGATTGCTTTGCATCAAACAAAAGCCGCCTGTGCGCGCCCCGCCGATGACATAAAACCGCGTTATCGGATAGCCGCCGCAAGGGAGCCCCGCGACCGCCAGCGGGGTTGCGGCTTCGGATAACGTCGCCTTTACGTCAGAGGCAATCTGCGAGCGAAGCCTTCCACCTGCCGGGAGGCTATCAAGGGATTCCTGCATGCGGCCGCGGAGGAGCGTCAGCGACGCAGTGGACGGATGCGCTCCTGGTCACTCATCGCCGCCAGACGTTAACGATTGCCTCGAACTGCTTGCCATAACCCATGGCGTCGGGATACTGACGGCGTGCCGCCACCAGTGCGAACACAGTCAGCATGTCCGCCGCGATGGACTTATCCACGCCCCATACATCCGTCAGATCGAAGCCGCCGCATTCTTCGGCGTTCCACCAGGCCAGCAGGAAGTTCGCGACCTTGCGGCTCTGCCCCGTATCGCCGCGGGCGATGTCGATCAGCCGCTCCAGCGCGTCACTCATCTTCTTCAGGCTCCGTGCGTGGCAGCTTCGCCGGATGCGTGGCCCGGTGGATCTCCTGCAACTGCCGGATCGCCACATGCGTGTAGATCTGCGTCGTCTTCAAGTCCGCATGTCCCAGCATCGCTTGAATGAACCGGATATCCGCGCCGCCTTCGAGCATCAACGTCGCCATGGTGTGCCGGAACAGATGGCACGCGCCCGGCTTGCCCACGCCCGACTTCTCCNNGCCGCGCGATCGCCGATGGGAATCATGCGGTCCTTCTTGCCCTTGCCCTGGCGAATGGTCACCGCGCCGCGCTCCAGATCCAGATCCCATAACGTCAGGTTCACCAGTTCCAGCCGCCGCATGCCGGTCGAGTACAGCGTCTCGAGAATGGCGCGATCGCGTAGCCCCAGGATGTCGTGGACGTTGCTTTGTTCGATGACCTGCTCGGCTTCATGGGCCGTCAGCACGGCTTTGGGCAAGCGCATGCCGAGCCTGGGCAGTTCCAGTTCGCTCGCTGGATTGTGCAGGATGTGGTGATGCCGGGCCATCCATTTAAACCACACGCGCAGCGGCACGATGCGGTCATGCTGGCCGGTGAAGCTCAGCGGCTCGCCACTCTTCTTGCGGTAATGGAACACGTGGCGCTGATAGGTTTCGAGCACCGTGCGCGTGACTTCGACCGGCTCCGTGAGTCCTCGCTCATAAGCCCAGTCGAGAAAGAAGCCGATGTGCACGCGGCGGTTCTTCACGGTGTATTCGGAGTAGTTGCGGACCCGCAGGCCTTCCAGATGTTTCTCCAGCAAAGCCGCTAAAGGCGTGGCTGGCGGCTCGACTGGTTTACGTTTACGTACGATCTTCGACATCACGCCTCCGCATATCCGCGTTTTTCAACGTCCACGTGGAAAACACCATTCGGGGCAATGTTCATGCGGGCTTCAGCGGGCCGCGAGATCCCCGCCATGTCCCCGTTTTGGGGCCGCTTTGACCCCGCTAACTCTTCCTTTTGCCCCGCCAGGTTGACATCGTACTCGTATAGAAACGTCTGCCCGCGCCCGCCGCGATGCACGATCAGATATTCCATCTCGTGGAGGCGATCAAGATGGACGCGCACCTGCGTCGCGCCCCATCCGGTATAAGCACGCACGTCACGGCGGCTAAACTGAAAACCTTCACGCCCGTTCACCATCGCTTCGATGAGCCCCAGCAGGCGGCGGGTTTGCGCCGGCAACTCATCGAGCGATTGCCGCATCAGTTCCTGCATCAATCGGTCCGCGGTGGCGATGTCTTCGCGCGTGGCTTCGATATAGGAAAGGCCGTGCTCGGTCTTCATCGGGCGCTGGTGCTGATGCAGCAGCGCGATCGCGCGGATCAGCGTCAGATACTTCATGTGGTCGCGCCGCATGCGCGTGAGCGCATCGGGAAAGGTCAGCTCATCGACAAACGGGTTCACCACGAACAGCGGCTTCAGCAACCGCTGCGCGTTCTGATGCAGACGGATAAGCTGCTTGCGCCGCTGCCGCTTCAACAGGCCCGCGAGGGTCTGTTGCTCGCGCTGCAAGCGATGAATGGCCTTGGTCTGTTCGCGATCCTCGTTGACCGAAAGCACCACGCAGCGGTTGAGCAGCTCCTCTTCGATATCGATGGCGGTGGTGGTGAGAAACATCATCACCGGACCTTCGACGCGGTACTGATGAGTAACTAACTTACCCGTGGCCGGGTCCTTGCCCGTGGATGCGATGGAGAGCGAACCTTCGCTTTGCAGCAGCTTCAATGCATAGGTGGCGCGCGATGCGCCTTCTTCCTCGACGATGGCCAGCACCTTGTGCTTGAGGTCCATTTCGCCCATGTAATAAAGGCTCTGGCCGGTCATGGCCGAGTATTGGATGCGCTCTTCTTCCGGCACGAACTGCAGCACCGCATCCATGAGAGACGACTTACCGGCTGCCGAAGATGACTGCACCACCACGGCCAGCGGCGATTCCAGATGACGCGATACGGCGGCTAAGTAACCAATGAGCTTGTTAATCTCCTCGCCTACCAGCCCGCATTGGTCGAAGTCTCCCAGGATGCGGTCGAGGAGCTTCGGGTCTTTCAGCAGCGCGAGAGCTTCGCTGCGTTCCTCGTCGGTGAGGGCGGCTTCCGGTCTCACGGGTTCCAGAGCTTTGCGGATCTGTTCGGATTGCAGTTGTTCGAGCGCGAGAAAGACTTGGCCGATGTCCTTGCGAATTACTTCTTCGTTCAGACCCAGCTCTTCGGCGGCGCGCTTGATGAAGGCGGCGCGCTGGCGGTCCGTCTGCATGTCGAGAGTATCGACATGGAACTCGTCCTGGCGCGAAACCAGCACATTCACCTTCATCACTCCGGGGCTGAGATTCTTCTGCAGGCCTCGGATGCGATAGCGGCGGTCGTTGCGTTGGATAACGATCTCGTCACCGGTGACTGCGGGCGCGGGCTCTTGCGGCGCCTCGAAGCGATTCAGCAGCACTGCGAGACTCTTACCCTGACACGCGTATTCATTGGCGTCCATGCCGCGCGGAAACAGCACGCGATGCGATTCGATGCCCATCGCGGTAAGTTCTTCCTTTAGCCGCTCGGCCGCCGCGTCGCCGGCTTCATCGCGGTCGTAGGCGATCCAGACGTTCCGGATGCCATGCTTTTGGAAAGCTTGTTTGTGGTCTTCAGTGAAGCCATTCACGCCATAACTGGCGGTCACGTTGCGAAAGCCCGCGCACCAGAACGTCAGCGCGTCGATCAGCGATTCACACAGAATGATTTCTTTGGAAGCCTGTAAAGCTTCTTCGTTCCACACGCCGCGATGCGGACCGGGAAGATACATATGCAGCGGCGTTCCTTCGCGCAGACCCGGCGTGATCTTGCGTCCGTACATGCCGAGCACGTTCCCTTCGAGGTCCAAGACAGGAATGATGAGGCTGCCATTGAAGTGCTCGTGACCGCTCTCGCGCAGGATGCCGAGCCGCTGCAAACGTCCGCGCAGCTCCGCTCCTTCCTTACGGTTCTTATCCGGCAGCGTGAGCCCCAGCTTGCGATTGGCGAAGCCCAGTTGAAAGCGCTCCATCATCTCCGGATGCGTCAGACCGCGCGATTCGAGATACCGGAGCGCTTCGGGCGACTCCTTCAACGTCTCGTGATAGAAGCTCACGACATCGCGCAAAGTCTGTTGCTCATCGGCATCGAGCGCGACCGGCGACGGGAGCTTCGCGGTGGTGCCTTTGCGAACCACGTGACCGGCTTTTCCCGATAAAAGCCCAGCGGCTAAAGAAGAATGATCGGCGCGCAATAATTCGACCGCATGCCGGAAGCTCACGCCCTTCGTCTTCATAACCCAATCGATGGTCGATCCACCGATGTTGCAAGCTCCCAGGCAGTGCCACAGATTGTTCCTCGGCGAGACGACCAGGCTCGGCGTGTGATCCTCATGAAACGGACACCGCCCGATCAGTTCCGCCCCATGCCGCTTCAGTTCGATGCCGAAGCCGGTCACCAGACGCTCGATGGGAACTTCCCTCTTGAGCCGCTCGATCTCTTCGTCCGGAATCCGCGCCATCAGATCTCCTCTTAAAACCCGTCAAGTGACTAATATGTCATAGTGTATATTGACAACAAAGACATTTTCAAGCAACACTTTTTCAAGGAGGTTTTACGATGAGCCAAGTTCACCTTTTTCCGCCCGACTGGAATATGACGGACTTTCCCCAACGGCTCAGACAACTCCGCATCACGCGCAAGATCACACAGACTCGCGTGGCCGAACTGCTCGGCGTCAGCCCCCGCGTTTATACCCGGTGGGAGAACGGCGACGCGACGCCGCTATTTGGCACTGTTGTCAAGATCGCCGACATCCTCGATGTCAGTCTCGACGAACTGGCCGGAAGGAAGGAAACCAACGGCGATGCCCACATCCACAACCCGGAGTTGCACCGCCTGTACAAGAAGGTCGATCAGCTCTCGGACGAAGATCAGAAGGCGCTGGTGATCGTGCTCGACAGCCTGGTGAAGCGCTCTAGGGTTAGCAGGGTCATGGCCGAGCTTTAGCCGCTAAGAGGAAAACATGGAACCGAATCTCAATCAGGATCGCCGGCAGGCCCACGCGCTGCTGGATATGCTGCCGGCCGAGAAGTTGAACGCCGTGCGGAGTCTGCTGGAAGTGATGGTGGAGCCGTTGTCGCGTTCGCTGGCACTGGCGCCGGTGGAAGAGGAAGACATCACGCCGGAAACCGCCGCGGCCTTGGACCGCGCCCGTGCTTCGCTCGCTCGCGGTGAGGGCATTCCGCATGAAGAAATTCTGCGCGAGTTCGGCCTGAGCCAGTGAGCCAGGAGATTGACCCCCAACGCATCGCGGTCATCTGGTCGCCGGAAGCTCGCGCCGACCTGCGCGCCATCGACCGCGAAAACGCCATGCAGATTCTCTACTGCGTGGATCGCTACCTGACCAACCGCACCGGCGACGTGAAAAAACTCAAGCATCCGCTGACTGGGTTCCGGCTGCGTTGTGGGGATTACCGGGTGTTCTTCGATCACAAGGACGAGAACACCATCGAGATTACCGGTGTCCGCAACCGCCGCGAAGCTTACCGCTAACGGCGCAAACCGAGTAATGTCCAGCGGGCTGCGAAACGGCGCTCCTTCGCGCTTTGCAACAGATTGCAACTGTTTGTGAACAGTCTGCAACAGTTTCGGTACTCAACCCGCGCCTGAAACAGTTTGCAACAGATTGCAACATTCTCTGGCGGCAAAGACCGCCTTCAGACCACCCAAAACCCGGTAGTGGAACATAAGCACGGGATGCGGTGCCGGTCGATTTACCGCCATCTCTCTTGTGTGCCTCTGCTTAGCGCGGGATGCATTCCGCAAGGTTTGCATCCCGCTTGGGATGCGGGCTCAAACGGTTCTAACTGAACGTTCAGACTGTGGATTACCGCGGATATCTGCCCCTTATCCCTGTTGCGAATCACCTCGACCACGTGGTCGGATTGGCAGATCGGTGCACACGCCCGCAGATCCAGCCCACTCTTTACCCCAAACGACCAGTTCAAATGTCTCAAGTGGGTCGCCGGGGTTCCAGTCCAACACCAGTCCGTTAGTCTGGTCTTGACTCGCAATTTCAAGGACGTCTCCGTCGAGCGCTAGTAGTTCCTCGAACCTCTGCAACACCGGCCCTAGCGGCACTAGGAATGCACCACAGTACTCGCTTGGCTTAGGTGTGTAAAGGACGACTTTATCGCGCACAGTGGCACCGAAACATCGAAGAAAGGCCGCAATTTTCGCTTTCTCCGAGCCCATTGCGAAGCGGCGGAATGTGTTGACGCCTCCCTCAACGGCACCTTTGTAATGGATCTTGTGCTGTTCAATCAGCAGGTCCCTTTCTAACAAAGAAATTCTCGGCACCTGTTCTGCGCCTGTCATATTCTGCAGAAGAGAAACCCACTCTTCCGCGAGTTGTCGGCCCTTATTCTCCCGAGCCAATAGGTTCAGCCTGCTACTCATGGCGTATTCGGTTTCTTGATGTCAATCTTTGTTTTGTCGTTGACTACTCGCAAACGACCAAGCGAATCGGTTTGCCCTTGTGGTTTGGCGTTCCCAGCTTCGACATGTGTCTCGCCCGGGTGACTCTCGTCATTGTGGTTGACTGTGACCACCTTGGTTTGCTTGCCTCCCCCTGCCGAGGGGACCGTATAGGTCGCCTGTCGCCCTCCCTCGGTGCTGATCTGAGAGTCGGGCTGTTGGCTTGTTGGAATCCCCTCTTGCCGCATCGCCTCTCGTTTGCCAGCTCTAACCGTGTCGGCCTGCTGATTGTCTCCATTTGAGTTCTCGCTTCTCGTATTGGATGAGAAGATCGAGTTACCTTTTTCGTCGGTTAAACTTCCGCCCGGAACGTATGAAGGAGGCCGGGCATTGTCCAGAGTTGCCGCCCCGAGGACTAAACCCACCGCGACGGCCTTTTGAAGGAGGGCGCTTCCCTCCTCGGTAATTGCTTGGCCCTCCGGACTAGCAAAAAATTCCTCAGCCAGGCAAATGGGGCAGTGTCCTGT
>PLFE01000180.1 GCA_003136675.1 Bryobacterales bacterium
TATCGGGATCAATCCCTTTATGCGCCGCAAGTGCCGCCGCAAACAATTGCGCCGGCACTATATAAGGAATCGGCGTCAAAATCTCAGGGAGCTTCTCCGGCAGGCAAATCAAACGCGTACCCATCTCGCACGCTTCCGGATTGCGCCGGTCCGTTATGAAAACCATCTCCGCATTCAGCGCCTTCAGCTTCAGGCACATCTCCTTCATCCCCGGCCACGTCACACCCGCCGGAGCAAACAGAAATGCCGGAAATCCATGCTCGATCATCGCGATCGGACCATGCTGAAAATCGGCCGACGAAAACCGCTCCGCAATCACATAGCACGTCTCCATCATCTTCAGCGCGAACTCGAAAGCGTTGGCGTAGTTCAGCCCGCGCCCCATCACCACCGCGTGATCCATGAAGCGATACCGCTCAGCCAGCGCCGTGATCTCGCCTTCCAGGCCAAGCGCCAGTTGCACCGCGTCCGCAATCCGCTCCAGGTCCGTAACCCGTATCTTCGCGCCCAGCGCATAAGCGATCAGATACATCATCATCAACTGGCCCGTATACGTCTTCGTCGCGGCGACGCTCTTCTCCTTTCCCGCGCGCACCAGAAACACATGCTCCGCCAGCTTCGCCAGCGTACTGCGGGATTCGTTGGTCACCCCCACCGTGATCGCATTCTGCTTGCGTGCCTGTTCCAGAACGATATTGGTATCGGTGGATTCGCCGGATTGCGAGATCGCGATCACCATCGTCTCCCGCAAATCGAGCCGCACTCCATACAACGTCGAGACCGAGGGCGCCGCCAGCGCCACCGGAATCCCCGTCGTGATTTCAATCAGGTAACGGCCGAACTGCGCGGCATTGTCGGACGTCCCGCGCGCCACCAGAACAATCAGGCGCGGCTTCCGGCGTCCCACCAGCGCGCGGAATTTCTCGATGCGCCGCATCTCCAGACGCAGTGTCGCTTCCAGCGTTTCCGGCTGCTGCCGGATCTCTTCCAACATTTTTGACATCAGGATTTACGATACTGCATTCCGAAGGAGTTCTACCTAAGCAAGTCGTTCGGCCGCACCGGGCAAACATTCCGGAAGAATTCGCAGCGCAGGCAATGCCGCCCTGGATTCAGGGGAAAATCAAGATGCTCCTGCGCGGCGATCAGGTCCGCGCCCAGGTGCATCATTCGAGCCGCATCGCCCAGCGGAACGGCGATGGGAACGTCCGGCCGCAGAAAATGCAGCCACGCTTCCTGCACACGCTTGCCGGTGGCGGCCTCCAGCGCGAGTCCATAAACCTGAAGCTGAACGCGATAATCCTCCGCGCGGAGCGTTGCCTCCGCCGCGGATACGTCATCGGTCTTATAATCGACCACAACAATGCCGCGAGGTTCCTCGAACCAGAGATCGATGGTTCCCCGCACAATGAGTTCTCCGGTCCCGAACACGAAGTCCCACTCATACTCTTTGCGCACGGCCTTCTGCAAGCGCTTATAGAGAGGACTGCGCACAAACACACTGGCCAGCGCCGCCGACTGCATCTGCGGATTTGGCACATCCTTGATACCGGCCAGCATGGCATGCACTTCGATACCAATCTGAGAGGCATCCCGCGATTCGCCCGGCCCAATGGCGAACGAACGCTTGCGCAAAAGATCGCCATCCCATCCCAGGAAACCCGCCAGATAGTATTTGCGCGGGCAGCTTGCGAATTGGGAAAGCCCGCTGGCCGTCACATTCGGGTCGAACTGGTCAGTCAAAACGGGCCGATCCAAAACCAGGACACCGGCGTCGGCATTCACCGCGGTTTCGATGCCCGAAGAAGGAGGAAGCGCATCGCTATGAATAATCCGCACTTCAAACGGCAAGCCCTTCGGAGTCTCGTACGCTTGGATCACCGGCTGGCCCGAGGCCGCCACATGACTAAGATCGAGCGCCTCATAAATGCGGCCGGCCCAATTCCTCAGAGTCTTCCCCGCCTTTTGACTCCACGTAAGAACCAGGTGTTCCTCCGCGCGGGTCAGCGCCACATAAAGCAGCCGGTGGGCTTCCTCATCCTCCGTCCTGGCGATCGCCACCTGGTTCCGGCGATTGATCAGACCTGGGTCGGACCACCGGATGCCAAGGCCGTGAGCCGGCGTAAAGTTCAATACCGGCGAGTCATTACTGGCCATCCCTTTATCCATCGCCACCAGAAAGACCACCTTGAACTCAAGCCCCTTCGCCGCGTGTGCGGTCATAATCTGCACCGCGTCGCGAGTCTCATCGATCGGAGAATCCTGCTCGCGCGGGTTCGTCTTCCGCATCGCTTCCAGATACCGGACAAACTCCGCCGGCGTCAACTCCGCTCGCGCCCGCGCGATGGCCAGAAACTTCTCGATATTTGCGCCGACCGGTGTCTCCGGGTTCCACACGATGCCCATCTCATCCAGCGCCCTCAAAATCAACCGGTCCGCGGAAAGTGAGCCGGCGGCCTTGCGCCACCGCCCGAACGCGGCCGCAAACCGATCGAAGCGCATCCGGTCTTCCGCGTCCAATGGCACCGAAGCCGGAAACGCCAGGGCATTCCCAAAGCTGTTCCCCTGCGACTTCAGCCGCAAAAGACCTTCATCGGAAAGGCCCGCGAAAGCGGACCGCAACACGGCCAGCGTGCTCACCTCATCCCGGGGATTCTCTATCATGCGAAGCAGGTGCGTCAGATCGAGCGCCTCGCGCGTCTCCAGAAATCCGGTCCGGCGATTCAGGTTGTACTCGATCCCCGCTGTCCTCAAAGCCTCCAGATAAGGGTCCAGCACCGTGCTGTTGCGAACCAGAATCGCGACGTCGCTCAGCTTCGCCGGCAGCGCAACCAGAAGCTCCTGGATGCGGCCCGCTACCCACTCCGCTTCCACGGTGTAGTCTTCTTTGTCTTCATTGCGATCGAAGAACATCACCTCCACCGAGGGATGGCCGCGCTCCTCGAAGGTTTGCGCGGGCACCAGATCGCGCTCCGTGATCCCTGGTGCGCCGTCGATAATCCGTTGCGCCGCGCGCAGAATGGCCGGACGGCTGCGCCAGTTCTGTACCAGCTCCGCCGCGTGACCGTTCCGGCCCTTCACAGATTCGTGATAGCCCTGGAAAACAACCGGACTGGCGTGGCGGAAACCATAAATGGATTGGTTCAGATCTCCCACCGCGTAGAAGCGGTCCGCACCCCGCACCAGTTCCACCAACCTCGCCTGCTGCGCGCTGGTGTCCTGAAACTCATCGATCATTACCTGCCGGTACTGTTCATTGATCCGCCCGCGTACGACCGGATTTTCTTCGAGCAGCCGCACCGTGAAGAGTTCGAGATCGTTGAAGTCGAGCGAGGCCATCTCCGTCTTTTTCACTCGATAGCGGGCGTCGAACCGTTCGATGGCCTCAATCAGCAGATCGCGTTCGGCCTGGAAGCGCGCGTCGAGCAACCACGCTTGCAGATCCTCGATTGCCTTCCGCATGCCATCGATTTCGTGTTTCGCGGAATTGGTCGGCCCCTTGGTGAACTTCGCCTGACTCAAAGCGACGAGCAGCTCATCATCCGTGCGTGCCGATCGAATGCGCTCAATCGACTCCTTCGCCTGGTCCCGCGCATTGCGCTGAGCGAGGTTCGGCGTAGCCGGGAATCCGAGCAGGTATCTCCCGGCCACTTCCAAAATCGGTTCCAGCGAGGGACGCTCGGGGATCGGCATGTGACGCAGATCCTCTGGCCGCACACCCGCAGCGCGGATTGCATCATAGATCTTTGGTATAAGGTCTTCGAAGTCCGCTCCACCGGTCGCGTCCAGCAACTTGTTCATACCGGCGCGGTTCTCCGCCGTCAGATCATCCAGCGTTTCCCGCAGCGCGCGCGCCTGCTCAATCGCCGCCACCTGTTCATCGAGGACGGTGAACTCCGGGTCCACTCCGGCCGATGTCGCGTGGTCTCTCAGTATCCTGCTACAGAACGCGTGAATGGTCGAAACATGCGCTCTGTCGAGCTTCCGCAGCATGTCTTGCGAATCCTGGAACGCCGTGGAAAGCATCTGGCGCATTTTCGCCGCGGCCTTCTCGGTGAAAGTGATCGCAATGATCTCCGACGGATCGATGCCGGAATCAACCAGGCGGCGATAGCGCTCCACCAGAACGGTAGTCTTGCCGGAGCCTGGTCCCGCGACGATGCAGGCGTCTTCCCCAAGACGCGAGATATCGATCGCCAGCTCTTGTTCGCCTGTAAACGACGTCATCGGTTAAGAAGCCGTCGCCGCAGCCGGCTGTTCAATCCGGCATGCATCCTTATAGGTGCAGTAACGGCAAGGGCCCTGATTCGCTGGACGCGGATGGATCGTGCCCGCACGGAACTCCGCCGCGGCGTTCGAAGCACGCTGCAAGGCGCTCGGAATCCAATCGTCGGGAATCGGCGCCAGGCCCTTCTTAAAATTCGCCCCGGGCACCGTGCCCCAGCCGTAATATTCAGGCTGTTCGCCGCCCTTCAAACTGACGTAAACCATCGCCGACGCGGGGCGGCCGATCCGTTTCTCCGCGGCCCACGCATACAAAGGACCTTGCAGTTTGGTCTCATCTTCCAGCTTCTTCTTCGTATTTTCCGCGGTACTGAACTTATAATCGACCACAACGGCGCTGCCGTCGTCGAGCTCATCAATGCGGTCAAACCTGCCCCGGATCGAAAGTTGGCCGTCCACCGCGAGATCAAAATCCACTTCGGTTTGCGACTGCCTATTCAGAGGATACCGCTTGTCGTCGATGAACTGCCGCAACGCAATCCGGATCAGGCGGCGCATGCGATCTGTGCGAAATCCGGGTTGGATATTCTCCTTCTCGCACACCGCCGCAAAGACTCTGGCAAACAGCGGTTCCAACTCCTCGCGCGTGGCGAACCACTCCTGCAACACCTGATGCGCGATGGTCCCTTGCACCATAAAATTCAAGCGATCTTCGGGACGCGTCGGGAGCTCGGCGATGGACAGCGTCTTTCCGCCGAAGAACAGGAACGGGCATTGGAGCAGGCTTTCGAGCGAACTCACCCCCACCTTCGCGTGCTTCCCGGCAAGAACGCTGAGCATGTCCGGCGATTGCACGCGGCTGGGCTGCGTCCATGGCGCGATGGCGGCGGGAAGCGCGGGACGCACCGAAGGCGCCTCGGCATCCGCCTCCCTATCAACGAGAAAGATGGATTTCAGATTCCGCTGCCCGCGCGCATCGGTCCGAGGATAGCTCAGCACCAGCAGATCGCGGGCGCGGCCACACACCTCTTGAAAGAGGTCGAACTCCGCTTTGTCCTTCTCCTGCGAGGTCCGGGCCTCCATCGCCGCCAGCGCGGCGTCGGAGAAGAAAGGGTCGCGCGCATTCTGGGCCGGAAAGTCCTTCTCCACCAAGCCGCATACGAAGACCGTCGACAGATCCCACTGCCGCGATTCCCACGCGCTGAGCACGTGGACCACGTTGCGCGACCGAGGCTGCATCGTGAAAGTGGATAGACGCAGCACGGAACGCGCCACTTGCCAGAATGCGGCGAGGTCGATCGCCTGAGTCTTGCTGATCCACCACTCGGCGGCCTGTTCCATGGCCTGAGCAAAAGCTTTCAAACCGGCCGCCTGCCGACGATAGTGCTCGGCTTCACCCGGCGGGATGCGGTCCGGAATATGGCCGGGCCAGAAAAGCGAGGGCAGATGCGCGAGCCGCGCCGCCCACTCATTGGGGGTGCGTTTCTCACCGCGCCATGCGTCGATCTGCTCAAAACTCTTCAGCACCCGCTGGGGCACAAAGCTCGCACCGGCGATTTTCAGCAGCGGCTCCAGGCCGCTTCCCGGCAGGTGTTTGTTCACCTTGACGGCAAAGGCATCCAGCGCATCGGTAGCACGGGCGTTCGGGACGAAGCGCAGAAGCTGCAGGACCTGCTCATGCTCCCACCCACCGAGCAAGGCTTCCACGATGCCCGTGAGTAGACGAGCGGCTGGATGGGAGTGCAGTGGCTCCGGAAAGTAGAAGTGCGCGGGGATTCCGAATCGCTCAAAAGCAGCCCGCAACAGAGGCACGTACTTCTCAGGTTTGCGAAGAACGACACCCGTGTCGCGGAAGTCGCCTTGTTCCAGAATCCGCCGCGCGATCTCTTCCACTTCACGCTCCACCGTTTCGGGAACCAGCACGATTGTGGCGGGGTTCGTGCTTTCACCGGACTCCGTGCAAGTCGCCGACACGGCTTCAATTAACTCGATCTCAAGCCCGGAGAGTTCGGCGAACCCCTCAAACCAGATGTCATCGGCCAGCTTCCTGGTTCGCGCAGCCTTCTCCGCAATCCGTAGAGACTCGCCACGCATCACCAGGCCTCGCGCAGTGAGTTGACGCTCGACATCCTTCCAGACGCGTGCCACGGCGTCTCCGAAAGGCGCAACTTTGGCGGGGGTGCAGCCCGCGGCATCGAGTTCCGCAATGGTCTTGGCGAGGCGCGCGTGGAACCCGGCAAGTGCAGCCACTTTCCGGAACTCGGGCAGATCCAGACGGCGCACCGCATCTTCCACCATAAGGGAGAAAAGCTCGTTCGAGACGACTGTGGTTTCCGGCGCAAGGTCCGCGACGAAGCGTGCCAGCGTGCTGACATCCCGTGCGCGGAACACCAAGCCATCGCGCGCCAGTTCGTGGCTCAGATGCTCGGCGAGCGTTGCTGTGGGTACCACGATGCGCCCGGTGCGCCCCTGTCGCAGAGACTCCTTGAAGCTTCGAAGAACCGGTGGCTGCATTCCGCTAGAACTTATTCAGTTCTACCACCAGCGCCGAAAGTCCATGTATGCGATAGAGATCCGTCAGCCTCTGCTCTTCGGGAGAAGGCGACAGCGGCGATGCCGATGCGCCCTCTCGCTTGGGAATCCAGACCTTGCCGTCGGAGTATTCCACCTGGTTGACCACGCCGACGAGCTGCCCGATGGAGAGCGCGGAAGTGCTCTTGGGCTTGTAGAAACGCAGTGCCGCATCCTGCACCAACTCGCCCATCTGACCGGCGGGAAGGTAGAGATCGGCGTCGGAAAGAGGCACGGAGCCGGCCATGTATTGCTGTCCGGAGGTATCCTTCACCATCCAGGCGATCTCGACATAGCGCACCGGCTTGTTCGAAAGGTTCTTGACCTCGATGCGCGGCGAACGCACCTCATCCCCCGAGATCTCGGCCCATCCCTGTACGGCCTTCACCGGAGCTTCCGGCATGTTCAGGAAGGTGAACTTCTCCATGCGCCCCGGAACGTTGGTGGAAGCCGTGGTGGTGCGGCCGCGGACCATGCGCACGTCGAGGCGCTGCATGTCGTCCTGGCGCTTCAGACTTTCGATGACGGCTTCCTGCAGACCGGCGGACCCTCGTTCAGCCAGCATGTGTTTGAGGTAAGCCCGATCCCGCCGCGCTTCCATCTCCCAGAAGGTCATCGTGCGTTTGGAGTTGAGGCGGTTCGGGCCGTAGAAATTGAGATCTTCGAACAGCACCCCATCGAGATTCACCTGAACCAGCGGGCCGGGGGTGCCCGCGGGACGCATCAGGCGCACGTCCACGCGAAGTGGGAAGATCTCATCGCGGCCTACATCCACCAGCCTCGAAACCGACGCCCGGCCAACCGGCAGCGACTCCTGCGAAACGATCAGCAGGGTAATCCCGCGCAGACGCCGGCTACCGGCGTTCTTCAAAGACAGATCCAGATGAACATCCAAAGTGAGCGCCCCGCCGCGCACCGTGGCGCGCGATTCGTTGACGTCGCAGGAAATCAAGGTGACCGGGGAATCCGCGGGAAGGTTGAACTTCACCGATCCGTTCGGATCGAACTGGCGCTCCTGAGCCCACGCAGGCGTGGTGAGAGCAAGTGCCGCAACGATGATAAAGCTATTCCGCGTAGACATTGACGATGGTCACTCCGGTATCGTCCACGTAGCGGGAGCGAACAGCACCGTGGGCGCTTACAGTTCGGATCACATTGCTGCCGGCGGGCGCGGGAACCGAGAGACCGCGATCTCCGCTGCTGACCATGGTTTCATCGCCGCTGGCTTCGAGCGTTGGCAGAGTATTCGACAAACCCGCCTGGGCAGGAACCGCGGCGTGATGCAGCACGGGATTCTCCATGGCCAGAAGCACCGCCAGAACGGTTAAGCCGGCCAGCGCAAGAGACAAGCGGGGCGGGGTCACGAGAGCCACGCGAGAGGGCCGTTCCACGAACGACACGCACTCCCCGGCCGATAGACCGAGGCGGATATTGGCGGACATTTCCGACGCCAGCGACTGCCAACCGGAACCATCAAGGGCGGCGGGCATCACGTCCGCGGATCGGCTCAGGCTCTCCTGCAACCGCACAAACTCAAGGGCTGCCGCCGCGCACTCCTCACAACGATCGAGGTGGCGCTCCACCAGCTTCCGGCGCCAGAACCCCACATCGCCGCGCGAATAGAGCGCGAGTTGCGTTTGCGGGATATGTTGACGTTGGCTCATCGGGAATTCCTTGTCGCGTACTTCCGAAACTTGATGCGTCCGTTGGCGATGTGGGAACGCACCGTGGCCTTGGAGCAGGAAAGCTGCCGGGCGACTTCTTCCGCCGGAAGGTCTTCCACGTCCCGAAGCACCAGCGCGGCGCGCTCTCGAGGGCTCAACGTATCCAACCCCTTTTGCAGGTAATCCTGATGCTCGCTGCGGAGCAAAATCTCTTCCGGGCTTTCCGAATGCCGCTCCGGGGCGAACTCCATCTCGCAGAAGCTCACGCGGCTGTTGCGGCGGAGAAAATCGAGCGCGGTGTTGGTGGCAATCCGTGAAAGCCAGTGGGCCGCCTTTTTCTCGTCCTTCAACTGATCCTGGCGGGAGAGCGCTTTGATGAAAGCTTCCTGGGTGAGGTCCTGCGCGTCGGCGACGTTGCCGACAATCCGGTAAATCTGCAGGAAGATGCGGCGCAGGTTCTCCGTGACGAAGCGGCTCTGCGCGTCTTGCGAGATCAGCGGGCTGTCGATCAGGTCGCTCATGGGAGCAGAAACCCATTGGCTGGCAGTCATTTGTTCGCTCGAAGGGTTGACGGGCGAACCTGCGCAAACGTGCAGCCCAATTCCGGGCTGTCACACTATTACAGGATAGCGGAAATTACAGATGAGACAAGTAGCGGTGGTGGGTACGGGGAAAACGGCGTTTGGGGCGTTTCCGGACCGGGATTTGCGCTCGCTTGCGGTGGAAGCGGGGCGCAAGTGCCTGGAGAACGGCCAGGCGCGTCCGGATCAGATTCAGGCGTTTTATTTGGGCAATTTCGCGGGTCCGTCCTTTACCGGACAGAATCACCTGGCACCCTATATCTCAACGGCTTTGGGCATGAAAGGGATTCCCGCCACGCGGTTCGAGGCGGCGTGCGCTTCCGGCGGATCGGCCTTTTTCCATGCCGTTTCGGCTGTGATGGCCGGGCTTTACGACACCGTAATGGTACTAGGGGTCGAGAAAATGACATCCCAATCGACCGCGCGTGTGACGGAGATTCTAGCGTCGGCCGGCGAGGTTTCGGGCGAGATCGCGGCCGGATCCACCTTCCCGTCGTTGTTCGGGATGATCGCGCGGCGGCACATGTTCGAGTTCGGAACCACGCGTGAGAACCTGGCTGCTGTGGCCGTGAAGAACCACGAAAACGGGGCGTTGAACCCGGACGCGCATATGCGGAAGGTGATCACTCTGGAGCAGGCCCTGAATGCGAGAATGATCGCCGAACCACTGGGGCTTTACGACTGCTCGCTGATCAGCGACGGAGCGGCGGCGGTGATTGTGACGGCGATGGAGCGGGCCGGCGAATTCAACCGGAAGCCGGTCCGGGTGTTGGGGATTGCGCAGGCCTCGGACTATCTGGCGCTGGACCAGAAGGACGATATCACCACGTTTCCCGCGGTACGGGCGGCGGCGCGGAAGGCCTACGAACTGGCGGGATTGGGTCCGCGCGAAGTGGAATTCGCCGAGGTTCACGACTGCTTCACCATCGCGGAGGTGATCGCGACGGAGGATTTGGGGTTCTGCGAGCGCGGCGAAGGCGGACGGTTCGCCTCGGCTGGCTGTACGCGGCGCGGCGGCGAAAAACCGGTGAATGCCAGCGGCGGGTTGAAATCCAAAGGGCATCCGGTGGGGGCGACCGGGGTGGCGCAGATCTGCGATGTGGTGCAGCAGATCCGTTGCGAGGCGGGTGAGCGGCAGTTGACGCGGCATTCCATCGGGCTGGCGCAGAACCTCGGCGGATCGGGCGCGACCTGCGTGGTCAGCATTTTAGGGGCTTCATGACGGGGATTGTTTATTCAGACACGGTGGTGCATGCGGCTCCGGCGGCTTTTGCGGAAGAAGCGCCGTATCAGGTGGCCATTGTCCAGTTGGAGGGTGGCACGAAAACCACGGCGCGCATCATAGGCGGCGAACGGGTGAAGATTGGGGACCGGGTGGTGCAGTCTGGTTCGGCGTTTCGGAAGGAGGCGCTTCGGAAGGAGGGATGATGCGGCTGGCAGAACGGATGGAGCGGATTGGGACGGAAGGCGCTTTCGAGGTGCTGGTGCGCGCCCGGGCGCTGGAAGCCCAGGGCAAGAGCGTGATCCACCTGGAGATTGGCGAGCCGGATTTTCCCACTCCGGCGCATATTGTGGAAGCGGCCAAGCAGGCGCTGGACGACGGGTATACGCACTATGGACCGACGCAGGGTTTACCGGAACTGCGGGAGGTGATTGCGGCTTACGTGGCACGGACACGAGGAATCTCCTGTGGCGCGGAGCACGTCTGCGTAGTGCCGGGCGGGAAGCCGATTCTGTTCTTTGCGATGATGGCGCTGCTGCAGCCGGGCGATGAGGCCATTTATCCGAATCCGGGGTTTCCGATTTACGAATCGATGATCCGGTTTCTGGGGGCGACCCCGGTGGCGGTTCCCCTGGTGGAAGAGCAGGGATTCGCTTTGGACCTGGACTTCCTGGCGAGTCACATCACGGATAAGACGCGGCTGTTGATTTTGAATTCGCCGCAGAATCCGACAGGCGGGGTGATTCCGGAAGCGGACCTGCGGGCGATTGCGGAGTTGGTGCGCAACCGCGACCTGGTGGTGCTTTCGGATGAGATCTATTCGCGGCTCTATTTTGACCAACCGCCGTTTTCCATTGCCAGTGTGCCGGGGATGATGGAGAAGACGATTATTCTGGATGGGTTTTCAAAGACCTATGCGATGACCGGCTGGCGCATGGGTTATGGGGTGATGCCGCTTGAGTTGGTGGACGCGGTGAACAGATTGATGGTGAACTCCAATTCCTGTACGGCCAGCTTTACGCAACGGGCCGGGATTGCGGCGCTGACCGGTCCGCAGACGGCCGTCGATGAAATGGTCCGCGAGTTCCGCCGGCGGCGCGATGCTTTTGTGACGGGTTTAAACACGATACCGGGATTTCTTTGTCGGTTGCCGGGCGGGGCTTTCTACGCGTTCGCGAACGTGACCGCGACAGGTTTCGGGTCAAGGGAACTGGCGGACCGGTTGATGAATGATGCGGGCGTGGCAGGCCTGGATGGCGGTTCGTTTGGCGAGTATGGGAAGGGTTATATCCGGTTCAGTTATGCAAATTCCATGGAGAATCTGATGGAAGCGGTGCGGAGGATGAAGGCGGCTACGACAGCTTCACGCCCTAAACCGTCATCACGATGAGAACTGCGGGAAATGCCGTGCCGGCGGATAGCAGACTCCACACAAGAATACGGCTTCGATTGAATTTGAACGCCATGTAAACGCCGAGAAACGTCGTGAAGATCAGCCCAATCGCCATCGCCAGAAAGAACCACTTCAGTGCAAGCGTAAACTTGCTCTCCGCCCGCTCCTCGTTCCGATGGCCGTGGTCGGACTCTTACGGTCTCGACTCACGGGCGGAACCTGGCGGAGGTCCGTGTTTGCCGGATATCGTCTGATCCTTATGAATGGATGCCAGTTTTGCGACGGGGCAAAGAAGATCCCCAGGTAGAGGTGCAACTGCCGCACTTGTTTCAGCCATGTCGTTTTGCTGGTGGTTGTGGAGGTCATGTTTGCCTTAAAACTGGAAGCGGAGCTGCATATCGATCTTGCGGTCGTACGTTGTCGAAGCGCCCATCGGCCCAAATCCCGCGAGGCTCGTGGATTCTCCAAAAAACGGCGAAGAGAGATTGCCGCTTGGCACGGCATAGCTCGGGTGATTCAGGATATTGCGGGCATTCACGGTGAGGGTCAGGTTATATTTCTTCCCGCTCGCTGCCCCGAACATGCCGGCAGGCGGACCACCCCCAGGTCCACCGCCGCCGCCAGGGGGAGGACCGCCGCCACCGCGCACACCGCCCATGCCGGGAGGCGGTCCCGATTGATTGCTAATCCCCGACTCGCCGCGATCGCCAAATGACCAGGTGCGGGACAGCCTCAGGTTGAGAGTAAATGTTGCCGGCCCTCTTGCGAAGTTCCGTGAGATGGATGTTCCGGGCGCAGGATTCAGGTTGAAGCAGCCGAATCCAGATTCGTAGACCAGGTTGGACCCGGTGCAAGCCGAGGCAGTCACGCTGGTCTCAAGCGACGGCCGCTCCTCCGCGACGCCAGTGAGATCCGTGTCTTGCCCCGTAGTGATGTTATAGGGCGTTCCGCTTGAGGCGATCATGAACGGGCTCAGGCTGAGCCGGAAGGGCAGCGGCAAAGAAGTGCCCATGAGGAACCGGTTCCGCACGTCCGCGAAAGACGACGGCCCCCATTCACTGCGCAGATTGTAGGGGTCCGCGGGCTGCCCTTCGTTATCGTCTTTCCCGTAGGAGAGCGAATAGAACCCGAAGAGAAACATCTTCTTATAGTTGATGTTCGGGCTGACAAAAAGCTGGTGGCTCCGGCTCAATCCAGCGGTCTCGGTGAGCAGGCGGATGCCCGAATCGCCGAAGGGGTACACGCCGTCGATGGGCGTATTGATGTTGCGCGAATTTTCCAGATGCACGCCGCGGCTCTCGATATATTGCGCGCTCAACCGGATGTACCGAGTGACCTGCCGGTCGACGCCCACGCTCCCCTGATAGTTCCGCGGCGCTTCGATGCCGTGATAGAGCAACTGCAATTGCTGGGCGGTTCCGTAACCCGCGAGTGAACTGAGTGAAGGCGTGGATCCGAAAAAGTCCGGGTCGGTCACGATATAAGACTGCTGAGTGATTCCGTTATAGCGCTCGCTAGCGAGTGTCAGCGTGTCGGCGATGCGGTCATAGAACACGCCGAAACCGGCGCGCAGCACGGTGGTGGCGGCTTTCTGGGGTTTTCCGTCGATGCCCCATGCGATCGCAAAACGGGGCGCGAAATCCCCGTAATCGTGAATGTTCGTCTGGGTCTCATATCTCAATCCGTAGCTCAGCGTGACGTTGGGCTTGATGCGCCAATCATCATTGATGAATGGGCCGGCATCGAACTGTTTCACGGTCAAAGCGGGTATGCCCGAGGTGAGCGTGTATTGGGCCGCGCCACCACCCAGAAGCCGGATCTGCGCTCCAGTGAGGCCCTCCTGCAAACCAAGAAGCGTCCTCTGGTAAACATCGAGGGCGGTCAGGGTTTCTGTGGTCCCGGCGATGATCTGGTTGAGCGCATCCAGCTCCGGACCTATGCCGCCGAAGAATGTATAGGTTCCATTGAAGTTATTGAGAGAAGTATCGTCGTTGAATGACTGGCGCAGCCTGGCGCCCCATTTGATCGTGTGCGTTCCATGCGTCCATGTAGTCGCATTGGTCAGTTCCAGCGCGTTATCTATGTTGCGCGAATTACCGACGGTCGCGCCGCCACTGGTGAATGCTCCCGCCACGTTGATGGAGGAGGCGGTGTTGGCGCTTTGATCGACTGTGCTGGAGCGCATCAACTGAAAGCGGGTCTCATTGATCATGGTCGGGCCGAAGACGGCTGTCTCGGTAAGTTGCAGGGTGTTCTCCGATTCCCGGCTGTTATAGGCGGTCGACGGCAAATTGAAGCCGCCCACGCCGCTATCGTCGAGACCGATCTGCGTGTTCTGGTAGCGCACAACGAGGGTGTTCTTGTCGTTGATGGTGTAGTCGAGCCTTGGCACAATGCTCATGCGGGTTTGCGGGGTGACAACGGCCTGGCCCAGCGTGACGGGATTCAGACTGCTATCGAGTGTGGTGGCCAGCACGAAGGCGTTTTCGGTAATGTCTCTTCGGTCGAAATCGAACCCAAAAGACATCTTGTTCTTGATGATGGGTCCGCCGAAGTTCAAGCCGCCGATCAGGTTCTGGTAGGGCGCACGTGTGCTGGTAGTGAGCAGGGGATTGCGCGAATTCAGATATTCGTCGTTGAACTGGAAGAAAACCTGTCCGTGGAAGCTGTCGTACCCGGGTTTGGTGAGGATCTCCACGCGGCCGAAGCCGGGCCGGTCGTATTCGGTTGAATACGGGTTCGAGTTGATGCGCACTTCGCGGATGGATGCCTTCGGCGGCATATTGCCGCCCGTGAAGCCATCGATATAAAGCTGGCCGCCATTCGGCCCGGCCCCAGGACCCGCCATGGCCATCAGTTCCGATTCAAGTTCGTCGGGGTCATCGGATAACGCGGCTAACTCCTTCTCCCCGAGCACCAGTGCCGTGCCGTTCGAGGAAGGATCGGTACTCACGTGCTTGGTTTCCTCTTCGACATTCACAACCTGCTCGGTGGATTCGATGGCGAGGCGAACATCGAGCGTCAATGGCCCTTGTAACGTCACGTCGCGGTTCTCACTTGCGGCGAACCCGTCCGCTGAAACGCGGACGAGATAGCTCCCGGGCTCGACGCTTACGGTATAGCGGCCGGTGCGATTGGTCCGTGCCTGCTGTTCGGTGGCGCCGCCGGTTACGGATACCACCGCGTTTGGCACGGAGGCGCCGGACGGATCGGTAACGGTTCCTTGCAGGACCGCTGAAACTTTCTGGGCGGAGGCGGTGATCATTGACAGGGACGCGCAGACACACAGGGTTCCACTCAACCTGAAAAAGGTTTTCATTTGCGATGCTCGCTTTCTGATTTGAAATTCAAAACGATTTAGGGCGTCATAGCCGACAGGTCGAATCCGCCGCCGTTCATCCCTCCCGGCGAGACCCCTCCAGAAGCTTTGGCCGAGCCCGCGGATGGCGAACCGCCCATGGACGCCATGCGGATCAACATCTCCGCATTGCCCAACAGCAGGATTGCAGTGAACTCATCTTCCTTTGCTCCGCGCGTGCTCGACAAAAGAACGGATTGGCCGGGTTTGAAGGCACTCAGTTCGGCGGACGGCATGAACTCGATCATCCGCGCGAGATCCGGTGTGCCCGGATTAGGTGTGGCCGGATTCGGCGCGCCCGGAGGCCCGCCCATGGCGGCGAAATCCGGCATGGCTTTTATCTGCGATCCCGGCACCACAAGAATGCGCAGTGTCTTGCCCGTGTTCAATTCCGCGATGGTCAACGCATGGGCATCCAAATCCACCGCCATGATCTTTCCAGCCTTGGTGACGAATGAGCCAAAGACGATATCCGAAGCGGCGACGGTAAGGCCATCCGGCGATTTCTCGCCGCGGGCGCGCAACTGGTCGCCGATCCGCACATCTTCCAGAGAGGCCGGCTTGGCGTCCGCGAATTTCACCGAATCGGGTGCGTACTTCCGAAAGGTGGCGTTGGCGCCCACAGTGACTTGAACTTGCGAAGTGGTCAGTCCGGACCGCTGGTTCAAGGTGAGCGTGCGGCCGTTCGTCGAGGTCACAATGCCACCCACTCCTCTGGTGGTCCACAACTCGCGATCCGCCTCATCGCGTTTCGAGATCTCCGCCGCGGGCATCACCACCAGGCGCCGCGCGTCAGCAGTACCGGGGTCAAGATTCACCAGTACGCGATCGCCGGGCGCGATGTCTGCCGCGCTGATGACCTTCGCGTTGTTCAAATTCTTTTCGCCTGGGCCGACGCGTTGGAAGATGGTGCCGGAGTTCAGATGAATGAGAATGGATTCGCCCAACGCCGTCTTTACCTGGGCGGTCCCATTCTGAGGTGCAATTGAGGTGACGGTACCGACAAAACGCGTGGCCGTCTCCGCGCCGAGAAGAGCGATTCCGATCAGGACAAGCGCGAAACTAACGGGTGAAGGTGACATTCTTTCCTCTTTTCAGTAAACGGCGACTTGGCTTCGCGGCGCTCTTAAGATTTGTTAAATTCAAAAACCGTGCCGTCAGCGATGGCGCGGAAAGGGTACATTGCAAGTGCGGGCATGCGGGTGGAGAAGATGGCAAAAGAAGCAGCGAACGAAAAGCGGATGCTCCTGATTGAGGACGATGTGGACCTCTGCGCTCTGATGACCGACTTTTTCAGCCAGCACAACTTTCGCGCGGAAGCGGCGCATGATGGAACAACCGGCCTGGCGCGCGCTCTGGAAGGGGGCTTCGATATCATTCTGCTGGATGTGATGATACCGGTGCTGGACGGCTTCGACGTGCTGCGCGCGCTCCGGCAGCGCAGCGCTACGCCGGTGATTATGCTGACGGCGCGGACGGAGCGGGAAGACCGCATCGGAGGGCTGGATTTAGGCGCGGACGACTACTTACCCAAGCCCTTCGAGCCCGGCGAACTGCTGGCGCGAATCCGCGCGGTGCTGCGCCGATCGGGACACATAGAACAGCGGGACGAAAAGTTCAAAAGAGGTGCGCTGAGCGTGGATCCGGCGCTTCGAAAAGCAACCATCAACGGTGAACCGGTGGAACTCACTTCGATCGAGTTCGACATTCTTCTGCTGTTGGCGCGGGCAGCCGGACGAATCGTCTCCCGCGACGAAATCAGCGCGGCGCTTCATCAACGCGAAGCAACACCTTTCGAGCGGTCGCTGGACGTGCACATCAGCCATTTGCGGAAGAAATTGAGCCGCGGCGAGGAGAATCCGATTCGAACCATTCGAGGTGTCGGGTACATGCTCGGTCCGGTTTCGGGTGACGCTGCGTGAACCGAATTGGCCGGTCGATCTACGTGCGCATACTGCTCTGGGTATTCGCCACGCTGGCGGTGGCCCTGGGCCCATTCCTGTTCATTTCGAACTACTATGGAACGCGCGTGAACCACCATATCTTCGACCGGTTGAATAACATGCAAAGGGACCAGGCGATTGAGGCCTACGAAGCCGGTGGCTCCAGCGGGCTGCAAGAGAACCTGCGCAAGCTCGAGAAATACTTCCCGGGCGAACACTTTCTGACCGACTCCGCCGGCAGGGACCTGGTGACCGGAGGAGATCATTCCGCTTTGCTGGCGGAGGCACGGGAGCGCGGTAACGGGCCGCCGAAGCGCGGGAGCCATCTCATTTTCGCCAAGCCATCCAATGACGGCCGCTACTGGTTTTTCGCCACTGCGCCACCGCCTTTCACACCCTGGAGTTTCCTTTTCTACTACGTGCTCATCATTGGCGTGGTAGCGGCGCTGTGCTGGGTGCTGGCCGCTTCTATCGGGGTCCCTTTGCGTAGGCTGGCCCGCACCGTGGAACGGTTCGGCCGTGGGGATTTGACCGCGCGCGCCAACATGACCCGGAGCGATGAAATCGGGCAGATGGCGCGCGCGTTCGATGTGATGGGCGACCGCATCGGGACACTGCTCACCGCGGAGCGGCGCCTGCTGCGCGACATCTCGCACGAGCTTCGTTCGCCGCTGGCGCGGTTGAGCTTTGCCGCGGAACTGCTGCGGACCGCCGACGACCGCGAAGCCGCCGCGGCCCGCATTCGCAAGGAAATCGCCCGGCTCAGCGTTCTGGTGGGCTCGCTGCTGGAGATGACCCGCGCTGAGGGCGACCCCGAGTCGCGCAAGTTTGAACCGATCGATCTCTCCGGATTGCTCGAAGGAATCGCCTATGATTGCCGCGTCGAGGCGGATGCCAAACGGTGTCGGGTGGAACTGGCGACAAGCGCTTTGCAGATCGCCGGCGACCAGGAATTGCTGCGCCGTGCAATCGAAAACGTAGTGCGGAACGCGATTCGTTACGCGCCTGAAGGAAGCGCGATTCAGATCAACGCGGCACCCCGGGACAACTCGGCCATCGTGACAGTGCGGGATTATGGACCGGGCGTTCCCGGTGACTCGCTCTCTCGAATTTTCACGCCGTTCTACCGCGTGGACCCATCGAGGGACAGTTCCACGGGCGGCGTAGGGTTGGGGCTGGCCATTGCTTCGCGCGCCATCTCCTTACATCAGGGATGCATTTCGGCGGCTAACGAGCAGCCTGGGTTGCTGGTGACGATCGAACTTCCGCTGCGATAGCGGGGGGACGGCGGCTCCTTTGCGCTTGATGGGAGTTATAACCCGGCAGGTTTGCTGTTGACGCTAGACTTGAAGATGGTGATGACGGATGCGGATTGACCGGATAGTCGTTCAAAACTTCAGCGGGTTTGAGCTGCGGGAATTTACGTTCGATCCGAATTGCCTGTCACGGATTCGAGGGGGGGCGGGGAATGAAGGTCGAACATTGGTATTGTCAGGCTGAATATCCCGAAGAACAGCTCAGGTACTCAAATCTGTTGGGAGCCTGCATGGCATCCGACGACCCCGATTTCAACCAAGAGCTGAATGTAGTCCTAAACTTGAACGAGGCTCGCCTCAGGAACAACAGGAAAGCCACCCTAGACGGACCCTAGACGGGTTTCTGCAAGCAGGGCGCAGATCAGGTCCATGGCATGTCGCAAGACTGAAGAAGTGGCTGCAGGAATGGAACGGCGAAACCGGTACGAATGATCTTATGCCTTACTGTCAGGTAGTAGTCTACTGGCTTCGAAAGCGCTTAGCTCGCGGCTGAAAAAGCATTTTCGGGGCGAGACCCGCGCGCGGTGCAAGGCGCATGGAGACCGATGCTTTCATGTTTGATTGGAATTCACTGTTCGACAGCCCCCCCTGAAAATCCATTTCCTGGAAACTTCCCCCGCGATCTCGAACGTCATCTATACATGCTTCCCGGATTCATTACTTTGGCTCTCACAGTTTCCACCCTGATGCCGAACCAGCAACCGGCTAACGCAACCGCTCCCGATGACACGCCGCAGCCCACTTCCGGACCGCATTCCCCGGAATGGAAGGGACTGACTGTAAAAGAAAAGTTGCACTATGATTGGCGGCACCTGTTCGATTTTGAAAATGTGGTGTTCGCGGGCGTGGGGGCGAGTTTCGATCAGTGGCGCGACAAGCCCTCCCAATGGGGTGAGGGATGGGGTCCATTCTTCGGACGCTACGGTTCACATCTGGGGCAGTACGCCGTACAGCGCAGCATCATGTTTCCGGTTCAGGCGATCGACCACGAAGACACGCGCTATTTCCGATCGAAGCGGACCACGTTTCAGGGACGGCTGGGAGACGCCTTTCTCCACACCATCTGGAGGCACAATGATAGCGGCGGGATGATGCCGGCGTACAGTGAATTTCTGGGAGATTACGGGGCGGCGGCGCGCATGTGGTGGCCCGACCAATACCATACCGGTTCCGCGATGTTTGTCGCCGGCTCAGACACCATTCTGGTGGATGCGGGGATCAACGTGTTTCACGAGTTTAAGCCCGACATCATGCGCTGGCTGCACTTCGAGCACTGAGCTTCGAGCACTGATCTTGCAGCGACCTATTGCAGAACGAGCAGGCTGCCTTCCGTTACGCCTTGTGGGGCCGCGCGGCGCAGTTGATTTGTTAGCGCGGCGGCCGTGATGCGGCCATCGAGAGCCGCCTGCCAGGCTTCGGTGACGCGGATCAGTTGCTCGGCGGATTCGTGCACAAACTCCAGGCGAAAGTGGCGGATACCGGCTTCGAGCCACTCGGCAAAGTGCGCTGCGGCGTGCTGGGCTTCAGCGCCGAATACGGTGTTACGGCACCCGACATCGGCGATGACGGGATGCTCGCGGCCGGAGTGGTCCCGCAGCGCGACCTCGTGCTTCTCACAGGGGCGTCCGCAATCCCGGTAACTGGTTCCGGTGGATAGGAAACGGCAGAAGACGCAATGCTCTGTGTGGAAGACAGGCAGGTGCTGGTAGGCGACCACTTCGATGCGAGCACCAGCGAATCGCGCGAGTTCCGAGATTTGGGCGGCGTTGAGGTCGTGTGTGGGCGTGATGCGCGTGAGCCCGGTTTCAAGAAGCAGTTCCGCGGTGAGGGAGTTGGCCGCGTTGAGGCTGAAGTCGCCGATGAGCGCTGGGTGCGGACGGCCGCGCAGGTTTTCGAGGATGCCGGTGGCGCGCACAAGGATGTCGCATTCCAGGCTGAGCAGGAAGTTGACGATTTTCTCTTCTCCGGGTTTTAGAACGCGCGGTGTGGCGACGCGCGCCCGAACCGCGCGGGATTTGATGCGGTCAATCGAAGGGCGGAGGCCGTAGAGGTCGAGATAGTCGAGCGTGATCGATGCGGGGGTCAGGGTGAGCGCGGCGTCGAGTTGCGCGGGGGTGCGGACCAGGAGATGCAGTTCGGGGGGTGCCCCGGGTGCTGCGCCGGTGGGCGTGTGTGCGGGCGCTCGCTCGACGGCGACGTTGTCCACGACCGTGTTGACGCGGGAACGGGATTGGAGCGCTTGCAACTGGCCGACCGCTTCGCGGCGCATCTGATTGAGTAGGGACGCAGGCACGAAGGGCGAACCCGCCGTGTCAAGTTCGATTCCGTCGAGTTGGTAAGGGGTGTTGCCGAGGCGGCTGAGTTGATCGAGCTTCAGCGACTCGCTGCGCGCGGCCGCGAGCGGGGCAGGCGATTGGACGGTGACGGTGATGTTGGGCAGGGACCATTTCATGACAAGCCGCTCGCCTTCGCGGGCGGTCACGTGAACCTTGACGGGCTGCTTTTGGGCGGGGATGGCGCGAATGGTGCGATCGAGATCGGGATCATGCGAGCGCCAGATCGGGTCGCCCTGACGGATTCTTTGGAACCGGATGGCGTTGTTGGCAAATTGGAGTTCGAGCGTACCTCGCCGGTTTTCCGCGCTGTAAATGCGGCCACCCTCCTCGGGTTCTTCGGGACTGCGCCAATCGGCTGCATCGAACACCACGCCGTCGCCGGGTTTGAGCGGTGAGGTCGCGTGCGCGGCGGACGGTTCGATGATCACGCTGTCAACGGTGGTGGAGAGCACGCGTCCCATGAAGACACCGCGATGGCGCGGAGCGCGGCCTTCGACAACGGCTTGGTGATTCGTGCCGGTGAGGAAGTAGGGGCCGAGTCCGCGTGAATAGATCTGTTCGAGCTGCAGCTTTTCGAGCGGCGTGATGACGGGTTCGCGGCCTGCCCACGCTTCGTCCACCGCTTTGCGATAAGCGCTGGTGGTGAGTGCGACGTAGTCCGCGTCCTTGTAACGCCCTTCGATTTTCAGGGTAGAGACGCCGGACTGGATGATTTCGGGGATGTGTTCGAGGCTATAGAGATCTCCGGGCGAGAGCAGGTAGCGGGCGTCGCCGAGTGGAGTGTGGCCGCCATCGACCAAAAGATCGTAGGGCAGACGGCAGGTTTGCGCGCACTGGCCGCGATTGGCGCTGCGTCCGCCCCAGGCTTCGCTGGAGAAGCATTGCCCGGAGTAGGCCACGCAGAGCGCGCCGTGAACGAAAATTTCCAGTTCGCAATCCGATGCGGCGGCGATGGCGCGGATTTCGGCGAGAGAGAGTTCGCGCGCGAGCGTGACTCGATCGACCCCGAGCGTGCGCGCGAAAGCCACCCCTTCCGCGCTCGTGATGCTCATCTGGGTGCTGGCGTGGATTTCGATATCCGGAGCGATGCGGCGTGCGAGTTTGGCGATGCCGAGGTCTTGAATGATGAGGGCGTCGGCTCCGGCGCGGGCAATGGCGGCGATGGAATCGGCGGCTTGCTTGAGTTCCTGTTCGAAGACGAGCGTGTTGAACGTGACGAAGCCGCGGACGCCGCGGGCATGGAGCGTGCCCATCACTTCGGGGAGTTCTTCGATGTCGAAGCCTACTTTGGCTCGGGCGCTGAAATGCTTGAGGCCGAAGTAGACAGCGTCGGCTCCGGCGTCGATGGCGGCGCGGAGTTGTGGCCAGTAGCCGGCGGGGCTCATGACTTCGGGCTTGCGGGGAGACTGCATGGAGGGCTGCTCTTACCAGCGTAGCGCCTGCGCGATGGTTGTTTCTTCAGGCGTGGCATCTAGGGATTCCACATCGAGCGGAACGGCGCAGGCGACGATCTGTTCGTCAGTGGCGCCGCTATAGCAGAGTTCGCAGACGCCGACCACGCTTTCGTTCTGAAGGAACGCGGGGCCGAAGGTGCGGCAGGTGAGCGGGCGGAAGTCGTAGAGCTCGCAGAATCCGGTGTCCGGGTCGAGAACGGGGCACGGGTCGTCGTCACCCTGGTCGAGTTGCGCGCGGTGGCGAATGAGCGCGGCGCGAGCTGGGTCGAGTTCCGCGAGGCCGCGGTGTAGGCGGGCGACGTCGGTTGTGCTGATGGGGAACGGTCCGTGGCAGCATTGCGTGCAGCCGGGGCGGCACGCTAACCAGCCTCCGCTCTTACGGGCGGCTTCAGCGAGAGCGGCGTCCACGATTTGGATGAGTTCGCTGTCAACCATGCTGCTTTCCAGTCTAGCGGCGTTTGCGAGAATTTATTCACATGCCAAAAGCAGTCTGTTTGTTGAGTGGGGGGCTTGATTCATCAACGTGTCTTGCCTTTGCGAAACGCGCCGGGTTCGAAGTGTATGCTCTGTCATTCGACTACGGGCAGCGGCATCGTGTGGAACTGGAAGCGGCCGCGCGTGTAGCGCGGGCTGCGGGCGTGGCGGATCACAAGACCGCCAAGCTGGATCTGCGGATGTTCGGGGGGTCGGCACTTACGGATCAGATCGCGGTTCCAAAGGGGCGCTCGGTGGCGGAGATGTCTGGCGAGATTCCGGTGACGTATGTACCGGCGCGAAATACCGTCTTTCTTTCGTTTGCCCTGGCGTGGGCGGAAGTGCTGGAGGCTTCGGATGTATTTATTGGCGTGAACGCGCTGGATTATTCGGGATATCCAGATTGCCGCCCCGAGTTTCTGGAGGCATTCGAGAAGATGGCGAATCTGGCCACGAAGACGGGCGTGCAAGGGAGAACGCATTTGAAGATCCACGCGCCTCTGATTGACAGGTCGAAAGCGGACATCGTGCGCCTGGCTCTGGAATTGGGAGTTGACCTGGCGCTGACGCATAGCTGCTACGATCCGGATGCCGGCGGCCGCGCTTGCGGGGAATGCGATTCGTGTCTGCTGCGGGCCAAGGGATTTGCGGAAGCTGGGGTTGTCGACCCGGTATGAAGATCGCGGAGATCTTCTATTCGATACAAGGGGAGGGTTCCCTGGTAGGCGCGCCTTCGGTGTTTGTGCGGACCAGCGGGTGTAACTTGCGGTGTTCGTGGTGCGATACACCTTATACATCCTGGCGCCCCGAAGGCGAGGAGTTATCGCTGGATGAGATTGTGACGAGGGTAGCTGAGTATAGCGCTCCCTACGTGGTGCTGACCGGCGGAGAACCAATGATTGCGCCGGGGGTCGGTGAACTTACCCGATTGCTGCGCGACGGAGGTGCGCATCTGACGATTGAAACCGCCGGAACCGTTTTTCAGGAAGTGGCTTGCGATTTAATGTCGATTAGTCCGAAGCTGAGTAACTCAACTCCGGAAGGCGTCTTTCGGGCCCAGCATGAGCGGCTACGGTTTCAGCCGGAGGTACTCCGGAGGTTTATGGCTGGTTATGACTATCAGTTGAAGTTCGTCATCGCCGAGCCGGGTGACATGGAGGAAGTGAAGATGGTGTTGGATGGGGTGAAGGCCGACCCGCGTAAAGTAATTTTGATGCCGGAAGGCCGGGACGCGGCGACGCTACAGGCACGTGGGGTGTGGCTGGCGGAGATCTGTAAGTCCGAGGGGTACAGGCTAAGTCCAAGGCTGCATGTGGATTTATGGGGCGACCGGCGCGGGGTTTAGGTCCGCGAAAGCGAAATCATGCCAAGACGCCGACAAGGTAATCGCGGTTCATCTTATTGATGACCTCGAGCTTGATTTCCTTGGGACAGACCGCCTCACACAGACCAATATTGGTGCACTGGCCAAACCCTTCCGCGTTCATCTGGCCCACCATTGACCGGGCACGCGAGTAACGTTCAGGCGCGCCCTGCGGCAGTATGTTCAGATGTGTGATTTTAGCCCCCGTGAAGAGAGCCGCTGCGGCATTGGGACAGGCGGCCACACAGGCGCCGCAACCGATGCAGGCAGCCGCGTCCATCGCTTTATCCGCGGCCTGCTTCGGAACCAGGATGGTATTGCCATCGCGCGCGCTGCCGGTGGACGCTGAGATATAACCTCCAGCGGCGATGATGCGATCAAAGGGGCGGCGATCGACAACAAGGTCCTTGATAACCGGGAACGCCGTAGCGCGCCATGGTTCGAGAAACAGGACGTCGCCATCCCGATAGTGGCGCATATGTAACTGGCAGACGGTGGTTCCGCGCTGCGGCCCATGCGCGACGCCATTAATCATGAAGCCGCAGGAACCGCAGATGCCCTCGCGGCAGTCGTGCTCGAAGGCGATGGGTTCTTCGCCTTTGGCAATCAGGCCTTCATTGACCACGTCGAGCATCTCAAGGAAAGACATGTCGGGACTGACATCTTTGGCTTCATAGCGCGTCATGCCGCCTTTTGCGGCCGCGTTCTTTTGCCGCCAAACGTGAAGAGTAAGATTCATCTTGTGGACCTATTTATAGCTACGTTGGGACGGATGCACATACTCAAATTCGAGCTGCTCTTTCACTAATGATGGCGGCGAGCCGAGGCCGTTCCAGCCCCACGCGGCAACATAGGAATAGTGTTCGTCGTCCCGCAGAGCTTCGCCCTCTTCAGTTTGATACTCCTCGCGGAAATGGCCGCCGCAGCTTTCATTGCGATCGAGCGCGTCGATGCACATCAGTTCGGCCAGTTCCATGAAATCGGCCACGCGGCCGGCGTTTTCAAGCTGCTGGTTGAGGTCCTCGCCGGAGCCGGGCACGTTTACATCGCGCCAGAACTCTTCACGTAGTTCGCGGATCTTTCCGATGGCGTGTTCCAGGCCCGCTGCGTTGCGGGACATACCGCAGTAATCCCACACGATTTTTCCGAGTTCGCGGTGGAAACTGGTTACCGTGCGGTCACCCTTGATGGCCAGAAGGCGTTGCGTGATGGCGTCCACATTGTGCTCCGCTTCAAGAACTTCGGGACGCGAGCCGTTGATCTTCTCCAGTTTGGTTGTGGCTAAGTAATCGCCCACGGTGTAAGGAAGAACGAAGTAACCGTCGGAAAGGCCCTGCATGAGGGCGCTGGCGCCGAGGCGATTGGCGCCATGATCGGAGAAATTCGCTTCACCAAGAACAAACAGCCCGGGGACGGTGCTCATCAGTCGGTAATCCACCCAAAGGCCACCCATGGTGTAGTGGATGGCTGGATAGATCCGCATGGGCACCTTGTAGGGATCTTCGCCGGTGATGCGGTTATACATCTCAAATAAGTTGCCATATCGTTCTTCGATAAGTGGCTGCCCGAGGCGCTTGATGGCATCGGCGAAATCAAGATAGACGCCGAGGCCGGTCTCGCCTACGCCGCGGCCCGCGTCACAAACGATCTTGGCGTTGCGGGAAGCAACGTCTCGCGGGACAAGGTTACCAAAGCTGGGATAGCGGCGTTCGAGATAATAGTCGCGCTCAGCTTCGGGGATTTGATCGGGCGAGCGCTTGTCCCCGGCTTTGAGCGGCACCCAGATGCGGCCATCGTTGCGGAGCGATTCGCTCATCAACGTTAGCTTCGACTGATAGTCGCCCGAAACGGGGATGCAGGTGGGATGGATTTGCGTGAAACAAGGATTGGCAAAACGCGCGCCGCGCTTGTGCGCCCGCCAGATGGCCGTGGTATTGGACCCCTTCGCATTAGTGGACAAGTAATAAACGTTTCCGTAGCCGCCGGTAGCGAGAACGACGGCATCGCCTAAGTACGATTCCATCTTGCCGGTGACTAAGTCACGGACGACAATGCCGCGCGCCCGGCCGTCGATCACGATAAGGTCGAGCATTTCCATGCGCGGAAACATTTTGACGGAACCCGCGTGGATCTGACGCTCCAGCGCCTGGTATGCGCCCAGCAGGAGTTGCTGCCCGGTCTGGCCGCGGGCGTAGAAAGTCCGCGAAACCTGGGCGCCACCAAAGGATCGATTCGCGAGCATGCCGCCGTATTCGCGGGCGAAAGGAACGCCTTGCGCGACGCATTGATCGATGATGTTGACGCTGATCTGGGCCAGGCGGTAGACGTTGGATTCGCGGGCGCGGAAATCGCCGCCCTTTACCGTGTCATAGAACAGGCGGAAGATGCTGTCGCCGTCATTCTGATAGTTCTTGGCGGCGTTAATGCCGCCTTGCGCGGCGATGGAGTGGGCGCGGCGCGGGCTGTCCTGAAAGCAGAAGCACTTCACGTTGTAGCCCAATTCTCCGAGAGAAGCGGCGGCGGAAGCACCCGCCAGACCGGAACCCACCACTAACAAGTTGTACTTACGCTTGTTCGCCGGATTCACCAGCTTCATGTCGAACTTAGTCTGATCCCAGGCTTCTTCAATGGGACCGGAAGGACTGCGCGAGTCGAGGCTCATATTTCCTTTCTACCTGGCTCCCGAGGTGGTGACAAACCCCGCCAGCACGGCTATCGGGATGGAGAGGAAGCCGAGAGTAATGACGATGGCAATCAATCGCGCGGCGCTCTTGATAAAGGGCGAGCGCGTTGGCGAGGTGATTCCGAGAGACTGGAACATGCTCCACACCCCGTGGCTGAGGTGCATGCCGAGTAAGACCATCGCGATGATGTAGAACACGGAGATGGGCCACTGCTGGAAGCTCAGAACCACATTGTCGTAGGGATGCCCTTCCATTACCGGACCAGTGAGCAGGAAAGTGAACTGCGCGAGATGATAGACGATGAAAGCGCCCACGATGGGTCCGCTCCAGTACATGGTTCGCGAGGCATAACTGGCGGCGGCGTTGTCTTTCTTGACATAGGAGACGGCCCGCGCCGATTTACCCAGCAGCGCCAGTTGGACGGTAGTGACAATGTGCAGCGTGACGCACACCAGAAGGACGATGCGCGCGGACCAGAGCGCGGCCGGCAGTGAACGCAGGAAGATGGCGTAGTTATCGAACTTGGCTTGCCCTTCGAAAACCTGCAGATTGCCGGCGAGGTGTCCGAGGATGAAGGCGAAGAGAACCACTCCGGTCACGGCCATGATGGCCTTTTTGCCTACGGTGGTTTGGTAGAACCGGAAGACACGGTCGATGGGGGCCGGGACGGCCAGGGAACTCATGTGTTGTTCCTGTGAATGGAGAGCATCCAATTCAATTATAAGGATGCGGATTTGGGCGAATGGAGTTCTGAAAAATTCAGGCGAGGATGTCGTGCACGGATAGTTGCCAGTCTGGCAATAGCGCGGTGCTGATGAGTTCAGCCTCGTTCAGCACGCGCATGGGGGCGTTGGCCCGCGTAGATCACTAGAGCGCCGGGTTGCGGGTAGATCTGCCAGACTTCCTGGGCGCCGGCGCGGAGATAGGTCCAGATCTTGCGGGTGCTGTCGGCGGTGCGTTCACTGGGCGAGATGATTTCGATGGCGATGTCAGGCGCGCCGGGAATCGGGATTCGGCGGCGATCAAGGTTGGTCCAGCGCTCGTGGAGGAGGACGCATACATCGGGGCGGACGCGAGTGGATTCGTCGGGGGCAAATTCGACGTCTGGGAGCGCTGCGCCTACTGGGGATGCCTGGAAGTATTGGCGCAAGCTCGCGCAGAAAGTGCTAACGATCAGTTGGTGTTCAGGCGTTGGACTTGGCACTTCGATCAGCTCACCCTCAAGCAGTTCCCATTTCCGGCCTTCCTCGTAAGGCAGCGAGTCGAACTGCGCGCCTGCCATCGTGGTCGTTGTCGCCATTTCGGGTGCCGGTTTCATTATCGCGCTTTTCAATGACCTTCCGTATAATCCGGTGGAATTTGAAACAGCGCTGGATCGGGTGGCGTTTGCGAAATGTTCGTCAGTTCGTAAGTGGTCAATCCAAAGCGCGGATCGGAATTCGAACTCTTCAACAGCAGCTTGAGATCGTCGGAATACCAACGCTCATTCACCACTTTGAGATCATTGTCGTTTCCAATCGTGCCGGCCGGTATCGTCGTTGTGACGCGCGCGCCCCTGGCGTAAACGCCATTAACCGTTTGCGGCGTCAACTCTTCCGTCAGTGTCGTCGGTTCGGGCTTGGGTTTGCCCTTCCAACTGTGCGCTGAAGAACGATGCGCCAAAGCCGCAATTGTAACTGCGCTTTTCCCCGATGGATATTTCATGTAAGTCTTGCGATCGGTTAGCTCGTACGTGAATCCCGCGACGGGGTCGAAGATCATCACGCCGGTGGAGGTCTCAATTCGCATCCGTCCCGAGACGTCGCGATAAAAGCGCTCGGTTTCGTCGGCGTGGATCCTCGACCCATCGAAGAGGCGCTGTTCGTTGTGGCGAACTTCGCTCGCCGAAACCGGCTTTCCCACCACCGGTCCGGTTTGACCATCTATCGGAGGCAAGGCAAGCTTGTTCGGGGCCGAGCCAGGATCGGGCGTTGTCAACCACCAAACTTTCTGCTGAAACGCGTTTCCCGTTGCTGGGATCTGGGCGGCGATCGGCATGCACGCCGCGATCAGGATCAGTATTTGTTTCGTCATTTGTAAGTCTCCTAATTGGAAGTAAGAACGGAACCTGTTAACAGCCGAATCGCGTGGGCGCGCCCGTCCTGCCCGAAGAGAATGTCGGCTTTCAGGACGGCTCCCGTATCGGGGGCGCGAACGTCAAAGCCAGCGGCGATCAAAGCGGAAACCGGTACATCCATGCGAACGATGGTCGAGCGTTCATAGGGAGTGAGGGGCGCGGTGTAGGGAATTTCGACGAACACCTCGCTCGAATTTTGCGGCACGGGAGTTGGATGACGCAGGACAACCGCGACAATCACCATGCATGCCGCAAGAGCGGCGCCGGCGGGGATCCACCAGCGAAGCCGTGGCCGCGGGGCTCCCGATGCCGCGTCAAACTCAGCCAATAGTTTCGCTTCCAGATCCGCTGGAGCGGGCATTTCGCGCGACAGACTTCCCAAGCCTGAATGGATCGCTTGCTGCGTCTGCAGGAACCGCGAACACTCGCCGCACGATGCAAAATGAGGATCGACAACTGGAGAACCCGAGCGAACGGATTCGATCGCCAGATCGCGAGCTTGCCGGCATTTCATGAGGGTCTCTCCTTACTTGGCTTGTTTAGGTTGGGCTGAAATTTCCGGGCCAGCAAAACGCGTCCGCGGTGCAGGCGCGAGCGGATAGTCCCTACCGCACACCCCAGTAATGCCGCGGCCTCATCATAGCTTTGGCCTTCGAGATCGCAAAACACGATAGCTTCCCGGTAGCGAAGGGGCAGAAGCGCGATGGCTTTGCGAAGCGACTCAGCATCAATCCCGCGAGTGAAATCGACGCCGGTGGAGAATGCCGTTACTTCACTGAAAGGCAGCCATCGCCGCTCGCTACGCTGCCGCCGCTGCAACAACTTTCGCGCGACGCCTTTCAAAAATGCCGGCAGCACGCCCCGCTGCGGATCGAATTCCGAAGCATGATGAATCAGCCATACGAACGCATCCTGAGTAATTTCGGAAGCACTCGCCGGGTCGGCGGTCATGTGGAACGCAAAGCGAAACACCTCCGCGTGGTGGGCGCGATAAACGGCGGTGAAGGCATCGCGATCACCCGCGCGGAAGAGTTCAATCACCGAACTGTCGAGGGAACTTTCAACGCGCACGTATGCCGCTATCGCCGCCACGGGCGTCGGGAGTTCCAAAATGTTTGCGATCTTTGGCCGCGGCATCATTGCGTACGAGCTTATTGTCCTGGCAAGCCCGCTGAGGTCCCGAATATTTGGCGGCTCGTCAACGCGGCTGTAGGTCAGGCCTATTCATAGGAACGCCCCTGTTCTCCGAGTAGAATAGGGAAAGGTGAACTGTGGAAAAGGAAGTATCCAAAGAACTCAAGGGCGTTTCGACGTAGTGATAAACATCGTGAATCGGCGGCGGTGACCTCTATGAGATTGCAGCCGCATATGCTTTCCACCTCGCCGGGAGCCAGGCCTATTTAGACGGCAATAAAAGAACGGCTGTGCAGGCGGCCCTGGATTTTCTTGAGATCAACGGCGTTGACACCGAGCCTTTGCCGGGGCTTGACGCCTACGAGGCAATGATTCGAGTGGCGAAGCATGAAATTGACCGCACAGGCCTGGCTGTATGTTCCGCGAAGTGTTAGGTCCGAAAATCTGAAATCTTCCTGGATCTCCCTACCAGACCCGACACGCCTTCGGCGCCACCATCGGATCCCCCACCTTGCACGAGAACGCATGTTGGAATTCCGGTAGATTCTCCACTACCCCATTCACTCGGAACTGTCCCGGTGAATGTGGATCGGTCGCCGCGGCAACTTTGGATTGGGCGTCCGCTACGTTCTGACACCAGATTTGCGCATAGCCCAGAAAGAAGAGCTGTTCCTGCGTATATCCGTCTTCCTTCTTCGGCAGAACCTTATCGGCCAGGTCGCGGATCAGAGCCGCATAGGCCAGGTGGATGCCTCCGTTGTCCGCCGCGTTTTCACCCAGCGTAAGCTTGCCGTTCAATGTGACGCCGTCCACCGGGCTGAAACTGCCGTATTCATTCACGATGCAATCGGCCTTCTCGGTGAAGTTCTTGGCGTCTTCCGGAGTCCACCACTCGCGCAGGTTGCCGGTTCCGTCATAGCGCCGGCCCTGGTCATCAAATCCGTGCGTCAGTTCGTGTCCCACCACAACCCCGATGGCCCCGTAATTCACAGCGTCGTCGGCTTTCGCGCTGTAGAACGGGGGCTGCAGAATGCCCGCCGGGAAATTGATGTTGTTTTCCGGCGGATTGTAATAGGCGTTCACGGTAGGCGGTGTCATGCCCCATTCGGATTTATCCACGGGCTTGCCAATCTTGTTCAGGTCGCGGCGCTCTTCAAATGCAGCGGCGCGGACAACATCCCCCAGATAGTCGTTCCGGTTAATTTCGATGCTGGAATAATCGCGGAAATGCTCGGGGTAGCCGATCTTGTTGGACACGAGGCGCAGCTTCTCGAATGCCTCCTTCTTGGTGGCGTCGGTCATCCACGTGGCGGTTCGGATGTCCATCTGCATCGATTTTTCGATCTCACCAACCAGTTCGAGAGCCTTGTCCTTGGCCGGGCCGCTGAATGCGACCTGGATGAATTTCTCCCCAAGAGCTTCGCCCAGCGCGCGGTCGTCCGATCGCACGCAACGCTTCCAGCGCGGGGCAAGTTCTTTTTGCCCGCTGAGCGTGCGGCCCCAGAAATCGAAGTTCTCGTCGACGTAGGCTTGCGGAAGTTCGTTCGCCATCTCATGAATCACGTGCCAGATCAGATAGATCTTGATATCGTCAAGGCTAGTGTTCGCGATCAGCGGCTCCAGGCCCTTGAAGAAATCGGGATTGCCGACATTGACCTTCTCAAACGCGGGCGCTCCATCATCTGTGAAATAGACGTTCCAGTTGAAATCCGGCGTGAGTTTGGGAAGGTCCGCCATGGTCATCGGGTGATATGTGTTATCGGGATTGCGGCGAAGAACGCGATCCATGGAGATGGTCGCGAGGGCCGTTTCAATCCGCATCACCACGTCCGCTTGCGCCTTCGAATCCCACTGCATGCCTTCCGACTTGGCCAGCAGGTCGAACATGTTAGCGACGTGTACCACGTATTTCTCGCGGATGTCCTTGAACTTGTCCTTCAGGTAATAGTCCCTATCGGGCAGGCTCAGGCCGCCCTGATCGACGTCGGCGATATTGACGCTGGAATTCTTCTGGTCAGGCTCGGAGCCGAAGCGGAACATGGTCCGCATCCCGTTCTTGTTCAGCCTGGCGAATTCCATCGCCAGTTGGTCCTTCGTGGGCAGGTGGTGGATCGATTCAAGAAGAGACTGGATTCCCTGGAGCCCTTGCTGATCCACGGTCTTCACGTCCATGCATGCGGCATAGAAGTCGCCGATTTCCTTGTCAATCTGGGAACGCCCGGCCGCGGGCTGCGCCGATTTCTCAAGAATGTCGCGCTCGATGCCCAGGTTGCGCTCGGCCAGTTCGTCGAAGCGACCCCAACGGGACTTGTCCGGCGGAATCGGGTTTTGGGCGCGCCAGGTTCCGCACGCGTACTGATAGAAGTTTGTGCACGGGCTGACGCCAGTGTCGATCGCGCCAATGTCAATGCCGGATTCGCCGAAGTGCGGAACGTATTGAGGTGTTTGGGCCAGGGACAGCGTGGAGATCAGGAGCAGAAGAAGAGACGATCGCTGGAGCATTCGACCATTCTATGCTGTTCTACTTCAGGTCGGAAAGGCGATCGGGCATATCCGCCAGCACGTAGCTCATCACGGCCATGGCGGCGACACTCTCGCGGAAGTCTTGCGGATTCACTTTATCGAACGTGTCGGCTTCGGTATGGTGCCAGTCGAAGTAGTGCGCGCCGGAACTCAGTTGGCCGAGGCCGGGCACACCCGCCTCCATGAGAGGCTCGATATCGGACCCTCCGCCGCCGCGCTGGATCTGATTCGCGCCAATGGGCGTGAGCAGGCTCGCGATCTCACGCAGCGCCTCCATTGCGCGACTCGGCGGCGAGTGCTCCCCTTCGCCGAAGCCAAACCCCAGAGGCTTCTCGGCGCCTCCATCCATTTCGATAGCCGCCACATGCTTCAGTACCGAATCGCCCAGCATAGACCGGTAGGCGCGGCCGCCAGCGCCGCCATTTTCTTCATTCACCCAGAAAACGACACGAATGGTGCGCCGCGGCTTTAGCCCCAGCCGCTTGATCAGCCCCGCAGCTTCCAGTGACACCATAATGCCCGAGCCGTCGTCTTGCGCGCCCTGGCCCACGTCCCAGGAATCGATATGGCCCCCCATCACGACGATCTCCTCGGGCTTCTCGGATCCCGGGATGTCTCCAATCAGATTGGCGGAGGTGGCGTCGGGCTCGAAATGGGCGGACATTTTCAACCGCACTTTCACAGAGTTGCCCCTCAACGCCAGCCGGTGCATCCATTCCGCATCTTCGATGGTGACCGCCGCCGCTGGAATCTGCGGAGAATCCGCCAGGTAGACCAGAGTTCCTGTGTGCGGAGTCCGCAGACTGATTGGGGTGATGGAGCGCACAAGAACGGCAACTGCCCCGAGCGCGGCCGCGCGGGAAGGCCCGCTGACGCGGTAGGTAACAGTGCGGCCGTACCCCTGAAAAGGCGCATCAAACAATACAATGTTGCCGCGAACCTTGGCTGCGCCCAGCGCGCTAAGCTCCTCGAAATTAGAAACCACAACGACGTTCGCGGTGATGCCTTGAGCCGGGGTTCCGACGCTGTTGCCTAAGCCAAGGATGGGAAGGTTGCGGTCCAGCGGAGAAATCGCGGTGAGGGATTCTTCACCGCGCACCCAGTGCGGAACCTTGACGCTTTGCGCCCGCACGTTCTCGAGGCCTGCCCGTTTCATCTCCTCGAAACCCCACGCCACGGCGCGGTCGAGTGAAGAGGAGCCGCTGAGGCGATTCCCTATACGGTCGCAAAGAAACTCCAGACGGTCCAGACTGTGAGGGTCAGTCGTAGCAGCTTCGATGAGACGTTTGGCCGTCTCGCCATACTGAGAGGACACCGGCCCCTCAGCCGCCTGAATGAAACACGTACTGAAAATTACAGCAATGAGGAACCGAGCCATCTCGACAAATAGTAGCAGGGCCGCGGAATGCGGCGGCCCGCTAGCTGCCGACTCGGCTCAGTCGCCGCAGCGGTTCCATGGAACCGGCGCCCATCGCCATTTCGAGTAAGGGCTGGTCAAAGAGATCTTCCGGTACGCTGAGGCGTAAAGCGCCTTCTTTCGTACAGATCCAGAACTCAGGACGCCATTTTTCTGCGCGGTCATAGGGAGCGCGGTAGACGAAAAACTGGTCAGATCGACGCTTCACTCGCGGTTCGGGGCGCGTCTCGTTGCCAAGCGCGCAAGCCTCCGCGAGAGCAGCTTCGAAGCTGTCAAATGGCCCGTCAATATAGTCTTTGTGATTGATGATGTGCCAATCCATGTACTGCCAACCTTTTGTTTCCAAAGCGCGTTTCAAAGCAGGTTCTTTCGTAGTCAACAAGTGTTCCTGCCCTTCCTTTCGCGATGACGAAAAAGCCGAAAAAAAGCCCAAAAAGCCGTACTACGCCGTTCGTGGACGTTTGAAACATCCAGCCAATTTACTGAATCGACTATGTGAAGCCGAACCGGATCGGGTCAGTATGGCGAAATCTATAATATGCAAAGCGATTATTGCAAGGCGGGATGCAGGCCCAAGTGTTCCGGCACACCCACCACCATAGGATAGACCTTGTTAGTGTTTTTCGTCAAATAGTTAAACGGCCATTCGTGATTCTTCGTGCCTTCTGTACTGATAGATGCACAAAAAGCCAAAAGGATTACCAACATCGTCACATGAGCTTGTTCTTCAGTATCTCGTTCACAGCAGCGGGGTTAGCTTGCCCCCGGGAGGCTTTCATCACCTGCCCGACCAGGAAGCCGAGCACACTGACCTTCCCGCCGCGGTACTGTTCTACTTGTTTTGCATTAGTTGAAATTATTTCTTCAACAATCTTTTCCAGGGCTCCGGAGTCGCTGATTTGACGCAACCCTTCGCGATCCATGATGTCGGCGGGCGTGCCTCCCGCCTCGAACATCCTGGGGAAAATCTCCTTAGCCAGTTTCCCGGAAAGCTGTCCGCTGTTGATAAGCTTGACCAGCTCACCCAGGTTTTCAGCCGAGATTGGCGATTCGGAAATCTCCCTGCCAGCCGGTTTCAGCAGGCCGGCCAGATCGCCCATCACCCAATTGGCGGTGGTCTTGGGGTCGCCGGAGACAGTCGCGGCCCGTTCGAAGTAATCGCTGAGTGCTCTCGACGCGGTGAGCACCTGCGCATCGTACTCCTTGAGGCCGTAGACCTCGATAAAACGGGCGCGCCTGGCCGCGGGTAGCTCCGGCAGGGAAGCGGTCACCCGGTCGTGCCATGCTGAGCCCACGCGGAGAGGCACCAGGTCAGGCTCGGGAAAGTATCGGTAATCGTGCGCGTGCTCCTTGGAGCGCATGCTTACGGTCTCGCCCGTTCCGGCATTGTAAAGCCGCGTCTCCTGAACCACCTCGCCGCCGCTTTCCACCAAAGCCACCTGGCGCCCGATTTCGAAATCCAGCGCCATCTTCAGAAAGCGGAAGGAGTTCAGGTTCTTGATCTCGACCTTGGTGCCGAACTCGCCCGCGCCCCAAAGCCGGATCGACACGTTCGCATCGCACCGCAGTTGTCCCTTCTCCATGTCGCAGTCCGAAACTTCCACGAATTGAAGAATCTGCTTTAATTCGGTCACATAAGCATAGGCTTCATCGGACGCGCGCATGTCCGGGTCGCTGACGATTTCGATGAGGGGCGCGCCGGAGCGATTGAGATCCACGTAGGAATACTGGTCGGAATCGCGGAAACCGTCGTGGATGCTTTTGCCCGCGTCGTCCTCCATATGGACGCGGGTGATGCCGACGCTCTTGCCGGCGATCCGCACCGTCCCATGCTCGGCCAGTGGCTCGTCATATTGAGAGATCTGATAGCCCTTGGGAAGGTCCGGGTAGAAGTAGTTCTTGCGCGCGAAGCGGGAATCCGGGTTGATGCGGCAACCGAGCGCCGCGGAAGCCTTGAGCGCCAGTTCCACGGCGGCCTGATTGAGAACAGGCAGAGCCCCCGGCAGACCCAGGCACACCGGACAGACATTGGTGTTCGGCGGCGAACCAAATTCGAGGGGACAGGAACAGAAGATTTTCGTCCGTGTTCCGAGCTGGACGTGGACCTCCAGTCCAATCACCACTTCGTATTGGGATTGCGTCATGCCTTCTAAATTGTATGGTGCGATTTGCTCTTCTGTTCGAGAGCTTCCAGGGCGGCCGTTTCCATGGCGGGTCGCGGGGCGGATTCGCCGGTCCAGAGTTCGAACTGCGCGACAGCCTGTTCGATGAACATTTTCATGCCGGGGATGACGCGCTTACCTTGCTCGCGGGCTCGACGAATCAGCACCGTTTCAAGCGGGTTATAGACCATGTCAAACACCACGCCCGCAGGAATGTCTCCCTCGAAGTAGCATTCGTCGGTGTGGGGAAAAGTACCCAGTGGCGTCGCGTGAACCAAGGCGTCGAACTGCGTCGCCAGGGTTTGCTCGCGCGTCAGGGCCTCGCCGCCGGCAAAGCGCGCGAGCATGCGGGCACGGTCGAAATTGCGGCCGGTGATGAACACCGAAGCCCCGGCATCCGACAGCGCACATGCCGCGGCGCGGGCCGCTCCCCCGGAACCGGCGATCAGCACGCGGCTTCGAGCCAGGGTGAGTTGCTCTTCAAGCGGTTTGATCACGGCGGCCGCGTCCGTGTTGGTTCCGCGCCATTTCCCGGCTTTGCGCCAAACGGTGTTGACTGCGCCGATGCGCCGCGCCAGCGGATCGATGTGATCCAGATACCGCATGATTTTCTGCTTGTGCGGAATGGTGACGCTGAAACCGGCGATGGGAAGCTCGCCCGCCAGCTTCATAAAATCGCGAAGCTGGCCGGTGGTCACCAGCATCGGCACATAGACGGCGTCGATGCGGCGCAACTGGAACGCCCGATTGTGGATCACCGGCGACAGGGAATGTCCCACGGGATCGGCAATGACACAGAAGATCTTGGTGGAGCGGGAGAGCCGGTCCGCGCGGTATTGCTTGCGCAGTTGGCGGGACGAAACCTGTCCGGCAGCGGTGCCTTCGGCGGAAGTGGGCGCGGCGTAGGTGAAGATACCATTGCAGGCGGGCGAGAGCACGCGCGTGGCAAATCCGGTTTCACCCATTGCCAGAATGATCAACGGGATTCGCGGATTGTGTTTGCCGACCGCCAGCACGCGGCCCACGTCGGACGGCTTACGGGCCGTGGTGACCAGTTTGTAGGCGTCGGCGGGGATACGCGTGAGACGCCGCAGCGCTACTTCCAGGTTCGGCGTGGTTTCAAAGTTGTGCCAGGAGATGATGAGACGCGCTCTGTCGCGCAAGGCGGCCAGCTTGGAAATGCTGACCTCGGCGGTTTCGATTTCCACATCCACGGCTTGAGCCCCATGATCGATGGCGGCGTTCAGAATCGCCAATTCGTGTTCGACGCTGCCCTCGAAACGTCCGTGGTTGTGATGGCGGCGGCAGGTGGCGAGGAGCGTCGCCTCTGGATGCGCGGCGAGAAACGCCTTGATCGCGGGAAGACCCTTTTCGGGCTGGTCGAGATAATCGAGCCGAAACTCGAGGAACGTTTCCCCGTTCTCGATTTCCCGTTTGGCATGCTCCAGCAGGGTTTCGACGCGAGGCAAGCCAAGCGCGACGCAGATTTTAGGAAAGGGCTGCCTCGAGGTCATGAACAGAGGGAAGTAGAGGACAGTTTACCCTATCGAGACGAATTCGCGCGTGGTGCTGTAGTAGGCGACTGCGCGCCCGTGAAAAGGGTCCACTTTTTCGCTAGAATCAGTCCAAGGCGTAAGTCATGAATCATCAAGTAACTCCCGAAGCAAATCCGATGCCCTTCGCGGGCCTTTGATGACGTCGCCACTCTCGAGCGTTTGGCGAGTATGCGAGCCCAGGATCAGACGGACGACCCCGAAAATCGTGTTTAAGAAAGCGATGAATGAAAACCGCTTACGGTCTGAAGCCGGCGATATTCATGTCCTCGGGCCGCGCCGCCACGTCCAGCAGTTGCAAAATTCGCATGCACTTCGTGATGTGGTCGGCGCCAATGCGCCGCGTCCGCTTCCACTCCCTGCGCGGGGAAGCGAAGCGTTGGTCACTCCGCGTTACAGGCGGCCTACGCATCACGTTCGGCTGGTCAGACGAGGAAGCTCAAGACATCGACTTCGAGAACTATCAATAAGGGGAAGTTATGCACAGAAAAAACGGCATGCCGCCCATTCATCCAGGCGGGATCGTCAAAGAAGACATTCTGCCTTCCGTCGGCCTGTCGATAACGGCGGCCGCGAAGGCTTTGGGTGTCTCCCGACAAATGCTGCACGACATTTTGGCGCAGCGTAGGCCCATGTCGGCTGTTATGTGCCTGAGGGTAGCTCGCCTGTTTGGCGGTTCGCCGGAAGTCTGGATGCGCTTGCAGGCTGCTTACGACCTGAAGCAGGCTCAGCAGAATAAGAAGCTGATGGAGCGCGTCGCGCGGATCGTGCCTGTCAAGCATCTCGATGAGGTTAGGGCGTAGTACCCGCTCTACCTGCGGCGCACAGCAGCCGGCGGGTTAATCCCCAGCACCTTCAACTGCGCGCGAGCCTGCGGCGCTACGCCGCTATGCGGAAAATCGTTCAGCACGGCTTCGAATTCCTTCACCGCCGCATTGCGCTGGCCCGTTCGCAAAAGGATCATGCCCTTCTGATAGTGCGCGTCCGGAGTTTTGCTGTTGTTGGGATAAGCCTCCAGCACGCGGTCGTAATCCTGAAGAGCCTGATCGAACTGGGATTCAGAGGCATGAATCTGGCCGATGTAGAATTGCGCGGCGGGGGCCGCGTCGGTGTCGTTGTAGTAGCGGATGTAGTCCTGAAACTCGCCCAAAGCCAGTTCGCCTTTGCCGGATTTCATATCGCGCAGCGCGTTCTCATAAAGATCCGTGGCGGGTACCGGGGGCGCGGCGCTCTGCACCGCGGCTTCTCCCGCGGGCGACCCCGTCGCAGGTGGCGGCGCGGCAGGAGGCAGTTGGCTGGCCTTCACAATGTTGCCCAGGTCGGTCAACTGCTGCTGAATTTTGCTCATGCGTCCCGTCAGGTCGTTGACCGACTCGCGCATGGCCGCGGTATCGGACCCAAGAGAATCCACTTTGGAATTCAGGCCGGCGATGGGCGACGCCACGCGCTCCGCGATGCCCTGTTGATTGCGGGCTTGCGCATCCAACGCGGAGTTTGAGCGGTTGGAGGCATCCAGCGTCTGTTGCACCAGCACCTGAAGCGCGGCGAACCGTTCGTCGAACGAACGCTGTAGATCGCGCACCTGATCCTGCAATTGCGCGACGTCGCGCTGAAGCTCGATGATCTCCTTGCTCGCCGCCGGAGCAAATGCGGGGCAAAGCAGAAGGATGGCGATGAATAAACCCGTGCGTTTCATAAGTCTTCCTCTCAAGTGGCGAGAGGCCGCAAAGGAAAGCGGCCTCTCACCGGGCTCTTCCACTAGGGAGCGGCAGTGATATGCGCGCGCCGGTTTTTCGCGTAGCAGTCTTCCGTAGCGTCGGTGCACTGCGGACGCTCCTTACCGTAGCTCACCGTCCGGAGCTTACCGGCAGGTACGCCCAACTGCACCAGGAAGTCCTTGGTGGCGCTGGCGCGGCGGTCGCCAAGTCCCAGGTTATATTCAGCGGAGCCACGTTCGTCGCAATGGCCTTCGACGATCAGCGTGGCGCTGGGGAAATCCTGCAGAATGGACTTGATCGCCGTGGCGTCGCGCGTCAGAGTCGCCTGCGCCTCGCCGGAGATGTCGTACTGGTCGTAGGCGAAGAAGGCGTCCTGAATCTGCCGTGAGATGCGATCGTTCAGGGAAAGCCCGGCATTGGGGTTATTCCCTGCCCCGTTATCCCCCGGCGGCGGCGCGGCTGGATTCCCCGGATTCACGGTCAGCGTGGTTTCAGCCGTAGACGTTCCCGCGGTACCCTCCGCCTTCAGATGGTAAGTAATCGTGTCGTAAGGAGAGACGTTGCGCGATCCGGTGGCTTGCACCGCGCCAAACACATCGATCGAAATATAGTTCGCCCCCGATACGGACCACTTGAGCGTCGCGGAATTGCCGCGGTCGATGGTGGCCGGTTCCACGGTGAATTCGATGGCCGGTTTGCCGTTCCCGCCCGTCGGTGTGGTGGACGGCGAAACCGGACCCGGCGGAGCGGGAATCGGCGTCTTGTGGCCGCATCCGGCGGCGATGACCACTACTCCCAGCAGCGGCCAGAACGCCGCGGGCTTCATTCTCTTGAACATCATTCGTTCCTCCATAATTTTGCTACTGTCAGTTTCCCTTACCCCAGGCCGGGGACAAATTCTGTCCGGTGGTGGTGAGGCGCTTCAGTTGTGTACCGTCGGCCAGCATGGTCCAGATCTGCGCGGAACCCGTGCGCGTGGACATGAAGCAGAGATGGCGCCCGTCCGGCGCCCACGATGGGTTTTCGTTGCGCCCCGCCCCGCTGGTCAGTTGATCGTAATGCCGCGAAGCCGTATCCATCAGGAAGATATTGAACGCGCCCTGCGCATAGCCACGCGTCCACGCGTAAAGCAGGTGAACGCCATCCGGATTCCACGAGGGATTGGATGCTTCGCCCGTCCCATCGGTTAGCTGCTGCACATCACCGCCGTCCGTGTTGCCCTGATAGATCTGCTCGGGCCCGGAGCGGCCCGATGAAAACGCCATCGTACCGGGGGACTTCGGATTGATTTTGGGTTCCACTTCCACCGCGCGCGAGTTCGAAATGCGGCGGAAATTGCGTCCATCCAGATCCGCCACATAAATCTGCGCCGTGCCGCTCACTGACGACGAGTAATAAATCTTGCCGCCGTCCTGCGAGAAGCTGGGGCTGGAGTTGAGCGACGCCTGCTGGTTATAGAACTGCAGCGTGCGCCCGCTCGAGGAATCCATCACCATGATGCGCGGCGTGCCTTTAGCGAAGCTCACATAAGCCACCCGCGTGCCATCCGGCGAGACCGCGGGCTCGATATTGATCGAGCGGTTGAAGGTCAGTTGTTTTTGGTTGGAACCATCGTAATCCATGGACCAGATTTCTTTTGCGCCCGTGCGGGACGACACGAAATAGATCTTGGTTCCCGCCAGCGAAGCCCCGCCAAATTGCGCAATGATGTCCGCCGCGAATTCATGCGCCACCTTGCGCGCGCCGCCTTCATCCAGGCTGCCGAAGTAGCGCTTGAATAACAGCGGCTGAGAGCCGGGCGCGTTGGTGACGTTCAGGTACCCGTAGAGCACCAGTGTTCCGTTTTGATCCGCCGTGTAGCCATAGGCGAGATGCGACGCGTTCACCGGAGAGCCCGCCCAATCCGCCAGCGCCATTCCTTGTCCGCTGGCGGGCCGCAGGTCCTCGGGCCGCTGGGGATTTTGAAGCGGATAGAGACTCTTCGGAACCATCTTGAAGATGCCCGAAGTTTGCAGATCGGTGAAGAGAGTGCCGTTGAAGGCGCTCATCTGGGCCTGCGCGGCGCCGGACCCGCGGAAATCGATGACCGCCAGCGCCGGCTGGCCGCCAGGGCCATTGATGTTGATCTTGGCATCCTGCGCGTCAAGTATCCGGAACAGCGCGAACGAACCAAGCGCGAGCGTAAGTGCGAGAACAGTGATTTTCTTCATGGGCGTAACTGGAATAACAATTCCACGTCGGCGTTGCTATGCGGGAATCCCGGTGGCAGCGGGGGCAGCGGGTTGGCGTCGAGAACGGCGCGTTTGGCTGAGGTATCAAGCTGGTAGAAGCCGCTCGTTTGCGCATCGGTGATTTGAACGCTGCCGTCCCGTCCGATCCGGATCGTTACCACAGCCGTGGCGGTGGGCGGCGCTTGAATGCCCGCCCTGTTCCACTTGCGCGAAATCAGGTCGCGGATCTGCTCGGCGTAAGCGCCAAACTGGGTTCCGAACGGCGAATTGGGTCCCACGCCCACCCCGCCGGCGCCTTGCAAACTAATCTGCGGGCTGACCAAAGCGGGCGCGACGTGGGAGAAAACCTGGTTGCGCGCGTACTCCTGCTTCGGGCGGTAGGCCACTGCGGGTGGCTTCGGTTGTGGCTTTATGACCCGCTGTGGCAGCTCCACGGCCTTCTCCGGCTGCTTGGGTTCAGGCGGCCGCTGATCCTTCAGCTTCAACGGCTGCTGCGGCGCAACCGATTCCGTCTCGTTCGCCAGCGGGTTGATCTGCCCCTGCTTGCGCTGGATCGGGATGGTCTTCACAGCCGTCACAGCCACCCCCGCGCCCGGAGCCTGCTCACCCAGAAAAGGCGTCCTCTGGCGCGTGATAACAGCCGTCAGCGTCAAAGCAGCCACCAGCGCAGCGTGGAAAAGCAGCGCAAACGCGAACGGACGCCCCAGGTGTTCCGGTTCATCGAGTGGCGAATAATGGGCTGCCGGGGCGGTTCGCATTGGTTTCTATGGACGCCGGTTCATCGAGTCGTCGGGCTGCGTCACCATGTTCACCTGCAGCTTCGCGTCCCCCAGTTCGCTGACCACCTGAGCCAGCAGATCCCACGTGGTTTCCCGAGACGCACGCACGTACACGGAAGTCTGGCCGGCATACCGTTGGTGAATGTCCGCGCCCAACTCGTGGATGTTCACGGGCTCCTTACCGATATAAATCGCGCCTTCTTTGTCGATATTGATGATGGGCAGTTGTTGTGTGGAGTTCCTTACAGATCTGGTCTTAGGCACGTCGACTTCCAGACCGTACTCCATGACGTGGGCGGTGAGCATAAAAATAATCAGTAGGACCAACACCACATCCACAAACGGCGTAACGTTGATTTCGGCGAGAGGCGTCATCACGTCCCTGCGGCGTCCGCGCAACCCCCTGCCACTTTGCCCCCCACTTTGCCCTGAAGAAGCGAAAGCCATTATTCGCCGAAGCTCCGTTCGGCCATGTTCAGGAATTCGAGATTGAAATCGTCAATGCGGGCATTCACCTCGCGCACCACGGAGCCGAAATAGTTGTAGAAGATAGCCGCGGGGATGGCGGCGGCCAGCCCGACCGCGGTGGCGATCAGCGCGTCCGCAATCCCTGGAGCCACGGCGCGCAGGCTCGCGCTCCCCGCCGTTCCCAGTCCTTCGAATGCGCGGATGATCCCGATTACCGTCCCCATCAGTCCGATGAACGGCGAAACGGAGGCTGTCGTCGCCAGCCAGTTCATATTCCGTTCCAGTTTGGCCATGGCCTCGCTCGCTCCCAATTGCAGACTGCGCTCGATGGACGCTTGATTCGTAAGCCCGCCCTTGGCTTTCACCTGCCGGGCAATCTCCTCATAGCCAAAATCGAACACGCTCACCAGAGGCGACGGGCGAAACTGCTCGCTCGCCACCATCACCGCTTCGAGACCGCTGGCTTTTCGAAACGCCCGCAGGAACCGCACATCGGAGGCACGCGCTCGCCGGAACGTCCCCAGCTTCGAGAAAATAATGGTCCACGAGTAGAGCGACGCCAGCGCCAGCGTACACAGAACCGCAATGCCCAAAGGTGGCGTCCGCTCCACCAGCTCCCAGATATTTAGTTGAAGGAACGCTACATAGGCCGGGTCCAGTGTTATCAAATCTCTCTCTTTCCCATCGTTTGCATCATTTTCATCATAAGACGCGCGATCTGAACGATTGACTACAACTCGTAACTAAAAAGACGGTTGTCTCGCCGGATTGGCCGCCCCGCCGGATACACTAAAATCGTTATCGACCCATCCATGGTTGGCCGAACAGTTTCGCACTATCAAATTCTCGAACAGCTGGGAACCGGCGGCATGGGAGAGATCTACAAGGCCTTCGACCCGCGGTTGAACCGTTTCGTGGCGATCAAAGTCCTGCCGGCCGGCATGTCCGCCGACCCCGCCCGCCGCCGCCGTTTCGTGCAGGAAGCGCAAGCCGCCTCTGGCCTGAATCATCCCAACATCATCACCATCTACGACGTCGTGCTGGAGCAGGAAACCGAGTTCATTCTGATGGAGTTTGTCGCCGGCAAGACACTGCTCGATCTCATTCCCGCCGGCGGCTTCCCTGTGCCACAGGTGCTCGATTGCAGCGTCCAGATCGCCAGTGCCCTCAGCGCCGCCCATGCGGCGGGCATTATCCACCGCGATCTGAAGCCGGGNNCGTGAAGGTGCTCGATTTTGGTCTCGCCAAGCTCGAGTCGAACGCGATCAGCCAGATGGGCGACGAGACAGAGACCATAGCGGCCGAAGCCCTCACGGTGGAAGGGTCAATCCTGGGAACCGTGAACTACATGTCGCCCGAACAAGCCCAGGGCTTTCGTGTGGACGCCCGTTCGGACATCTTTTCCTTCGGCGTGCTGCTGTATGAAATGGTAACGGGAATTCGGCCGTTTTCCGGCGCGTCGCCCATTTCCACGCTGTCCGCCGTCCTGCGGGACGAAGCCCGGCCAGTAGGCGAAATTAAACCCGGCGTCCCCGCAGCTTTGCAGGAAGTGATCTCGCGCTGTCTCCGCAAAGAGCCCAACGACCGCTGGCAGACCATGCAGGAAGTACATGCGCTGCTGGNNGGCGATCAAGCCGGAGCCCCGTTTAGTCCCAAAGCAGGCGCGGAGTCGCGGGGTCGCATGGCTGCTTGCAGCGGGATGTGTCATTGCGGCTTTGGCCGCGGCCGGGCGGTGGTTGGAACGGCGTCCCACACCAGGGCCAGGCGCGAACCTGACAACGCCGAACCCGGCTCGGCGCGCCGAACTGCCCGCGGCTCCCAGCAGCGCCCCTGTGCCGGCGCCCGCCACTCCAGC
>PLFE01000007.1 GCA_003136675.1 Bryobacterales bacterium
GCATAAGAGGTATCGTTCTCGTCAGGCGGGCCAAGGCCCGTCTAAGGAGAACCATGACAGAGCGCACAATGAAGGATCGAAACGCGGCGAGTGGTTTCGACGATTACATCGAACCGCTTCTTGAGCATCTTCGATCTGCAGGCTACGCCGAACGCACCCTAATCAAGAAGAGAACAGTGGCCAGAGCATTTGGACGCTGGTCAAAGCGCAAGCTGATTACTCCTGCCGAGTTAAATGACCGCCATGTCCGGGCATTTGTGGGGCGATCTCCCCAAAGCGATATGACCCGCCAGAAGGCCGAGGCGGCATTTATGGGTCTCCTGCTCGAATACCTGAGATCCATTGCCGTCTTGCGGCCAAAACGTCCGGAACAGAGTGTTTCCCCTGCGGAAAGCCTTCTGCTCAACTATCAAACTTACTTATCTAAAGACTGCGGTCTTACAAAAAACACGCGGTTGGTTTACGTGCCATTCATTCGAACATTCCTTGCCTCCCAGGCAACAAAGAAGGGCTTGATAGCGCCGAAAGCATTCGACGAGTTGAAGATCCGCAGCTTCATTGTTAAAGGCTCGATTGGCCGTTCAGGCGAGTATAAGCGGCTGCTATGCACGGCCCTCCGTTCGTTTTTTCATTTCCTCTTCGTGAACTCGCTAACGCAAACAGATCTTTATCATTCCGTTCCCAGCGTGCACAAGTATCTTCATGCGACACCGCCCTCATTCTTGTCCGCTGACGAGATGGAGCAAGTGCTCATGACAGCCGACCGATCTACAGCCACCGGGCAGAGAGATTACGCAATTTTGCTGCTGCTGGCCCGGCTCGGTTTGCGCGCTGGCGAAATTGCCTTGCTCGAACTGGACGACATTCGCTGGCGCGCTGGGGAACTGATTGTTCGGGGCAAGGGCCAGGTGGTGGATCACATGCCTCTGCTGTCAGATATTGGCGAAGCTTTGGTGGTGTATATTCGCGAAGGACGCGGCATGAGCGCGTCTCGGCGGATCTTTCTGCGCGTGTGGGCACCGCATACAGGCCTTGCGGGTCCTGCTGCTATTGGCCATATTGTGAGGCTGGCGCTAGCTCGATCAACCGTCTGCCGTCCAGGCCGCGGTGCGGCTCATTTGTTCCGTCACGGCTTGGCCACCAAAATGATTCGGCGTGGCGCATCCATTACTGAAATAGCAGAGGTTCTTCGCCACCGGTCACAGACAACAACGGCGATATACACCCACGTTTCAATCGAAGCGTTGCGTGGGGTCTCTCAGCCTTGGCCGGCAAAAGCAGGAAAACAATGAGCATCCTGCATGAAAATCTAAAGCAATATATAGCGTTTCGCCGCGCTCTCGGCGCAAAGCTTCAAGAGCCCGCCAGGACCCTTGGCTACTTCGTGAAGTTTCTGGAGCAGGAGGGTGCGGAGTTCATTACGCTGGAGCGGGCCCTCCGTTGGGCGATGATCCCAAAACTCGTGCAGCGCGCTACCTGGGCAAGGCGTCTCGGCATGGTGCGGCTATTCGCCTGCTGGCTCAGCGCAATCGATCCACGAACAGAGGTGCCGCCCGGCGTATGCTGCCCGGCCGGCGGCGGCGTAACAAGCCGCATATCTTTTCCCAAAAAGAGATTGCGCAGTTGATGGAGAAAGCGGGCCGCTTCCACTCGCCAACGGGACTGCGGGCGCTGACCTATGCAACACTCATTGGACTTCTCAGTTGCACTGGCTTGCGGCCTGGAGAGGCCCTGGCTCTGAACCGGGCAGACGTAGATATGCAAAGCGGCATACTCTCCATTCGCGACACGAAATTCGGCAAGTCCCGCTTCGTTCCGTTAGATGAATCCACGAAAATAGCACTTGGCCGTTACGCAAAGAGGCGGGATAAATTATGCGCAACGCCCACGACAGATGCATTTCTGATCTCTGAAGCCGGCCGGCGACTGGAGGGAGGCAATGCCCGTCGCACGTTCGCTAAGCTATCCGTTACGGTCGGTCTTAGGGTCCAAACAGGCCGCCTACGCTTCGGCCAGGGACCCCGACTCCAGGACTTTCGGCATAGCTTCGCAACACGCCGACTCATCGATTGGTACCGTTCTGGTCTTGATGTTGGACGGGAGTTGCCAAAACTCACCGCCTATCTCGGCCACGCAAGCATCGCCAGCACCTACTGGTATCTGGAAGCGGTACCCGAACTTCTCCAGCTTGCTGCCGACCGTATTTCGAACCGCAAGATCGGCGGCGGCAAATGAGCACATCCAGTTTCCAGTCGCTGATTCAGCACTTCTTCACCGACCGGCTGATCACGCAACTCGGGCTGAGCCCCGGCACCATTGCTGCTTACCGGGATTCTTTCCGCTTGCTGCTGAAGTTCGCGTCGGCTCGCCTTCGCAAAACACCATCGAAACTGCTCATAGAAGAACTTGATGTTGCCTTTCTGGTGCAGTTCCTTGAACATCTTGAAAAAGATCGCGGAAATTGCACACGCACTCGAAACAACCGGCTTTCAGCCATACACGCCTTCTTTGAGCACGTCTCCATCGCGGAACCGGCACTGGCATTGCAGTGTCAGCGGGTCTTGGCGATTCCATCAAAGCGATGTGAGCATGGACCCGTGGAATATCTGACGGAGGAGGAGACAGCCGCACTGGTAGCGGCACCGAATTCCGCCACCTGGATTGGCAGAAGAGACAAGGTACTGCTGCTCGTCGCAGTTCAGACTGGCTTGCGAAACAGCGAGATTACATCGCTTTGCCAGAAGGACGTCGGGTTCGGAGTAGGCGCCCACGTCCGCTGCTTAGGAAAGGGTCGCAAGATGCGATGCACGCCCCTTCGGCCTGATGTTGCGGCGATGTTGTCTGGATGGCTGAAGGAGCAGGGCGGCCGACCTGACGATCATGTGTTTCCGAGTTCGCATGGAGGCCGGCTCAGCGCCGATGCATTGCAAAGTCTGGTCGCGCGGCATGTCACGACTGCGCGGCGGAAGTGCCCATCTCTCGTGCCAAAGAATGTGACGCCGCATACTTTACGCCACGCAGCCGCCATGGATCTGCTGCACAGGGGTGTTGATCTCAGCGTGATCGCTCTTTGGCTTGGTCATGAGTCGACAGAAACAACCCAGATCTATCTGCATGCTGACATGCAACTCAAAGAACAAGCCCTGGCACATGCAACTTCGTCCGGTCTCAAGCCAAAGCGTTTCAAAGCGCCGGATGTATTGCTGGACTTTCTGGAGAAGCTGTGATTATGCCGATAAACCAGGCCATAGCGGTCACCGAATCCCTGGAAACAGTAGGTCTTAAATGGTTGGGCGGCATAATCCGGGAGTCGGCATTACCT
>PLFE01000206.1 GCA_003136675.1 Bryobacterales bacterium
ACTTCTGATTCTTTGACCTTACGCCCTCTTCGGATGGGCTGCCTGGACGAGCACGCCGGTCAAGTTCGCGATCATCTGGGTGGCTTCGGGATTCATTTCGAGACGGCACTTGTGATTAGTCTGCCACAGCCCCCGCTAGTTGATCGGGTTTGCGGAGCTGAAGGGCCCGCCTGGCGCCCTCTATTTCATCTCTGGGAGAGCGCGCCAAACTTGAGGCTGCGGTTGAGGGGCGGAGCCGAGGATGCAGGTTGAACAATAAGGCAGCCACTCTTCGGTGAACACGGCTTGCGTGATTCCGGACACGTCCACACTGCCGAGGTGGTTTTCAGAACCGGAACCCTGGAACAGAGAGGCCGGGCCGCTGATCCCCTGGCCGCCGAAATCCGCGTTGAAGGTAGATGAAACGATGTTGCAGTAGTTGCAGGGAGCAGTATCCACAAAGACACTCTGCGTGTTGTCCGTGGTGCAATCCATCCCCTTCACGGTCAAATCCTGAGCCACGTCGAGCTGAATGCACCAGCCGTACGATCCCGGCACGCCATTGGGCGACCGGCTCACGTTGAGGGTGTCGTTTTCGATGAGCGTGCGAGCGGAGGTAACGCAGGGGTCCGCGGGAGTGCAGTAGCTATCCATGCTGGCTACCGAGATCCCCACGCCCGCCTGAATGGTGTTTTTGGTGATGGTGGTATCGGAGACCTGGGAGAAATATTGGACAGGGTTTCCGAGACCCATGCGGGGCGACAACAATATTCCCTCGCCGGTCTGGGAGCCGGGGAAGCAGTTCTCCAGGGTATTGCCGGTAATCAGGACACGCTCGGAATCTTTCGACTCAAAGCAATTCTTGTCGGCCGCGTAGGGAGTGCCGATCCATGCCAGATCTTTGGTGAGGATGTTGTCCTCGAATGTGATGTCGCTCGGAATAATCTGACTCGACGGTACGGTGGGGCTGGCGCCGGGAGCCGCGATAAAGAAGTCTTCGGTGGATGCCGAGAGCGTGTTGCCGCGGAACAGGTAGGGCCCGGTCCCGCAGATGATTTCGACGGCGTTGGCTTCGGTGTTGAGAGTGCCGCTCGACTGCCAGCCGGTGATCTGCGAGTCGAGGACGGAAATGTTGGCTCCATCGAGCAGCATGCCATTCTGCTGGCCATCCTGCATGTAGAGCCCGTTCACGGTGACGCCGGAGAAGGTGATACCCGACGGCATCCCGGCGGGATCGGGGTCGCAGTCATCCGAGATCACAACGGCGTGGTAAATGGGGCCGGAACTCGCGAAGTTGATCCCGGTAATCCACCAGTTCCGCGCGGCGCGATCGGCTATATTGCCCGTCCAGCCATACCATTCGGTTGCGGAGACGTTCATGAACGCGGGCGATGTATTGGGAGACTGGATTGTGCAGGACCCTGAAAGCTCCACGTTGGCGACGCCCGGAATATAGAAATTGCCGACAAAAGTTCCGTTGCAGATGATATTGGTACCCGGCTGCGCGGCGGTCAAGGCAGCCTGGAGGTCCTGCCCTTGCGAGACAGTTACGACTTGAGTGATGACCGGCGGCTGCGGGGCCGGAACGCTGAGTGGGCGCGTTGGGTAACGCGACGAAGCGGCGAAGGAGGAGTAAGAAAAGAGAGAAAAGAAGAGAATAACCCCTAAACCTGTAGCTTGCATGCTACAGGTTTAGTGCTTTTGCAGACTATTTGTCGCGTTAACTAATGTTAATTGTGCTTCGAGCCGGTATTTATGCCGCGCGATTTCTCTTGCCCGGACCGAAGCTTCTGGTGCGAGGCGGAAAATTGCCGCGCGACTTGGAGGCGAAGGATTTGGATCCGCGCTCATCGGCCGGGGCGAGCACGGTGCGCACATCTTCAATTTCCTGGCGCGAACTGATCACCTGGGGCGCCACGGATTGGCGGACCATCCGAACTTTGCATTCGCTCTCGATGCGGCGGAGGTCGCCACGCTCAGATCGTAAGCAGAAGGTGGAAGCCGTACCGCGCTGCCCCGCTCTGCCCGTTCGGCCCACGCGATGGATATAATCGTCGGGAACCTGCGGAAGATCGAAGTTGACGACATGCGCGACGCTATCGACGTGAATGCCGCGGGCGGCAACGTCGGTGGCCACCAGCACGCGGTAGCGCCCATCCTGGAAACCGGCGAGAGCCTGATTGCGCTGGCTCTGTGAGCGGTTGCCGTGCATGGCTACGGTTTTGAAGCCGAGGCCAGAGAGTTGCTTCGAGAGACGATCAGCGCCATGCTTGGTGCGGGCGAAGACCAGGAAAGAACCTTCTTCCTGCTTTAGCAGGTGGTTTAACAGGCTCAGTTTGAGATTGTTCTCGACTTCGTAAAGATGAAGGTCGATCTGTTCGGGCGCCTTGGCTGTGGCGCTGCCGCAAGTGATCCGTACGGGATTCTTGGAGTGCCGCGCGATGAGCCGTTCCACGGTACGTTCCATGGTGGCGGAGAAGAACATGCTTTGGCGCGCCGCGGGCAATACGGCGAGAATGGCTTCGATGGCCGGTAGAAAACCCATGTCGAGCATGCGNNATGCGGTCGGCTTCGTCGAGCACCAGCGTTTCCACACCCTTGAGATCCACCAGACGGCGGTCCAGAAAATCGCCGAGACGGCCGGGAGTGGCGATAACCAGATTGGCGCCGCGCTTCAAGGAGTGGCGCTGCGTGGTTTCGCTCATCCCGCCAACGACTACAGCGGCGCGCAGGCCCGTGCCTACGGAAAGCTTTGCAAACACTTCGCTGATTTGGATGGCCAGTTCACGAGTGGGGCTGAGAATAAGCCCGCGGACGCCTGTCGCGTGCGGGGTCTTCAGCATTTTATCGATCAACGGGATGAGAAACGCGAGCGTTTTTCCCGTGCCGGTCTGGGCGGTGGCGACAACATCGCAGCCTTCGAGAGCCGGGGGAATCGACTGCGCCTGTACCGGCGTTGGTTGGGAGAAAGAGTTACGGACAAGATTGTGATGAATCGTTGCCGAAAGAGATAGTTGTGAGAATTGGTTCATAGTTTTTAAAGGACTCTGTGCCAAAAATCGGCGGACTGTCCTGAAGAAACCGAACCAAAACTGCGAATGGAAACGAGATCAAAGGACAAATGAGAGGTGGCAAACGCCACTTACTGAAAGACGATGCGGGACAAAGACATTCCTACTGTAGCATGTTTTGCGCGTCGGACACAATCCTCGCCAGATGTTGCTGGCTTTTGAGGCTCTCGGCATAGAGCTTTGTGATGTCCTCGGTGCCCGACGGGCGCGCGGCGAACCAGCCGTGCTCGCTTGTGACCTTGAGGCCGCCAATGGGCGCATTGTTGCCTGGTGCGCGCGTCAACTTCTGCAGAATCGGATCTCCGGCGAGTTCGGTTTTTGTGATCGAGTCTGGAGACAGGATTTTCAACGCCGCTTTCTGTTTTGGAGTGGCGGGTGTGTCGATGCGGGTGTAATAGGAGACGCCGAACTGTTGTTCCAGTTCGCGATAGTGTTGGCCCGGATCCTTTCCGGTGCGGGCGGTGATTTCGGCCGCGAGGAGGCCCATGATGAGACCATCCTTATCGGTGGACCAGACTTTGCCGTTGCGGCGCAGAAAGCTGGCGCCGGCGCTTTCCTCGCCGCCGAAGCAGCAGGTTCCATCGAAAAGTCCCGGAGAGAACCATTTGAAGCCAACCGGTACTTCCCAGAGCTTTCGTTTGGCATCGGCCACCACGCGATCGATGATGAGGCTGGAAACGAGGGTTTTGCCAATGACCGCCTCTTTCGGCCAATCGGTCCGGCTGCCCAACAGATAGCGAATGGCCACGGCCAGATAGTGGTTGGGGTTCATCAGGCCGGCGGATCGCGTGACAATTCCATGACGGTCGGCATCGGTATCGTTACCCCAGGCGATATCGAAATCGCCCTTGAGTTTGACAAGGCTCGCCATGGCGTAGGGGCTGGAGCAGTCCATACGGATTTTGCCGTCGTGGTCCACGGTCATGAACGCGAACTGGGGGTCCACTTTGCGGTTGACCACTTCGAGGCTGAGGCCAAACTTGTGCGCAATGGGTTCCCAGTACGCTACCGACGCGCCGCCCAGCGGATCGACGCCGAGGCGCAGATGAGCGCCGCGAATGGCGTCCATGTCGATTATGTTTCCGAGGTCCTCGACGTAGGGGGTCAGCAGATCTACTTCGTGAGTGGTTCCGGCTTTGATGGCGGATTCGTACGGCATGCGGGAGACTTCCCCCGCGCCGCGCAGAATGTTGTTGGCGCGATTTTGAATCCAGCCGGTGACGTCCGTGTCGGCGGGTCCGCCGTCCGGGGGATTGTATTTGAAACCGCCATCGTTGGGAGGGTTATGCGACGGGGTGACGATGATGCCGTCCGCGAGACCGGAGGTACGGCCGCCGTTATAGGTGAGGATGGCGTGGGAAATGACGGGCGTGGGGGTGAACCCGTCGCCCGCTTGAATCCAGGTGGCGACGCCGTTTGCAGCGAGCACTTCGAGCGCAGTTCTTTGCGCGGGGCCGGATAGCGCATGCGTGTCTTTGCCCATAATGACGGGACCGCTGTAGCCCTTCGAGAGCCGGTACTCGCAGATGGCCTGGGTGATGGCCAGGATGTGCTTCTCGTTGAAGGTGCAGTCAAAGGATGAGCCGCGATGGCCGCTGGTGCCGAAGCTAACGAGTTGCGCAGGATTGGCGGGGTCGGGAGACTTGGCGTAGTAGTCGTTTTCGAGCGCGTGGACGTCAACCAGGATTTCGGGCGGGGCGGGTTTGCCGGCGAGCGGGGAAAGTTCGGGCATGCGAGTTCAAGATAACACTGCAGGCTCGCCAGGTAGTAGCGTTGTAGAGNNGATCATCTGGTTGGAGTTTCCTGGATACCGAAGCGACTCTCCCACTTCAGAGAGGCATTGGCTGCAAATGGCGTGCAAGGTCGCGCCGGCATTCTGCGAATCCCTGACGGTCGTGGTTCGTAAGTCGCCGGTTGAACGGGCAGCCCTGAGTCCACTGGCATCCGCGATTGGCGAACTTATTGCGATCAAAGAGGTGGAGTTGCATGTTGGACTTTGTGGTTGTCCATTTTTTCCATTGAGGATCAGGCGATCTTTTGCGTTCTTGTCGTTATCCTTGGTGAGCGCGAGGGTCTTGGAGGCTGCGTCGATAACGGCGTTTTAGCGGGCGAAGGAATTGTCCATGCTTTGAAACGTGGCAACTTCAGGGAAATCGAAGATGGCCCTCGATTCTGGATTTATCGATAGCCGAAAATGGTGTTAACGTTCCATGCTGACGAGAGTAACAATCGAAAACTTCAAGAGTATAGCGTTCTGCGACGTGAAGCTCGGGCCCTTGACATTTCTTGTAGGGTTGAACGGTGCGGGCAAGAGCAATTTCATCGATGCCCTTCGATTCTGCAGGGACGCTCTTCGAGGTCCTCTCGATCAGGCTTTCGCTTCCAGATCGTCGAATTTGCAGAACCTGAGCCACATTGGCGCAGGTTCGTCCCCCGGATTTGGGCTGCGCGTGGAAATGCAACTCAGCGAGACGAGCGCTGCCCACTATGCTTTTGCAATCAGACCGCAGAGCCCGAGAGGCTTTAGTGTGCACCAAGAGGAGTGCGTCGTGAAGGACTTATCGACGGATGCGGTTCTTGCTTACTTTGCCGTGTCGTCAGGTATCGTTCGGGGTCACAATTTCCAGGAGAGACCGGCGCCCACGGACAGCCGCCTCTACCTTGTGCACGCTTCGGGAGCTTCACCGTTCCGGCTAGTCTATGACGCGCTGGAAGGGATGGAGTTCTATAGCCCGGACCCCGAAATTATGAAAGTCGACCTGGATACTTCAGGCCCCGCCGATGTCCTTGAATCCGATGGGTCTAATTTGGCGAGTGTTTTCGAGAGAATTGGTGAAGAGCGACCGGAGATGCGGAGGAGGATTGAAGAGTATATGCAGCGTATTGTTCCCGGGCTGCGCGGCATAGGTTCGGAGACGATCAAGACCTTTAAGCTTTTGTCTTTCGAGCAGGGATTTGAGGGGAACGGCTCCAGGACGTTCACAGCGAACAGCATGTCGGATGGAACGCTTCGCGCGTTGGCAATCCTGGTGGCGTTGTTCCAGCGTTCAGATGTTGGCTCAAAACCGACGATGGTGGCCATAGAAGAGCCTGAGACGGGGTTGCATCCTGCCGGTGCCGGTATCCTACTCGACGCCCTCAGAGAAGGCGCTGCGCGTGGGCAGGTGATCGTGACGAGCCACAGCCCAGACCTTCTCGACAACAGGGCCATTATGAGCGAGTGGATATTGGCGGTCGACGCTTCGCACGGTTCAACCATGATCGCGCCGCTGGATGCGGCTGGTCGGTCCACTCTCCGTGACCGACTTTATACTGCCGGCGAACTGCTTCGGATGGATCAGTTGAAACCAGAAATCAATGGGACTTTGTCGAGACCCCTGTTCGACGCTCCATTTGTCTAGACATGCTGAATCTGGTGAGCATCGTTGAAGGACATGGGGAAATTGAATCTCTGCCCATCTTGCTGCGACGAGTACTTGCAGAGCATGCTTCCATAGATTCATTCAACATTATCAAGCCTATTCGTCAAGCGAGAGACAAGCTCCTCAAGGCGGAAGAGATGGAAAGGGTTGTGGAGCTGGCGGCAAGAAAGATTGAAAGAAAGGGCGGGATTCTGGTTGTCCTGGACAGCGAAGGAACGCCACCATGCGAGCTCGGCCCAGCACTGCTGCGCCGTGCTGCGAGGGTGGCGCCAGACGTGCCGCTACGCGTGGTTCTGGCGCACAAGGAGTGGGAATGTTGGTATCTTGCCGCAATCTCTTCGCTGTCGGGTCACCGAGGTCTACAAGCGAATCTTGCGGCGCCCGACGACCCGGAGTCGATCCGCGGCGCGAAGGAATGGCTCTCTCGCCATATGGAGAGAGGCCGATGCTATTCCGAACCGGTTGACCAGCCTAAGTTCGCGGCGCGCTTTGATCTGGAGGCCGCGAGGGCGCTGCCGTCGTTTTCAAAATTTTGCCGCGATGTACGTGGTCTGGTCGAGCAGGTTCGGTTGCGGTTTTCGTCTTAGGCTCGTCCCGCATGGAGACGTTGGCTACCGGTTCGGGTCGGTCATCTCAAGGGGCCGCCGGACCGAGTTGAGTGTTACGCCGTGTGGACCGCTTCACAAGAGAAAGGCGGCCGAATGCCCGTATCGCTCTCACATTTCGGAGAGGACATCATTTGCAAGATGGTGTGCTCCCTTGGACAAGATTTCCTAAAGCTATGCCCAGGCTTCGAAGATCAAAACGTGTCAGATCCAGTCGCAATCACGGAGGCAAGGATGGACCGCTTCGGCAACACCACTTTCGACGGCGCAAGTAGGATTGACATGTTGGTGATGCTGGAGGGCAACCGTGGGCTTCCGTTTGAAATCAAACTGGGCAAAACGCGCCTGACCAAGGGCCGGATCGATGGCGAGTGGCTCACCGGCTGCACGCGCAAAAAGAACGCTTGGAGCGGGAATATGATGTCTGTTTTGGAGCGGAAATTTGAAGATGCTCCCGATAGTGAAAACCTCGGTGCTTTGAACATGTCAGGTCAGCGAGTGGAATTGACTCAAAAGTGGTTTCTTATCGCACGCGAGAGCAAGATCAACAGTTGGGGAGCGCCTAATGGTGAGCACTGGCCGAGCTTCACCCAAAACGTGGGATTTGTGAGTCTCGAATCCATCGTGCATAGCTACGCTGAACCGTTGATCCCAGGGAGGGGTTCAACNNGTAGGGCGATTAGAGGTTAGCCCCAACGTCTGTCTAATTATCCATTTCTAGTTCGCGCCTAGCGGGGCCATTAGTTTGTCTCGCATGAACGCGAGCACGTCGGCCGGTTTCGTGGCTCCCTCAGCGGGGACGCGCAAGACGCCAGCGGGGGTGAACTGCGCGCCGGGCGTGGAGCTGACGAGCGCGAGCAGCTTGACCGCATCGACGCGCGTCTCCTGATGGAACTTGATATTCAGGACGCCGTGACGGCGGTCCACCGCTTCGATGCCGATCTTCTCGGCCGCCGTCTTCAGGGCGGAATACTCCAACAGATTCTTGATCTCATCCGGCACGGGGCCGTAGCGGTCGGCGATCTCCTGCTCCAGCCTGGCGCAATCCTCCGGGGTCTTCGCGTTGGCGATCTGGCGATAGGCGCGAAGGCGCTGGTTCTCATCGCCGATGTAACTGGTGGGGATGCGGATGTCGAGGCCCAGATTCAGGGCGGAGTGGATCTCTGGCAGCACCTCTTCTCCGCGCATCTCGCGGACCGTATCGTCGAGCATGCGCACGTAGTTGTCGAACCCGATCACGTTGATATGGCCGTGCTGTTCGCCACCGAGCAAGTTGCCCGCGCCACGCAGTTCCAGATCCAGAGCGGCAATTTTGAAGCCGGCGCCCAGGTCGCTGAATTCCTTTAGCGCGGCCAGACGCTTGCGCGCGATCTCGGTAAGCTCCGTGTCCACCGGCACCAAAAGGTAGGCGTAGGCGCGGCGGTTGGAACGGCCCACGCGGCCGCGGAGTTGATACAACTCGCTCAAGCCATATTTCTCGGCATTCTCGATGATGATGGTGTTGGCCAGCGGGATGTCGAGCCCGTTCTCGACGATGGTGGTGGAGACGAAAATATCGCAGTCGTGATGCATGAAGGAGAACATGGCCTTTTCCAGCTCCGCTTCGCCCATCTGGCCGTGGCCCACGCCGATCTTGGCGGTGGGGGCCAACTGCTGCAAGTGGGCCGCGCGCTCCCAAATGGAATCCACGCGGTTGTGGACGAAATAGATCTGGCCGCCGCGGGCGAGTTCCAGTTCCAGGGCGGACTTGATGAGGCCATCGTCGAAGGGCGCGACGACGGTTTGAATGGAGAGCCGGTCTTTGGGAGGCGTTTCAATCACCGACATATCGCGCAGCCCGAGCATCGACATATGGAGCGTGCGGGGAATGGGGGTGGCGCTCATGGTGAGCACATCCACGCTCTTCTTGAGCTGCTTCAGCCGCTCCTTGTGCTTGACGCCGAAGCGCTGCTCTTCATCGACGATGACGAGACCCAGGTCTTTGAACTCGACATCCTGCGAAAGAAGACGGTGGGTGCCGACGGCGATGTCTACTTTTCCTTCGGCCATGTCGGCGAGGCCCGCTTTCAGTTCCTTCGGCGAGCGGAAGCGATTGAACATGTCGATGCGGACGGGGAAGGATTGGAAACGTCTCTTGAACGTCTCGAAATGCTGAAAGCTGAGGACCGTGGTGGGCGCGAGCACGGCGACCTGTTTGCCATCGCCCAAGGCCTTGAACGCGGCACGCATGACGACCTCTGTCTTGCCGAAACCGACGTCGCCGCAGATGAGCCGGTCCATGGGCTGGGGCGATTCCATGTCGCGCTTGATGTCGGAGATGGCGGAGCGCTGATCCCTGGTCTCGGTGTATTCGAAGGCATCTTCAAACTCGCGCTGCCAGTTGGAATCGGGCGAGTAGGTGAAGCCCTCGGCCATCCTACGCTGCGCGTAGAGCTTCAACAGCTCTTCGGCCATATCGCGCATTTTGGCTTTCACCTTGGTTTTGGTGCGCGACCAGGTGGCTCCGCCCATGCGGTCGAGCTGCGGCGCGCCTTCTCCGGCGCCGCGAAAGCGCTCGATGAGATCCATGCGAGTGAGCGGCACGTAGAGCTTGCTGCCGCCGGCATATTCGAGAAGCATGTAATCGCCCTGGGCCTCGCCGGTTGAGATCTCGCGCAAACCCAGAAAACGCGCCACCCCGTGTTCGGCATGGACCACGTAATCGCCGGGTTTCAGGTCAAAGTTATCGGCGGAGAAAGTGGTGAGGAGCTGGGTGGCGCTGGGCTTTGCGACAAGGGCGGAAGAATCGAACAGGTCTTCGGAGCCGAAGATGGCGAGGCCGGAATCCTGCAGCACCGTGCCACGCGCAATGCGGCCCTGGATGAGGAAAATATTGGCGACATCGCCCGCCATGTAGGCACGCTGCGCCAGATATTCCGGAGCAGTGGTGTTCTGCTCGAGGCCGAGTTGATAGGCGACGTTGTACTCGTGGAAGATGTCGGCCACGCGCTCCACTTCGCCGGCGGTGGATCCGAAGAAGGCCACGCGCCGGCCGGCATCCACCAGATTTCTCGCTTCTGCGATGGCCGCCGCCATATTGCCGTGAAAGGCAACCGAAGGCCGCGTTGAAATGTGGAGACCTTCCGTGCTGGCGGTGACGTCGAGTTCGCGGAGATCGATTTGGGTGCAGGTTTTGGAAAGTTCGCGGATTTCGGCGTAAGTGCGGAACACGCGTTCAGGAGGGGTCCAGGAACGGCGATCGGGATCTTCGAGGCGTCTCCAGAGACGCTCGGCCGCGGCGCGGGTGAGTTCCGGTTCGTCCCAGATGATGATGGGGCGATCGGTTAAGGCGAACAGGTCTCCGTGGCGTTCGCGGATGAGCGGCACCAGTAATTCCCAGCCGGCGAAGGGCGAACCATCGAGAGGCAGTTCGCGCGAAGGCATGCCCGCTTCACGCAACGCTTCCGCCAGTTCCGTCAGCAGGGGCCGAGAACGCTGGTATTCGGTGAGCGGGAGCAGGGTACACTCGCTCACCTTCAATACGGAGCGCTGCGATTCCACTTCGAAGCGGCGGATGGATTCAATTTCATCGCCGAACATTTCGACGCGCACGGGCTTTGCGCCGGGCGAAAACACGTCGAGGATTCCCCCACGCACCGAATACTCGCCCACCATTTCCACAGGCTCGCGACGTTCGTAACCGATGCTTTCGAGATGCTGGATGAGATCGTCCTGCGGGATCTCCTCGCCCTTGCGCAGCACGGTGGCGAGTTGGCGGTAGAAATCCGCAGCCTCGACGCGTAACAGGGCGGACGCGATGGGCGTTACAGTGAACGGAGCGCGCCGCGTGGCGAGCTTCCACAAGCCGGTTGCGCGGCTTTCCAGAATCTCGGCATGCGGCGACATGCCCTGGCCTGGAACGACATCGAGCGCGGGCAGCAACTGCGGCTTATCGGCGTCATCGAGCGCCAGGATGTGGTGGAACGTTTCGATGGCCTCGCACAATGTTTCGGCCTGCTTGCTGCCATCCGTCACGAGGAATAAAGGGCGTTCGGTGAGCTGGTGAAGCAAGACGGCGTAGAGCGCTTTTGCAGTGGCATTGAGGCCGGAGAGCGAGACGGGCTGGCCGCTCCCCGGCGCGATGCGCCTGAGGAGATCCTGAAACGCCGGGTGGCGCTGGAGGTTGCTGAACAGCTCTCGAATGGAAGGATGGAACACTTTATTTGATTACAAGCGATTGGATTCAAGCGCACAGACTGCAGTCCGTGCCACCTCGGAATTCAGGACTCAGAGCGCGCCAGAATGGTTTCGACGATGCCGGTGGTGGAATAGCCGGGTTCGAGCGCGAGCGCCATCACCTGACCGCCCGCGGCTTCCACCTCTTCGCGGCCGGCAATGAAGTGCGCCCAATCCGCGCCTTTAATGAGCACGTCGGGGAGAAGCTGGGCAATCAATTCGCGCGGCGTGTCTTCATCGAAGAAGGTTACGGCGTCGACCGCCTCAAGGGCCAGCGCAACCTCCGCCCGATCCAGCTCAGACATCAGCGGGCGGCCTGGACCTTTATAGCGGCGCACGCTGGCGTCGGTATTCAAAGCCAGCACCAGAACCGCGCCAAGAGACTTCGCCTGTTCGAGCAAACGGACATGGCCCGGATGCAGCAGGTCATAACAGCCGTTGGTGAAAACGACGCGCTGCCCGGCCTGTTTCCAACTGGCGCGCTGGGCGATCAACTCCGGACGGTTGTACTGTTTCCCCATTTGTTCTGACGGCGTTCGGCTTGAAATTTTTCGCTGCAATCCCTGGAGCAGAAATAGTAGGTAATTCCATCCTGGGAATGCGTATAAGCCGTACTGGCCAGAACGAAGGTTCCGCAGGCAGGGTCTTTATGGAACTCCCCGGAAGTCTGAATCTCAGCGCCTTTTTTGTTCTCCGGCGGTTGATATGTAGGGTTGGGGATCGACGTTGTGCTTCGAAAACCCTGCCAGACGGCGGAGACGGCGGAGCGCACCAGCAGAAAGAAGAACAGCGCCGATAAAGCTTCGCCTAAAAAACGCATTCAATCACCAGCGACTGCACGCAGGCGGCCACTCCGGAATTCACTCACTTCTTCTTTTTCGCGTTCGGGTCCACGTAAGTGGTGGAGACGGCGCCTTCCATGGAGGCGAGCATGGCCTTGGAGGCTTCGGCGTTCGGGCCATCCGGCTTCAGTTCGAGATATTTTTGAAAAGCTTCGATGGTACCGGGCGGAGGAATCACTTTCCCGGTTTTCGCGTTCACCTGGGCCTTTGAAACCAGGCAGATACCGTATTGATAGTGCGCGTCGGCATAGGTTTCATCGGCGTCAATCGACTTCTTGAACGCGGTGCAGGCGGCATCGGACTGCCCATTATTGGTGAGCAACGCACCGATGTTGAAGTAATACTTGCCGGCGCCGGCGGGATCCAGTTCCGCGGCCTTATCAATACTGGCCTGGGCATCGGGGATGTTTTTCATGCTGCCGTAAGCGAGCGCCATGTTGTTGTAATAGCCGCCGTTATTCGGATCGAGCGCAATGGCCTTTTTCCAGCTTTCCACTTCTTTGGCGCGCAGGTCGGCCGCGTCGGAGGGCTTGGCTTTGGCCGCGCCTTCGTAAGACGTGGCCATTTGGGAGAAGATAACGGCCTGGGTGGAGTCGACTTCGCTGGCCTTGATAAAGTTGGCGATGGCTTCGTCGTAGTTCTTCGCATCCATGGCGGTCTTGCCCGCGTTGTAGGCGTCGTTCAGAGCCTTGTTCTTGGAGAGTTTGGCTTCATTTTCCTTATTAGCCTTCTCCAGCGCCGCCTTCTGCTCAGCGGACATGCTGCGTTCCTGTTCCTTTGAAAGAGTTCCCGATTTCAAAGACTCGGAAAGAGCCTTGTTCTGCTCCTGCGACTGCTTCATGTCGAAGTTTTCGGTCTGCGGGTCGCCGGGATGAGTGTGCAGGTTGTTGATGTGATCCACCTCTTTCCCATCAATGAGCAGAACCTCGTTGTAGGTTCCGATGGGAAGGCCGTAGTGCCCGTAATGCCCTTTCTTATCGGTGGTGACCTTATAGGAACCTTTGATATCCTGCCGTTGGAAGTCGACTACTGCGCCCTTTACGGGCAAGCCATCGGCCCCTTTCACGGTTCCTTCCACGGCGCAGACCTGCGCCATTCCCGCCGCGGCGGTCAACATAAAAAGCCCGGCAAACAAGGCCAAATTCTTCAATCGAAAGAGCATATACGCACCTCGGTAGCGGATTTGCATCTCCAGCATACTACAGGAGCAGAATACAGCCGCGGGCATCTGAGACACTGGAATCAAAGGGGCGCCCTCCCGATATGGCCAGCGGATACAAAGACGGTAAATTCCCCAGCAGGTGGTCCGGTTTCGTCCGGTGGCTGGCGTCGGAGAACCCGGTGACCAATGTGGTGAGCACCCCGGTTCGTTTTCAAGCGACGGCTCAAGCGGTTTGGGAACAAATGCTTTCCTACGAGGAGGTTCCCGACCGCCCAGCACTGCTGCTGCGAGCCCTGCTGCCAAATCCGGTGCGCACCGAAGGAGATAAGACCTCGGTGGGAACGAACGTACTGTGCACTTACCGGAGCGGCGAACTGGTGAAGCGCATTCTGGTAGTGGAACCGCCCCATCTGCTGCGGTTCGAGGTGATGGACCAGCATATCGGGATTGAGGACTGCGTTACGCTGGGCGGGGGCTCTTACCAGATCCGGGCGTGCGGCGAGCAGACTGAGATCGTGCTCACCACGAATTACCGGGGGCACCTGCGGCCGCGCTCCTTGTGGCGCCCCCTGGAGCGGTTTCTGGGTCACCAGTTTCACCACCATATTCTGGACGGGATGCGCGCCGCAATGCCGTGCGCCGGTGCATCCACAAGTAAGACAACATGCACAACGACATCCGGCTCGCCTTCCCCGCATTAGTGGTGATCCGCGCGTCGGTCGCGGCCGTTTGGCTTTACGAGGGACTGTGGAACAAACTGCTGGGCCGCGCGCAACGCGAGGCGCAGGTGGTTGGGGCGGTTCCCGGTTTGGGCCCCCGCTTCGGCCAGTTGTTTCTGAAAGTTCTGGGCGTGGTTGAAGTGGGGTTGGCGGCGTGGGTGATGTCCGGAATGGATCCCGGCGCGTGCGCGGTTGCTCAGATCGCGCTGCTGATCGTCCTGAACGCCAACGGGTTGCTGTGGGCGCGCCACATCATTCACGATCCAGCGGGCATGGTGATCAAGAATATCGCGTTCCTGGTGCTGGTTTGGGCGTGTGGCGCGATGCACGCGTGAGCCAAACGCCCTGGGTTGCGGGACGGCTGGGCCGAGCGAGTGGACCGAGGCGGCTGCTGTTCGGCCACATGTATGAAGATTTCGAGATTGAGCGGCAGGCGTTCCAAAACCGGGGGCGCGTGTTTTGCATCGCTTCGGCAGGGTCAATGGCGCTGGCGCTTTGTGACCGGCATGATGTGGTTGCGTGCGACATCAATCCGGTGCAACTGGCCTATGCGGAGCGTCGCGCGAGAGGCGGCCCGGCGGAGGTGGGTGATGCCGAGCGGGCGATGTGGTTCGCGCGAGCATGCATGCCGCTGATCGGCTGGCGGGGCAGCCTGGTGCGGGCTTTTCTCTCATTCTCCGATGTGACCGAGCAGCTTGCATTCTGGCGCGAACATCTGGACACGCGTCGTTTTCGGGCGGGGTTCGACGCGTTGATGTCGCCGGCGATTCTGCGGGCCGTTTACGCGCCGCCATTCCTGGCTTGCCTGCCGCCGCATTTCGGCGCGGTGCTGCGCGAGCGGCTGGAACGAAATTTCGCACGGCATGCGAATGTGATGAATCCTTTCGCGCGGGGGTTGTTTCTCGGCGAGCACAGGGAAATGACGCCACCCGAAGCCTGCTCGGTTCAATTCGCCGCGGGAGATGCGGCGGAATATCTGGAATCCAGGGAAGCCGGATCGTTCGATGCGTTTACGCTGTCGAATATTCTGGACGGGGCGGCTGGCTACCGGGACCGGCTGTTTCGCGCCGTGCGCCACGCCGCGACAGGCGACGCAGTGGTGGTGCTGCGCAGTTTTGGAGAGCCGCCGCCTGAGCTTACGAGGAACTATGCAGCGGAGGATCGCGCGATGCTGTGGGGCGTGGTGGATGTGCGGAGCGTTACTTCTTTGGTTTAGCGAGCTTGTAGGCTTCGCGGACGCCTTGCAACTGGCGGGCATGGCTTTCGGCGTGGTCGGCATACACCTCGACGAGTTGCATCAGGGTCATCTCACCGCGTTCGGAGTGGGTGCCTTTGCGTTCAAAAGTCTCCGGAGCGAGGCCTTTGAGAAGCTCATAATTATCGGCGCGCAAACGCCGGAAATGGTCGAGCGACTGTGCCGGCTTGCGCGTGGCGTAGTCGAGTTTCGCCGCCCACGCAGCCTCGTCGTAAGCCCGCATCGGGGGGTTGTCCTCTGCGATGACGCTGCGAAAACGATAAGTGCCCACAAGTTCGGCATCGGCCAGATGGCGGGTGATCTGGCGGACGCTCCACTTGCCGGGCGCGGGAGTGAAGTCGATCTCTTCCCCGAATACGCCAGTTAACATCATGGCGATCACTTCCGGCGCTCGGCGAAACCGTTCCAACAGATCTTCAAGGGCGGCCATGGCTGATAGAAACTCCTAAATATAGTCCGCGCAACTCATGTAGTAGCCGCACTTGGAGCAGCAGAGCTTGCACTTGATTTCGGTGAGCCGCGAAGAGCAGACGGGACAGAAGAGCATGGGTTCTTCGGTCTGTTGCGGCTCCGGATTGTGCTCTTCGTGTGGCTGCATGAAGCACCAGTATAGCGGCGCGTCTAAAATGAAGCTGTTCCCATGAGGTTTTCCCAATCGAAATTCATCTTTCTGTTTTCGCTGATGATGGCCGTTGCCAGCGTCGCCGTCTATGCGCAACGCAATGAACGCCAGGTGAGGCGAGCCTCGCGCGGACTAAACGGCGCCGTGGCCGGGGGCAGCGAGTACGCGACGAATGCGGCGATGCAGATCTACGATCGCGGCGGCAATGCGGTTGATGCGGGAGTGACGGCGATGTTTTCAGCGGCCGTGACGGAATTTTCGCATTTCGGCTTCGGCGGGGAAGCGCCCATTCTGGTGCGCACGGCGGACGGAAAGGTCCACGCGATCGCGGGGGTGGGCACGATGCCGAAGCTGGCTACGGCGGAATTCTTCCGCAATCGTCCCGTGGAAATCGGAGAGATCCTGGAACCTCCGGATAAGGGCGGCCTGCGCGGCTTCATCCCGGTTGCCGGCCTGATGCCGGCCCTGGTTCCTGGCATGCCGGATGCGGGCATGGTTGCTCTACGCGACTTCGGCACAAAAAGCTTCAATGAGGTGATCGCACCGGCGATTCAATATGCGGACGGGGAACCCATCGATGAACTGCGTTACATCACTCTCGAAAACAGCCGTCCTTTTTTTGAACTCTGGCCCACTTCAAAAGCTCACTGGATGCCGGGCGGGGTGATTCCGCGGCCCGGGGAGATTTTCCGCCAACCCGACCTGGCTCGCACGCTGCGCGCGATGGCCACGGCCGAGCGAGAGGCACTGGCGCATGGAGCGAATCGCGCCGCCGCCATCGACGCGGTTCGTGACTATTTCTATCGCGGCGAGATCGCCCACAAGATCGACGTGTTCATGCGCGCAAATAAGGGTCTGCTTCGCTATGAAGACATGGCTGCATTCCGTTTGAAACCGGAGGACGCGGTGAGCACGAACTATCACGGCTACGAGGTCTACAAGCCCGGCTTCTGGAGCCAGGGGCCGGATATGATCGAAGCGCTGAACCTGATCAATGGCTTCGATCTGGCTTCCATGAAATGGAACTCGGCCGAGTACATCAACACCCTCACGGAAGCATTGAAGCTGGTTTACGCCGATCGCGACACCTATTACGGCGATCCGAAATTCAGCAAGATTCCGGGGGCCACGTTGCTGTCGCAGGCTTACGCGGACAAGCGGCGCAAACTGATCGGCCACGACGCTTCGATGGAGTTCCGGCCGGGCGAAGGCATTTTGGATGGTGGGAAAACAGGCGTGCATCCGTCGCGATCCGATATTCCGCGCACACGCATCGATGACAGCCTGATGGCCAAGGACACCACGTGCATCGACGCGGTGGATAAGAATGGCGTGATGTTTTCGTCTACCCCATCGGGCGCTTGGCTTCCCTCCGTGATCGCGGGCGACACAGGCATTCCGCTGACGGAACGCGCGCAGAGCTTTCTTCTGGTGGCCGGACACCCCAATGAACTCGGCCCCGGCAAGCGTCCGCGCGTGACGTTGAGCCCGACCCTGGTGACGCAGAACGGCAAGGCTTATCTGGCTCTTTCGACGCCCGGGGGTGACAATCAAGACCAGGCGCTTCTCCAGATTTTTCTCAATATTGTGGAGTTTCATATGCCTACTGAAACCGCCATTGAAGCGCCGCGGTTCGAGACGCGGCATCTGGTTTCGAGCTTCGACAACCACGCCATGAATCCGGGGAATCTTCTACTGGATGAGCGCGTGCCTGCGAGCGTTGTCGACGAACTGAAGGCGCGGAAGCATATTGTGGAAGTGAATTCGCGCTGGAACAGTGGCGCGGCGCCGGTGCTGATCCGCGTTACGCCGGGGGGCGTGCTGGAAGCGGCGGCCGATCCTTATTCCTATCGCTCGGCCAGCGCACATTAACGCGGCGCACAACAACTTGGATACGCTTTTCGACGAGACTCCGGAATTCGATCGCTACGCCTTTGCGGCGCGCATACAGGCGCTGGCGCGGCGGAACATCTTCATGGGTGGAAGTTCGTGGAAGTACGAAGGCTGGCTGGGCCAGGTTTATACACGTTCGCGCTATCAAACGCGCGGGCGTTTCTCGAAGAGGCTGTTCGACGATACATGCCTTTCCGAGTACGCTTCGATTTTCCCCACGGTGTGCGGAGACTTCGCGTTCTATCAATTCCCGTCGGACGATTTCTGGCGCAGGCTGTTCGCGCAGGTGCCGGCGGGATTCCAGTTCGCGTTCAAGGCGCCGGAGCAGATCACTTGCCGGATTTTCCCTTCGCATGCGCGCTATGGAGCGCAGGGCGGACGCGAGAACGAATCGTTTCTGGACGCGGATTTGCTGCGCGAGGCATTCGTCCGTCCGCTGGAAAAATATCGGGATAAGACCGCGCTGTTGATTTTTGAATTCGGAGCATTTTCGCCGCGCGCATTTGCGCGGTCCGCCGATTTCGTGGACAAGCTGGACCCGTTTCTGGCGAAGCTTCCGACGGGGTTTCGTTACTCGGTTGAAATTCGCAATCCCGATTTCCTGACGGCGGATTACTTCGCGTGTTTGCGTTCGCACGGGGTGGCGCACGTTTATAACGCGTGGACGAAGATGCCGCAGTTGCCCGACCAGATCGCGATTCCGGATTCGCGGACGGCGGATTTCCTGGTGACTCGGGCGCTGCTGCGGCAAGGCCGGGCGTATGAGGAGGCGGTGCGGGAATTCGCACCCTATGCCGAAGTGCGCGAACCGAACCCGTTTGCGCGACAAGGCATCCGCGAGATTCTGGAGATTGCCCAGATGGAAGACAGGACGGCGTTCGTTTTCATCAATAACCGGCTGGAGGGGAATGCGCCGGGGACGATGGTATCGATTCTGGATGGCGATTGAGGGATGTTAAAGTGAGGGGTTCATTGTTGTGGGCTCGTAGCTCAGTTGGTTAGAGCGCTTCCTTGACACGGAAGAGGTCGGATGTTCGAGTCATCTCGAGCCCACCATATCTTTTCAAACACTGAACATCGGATTCCCTCTGGTTGGCCCAGCCGGTCGGGCCCCCGTGACCGCTACTGCACCGGCCGTCTTGGAGGGGCCCTCCATTCGACGTATGAACCCGACTGCTACTTACCGGCGGCGTGCCCGCATCCACCTGCGCGACACCCCAGACATCGCCATCATACCGAAGCCGAGCAGCAGCATCGTCGATGGTTCAGGAGTTACTACGACTGAAAAGGTCTGCGAGCC
>PLFE01000136.1 GCA_003136675.1 Bryobacterales bacterium
GCCTAGGGAAAATCCGCCTCAAAAACAAAGTCCCCGCCCAACCTCACGCCAGAACTGCGCCTCCGCGCCTGCCGGAGCGCCCGAACGCAGAATACCCTTGTGATATTCTGAGTCACATTTGAATCAACCCTCGTCCAGATTCCAGGCTGCGATCCGGAGCCGCTACGCAGGCCCGATTCTCCTGCTGCTGCTGGTCATCGTTGCCAACTACAACGTCGTTTTCCTGGGCCAGTCATTAGTCGCAAGTTCCAACTACCATCCGTTTGACTACCGGTTTACGCACTTACGTCCAGGACAATCTCGACCAAGCTTCGCGTGGGCCAATTGGCATGACCTGGGGGATGCCTGGTGGGCGTGGGAGCCTGCCGGAAAGTTGTTTTCCAAGGAGTTTCGCGCCGCCAGAGTTCCTATGTGGGACCCCGAAGTCGGCGGCGGCGTAGATACCCACGTCTCCGTGATACAGGGCCAGTATTATCCTCCTTACATCCTCCTTCTGCTGGCCGGAGACACGCCGGCGCTGGAAGATATCTACTATCTCGTGCAGGTCTTCGCTGCCGGTTTATTCTGCTATCTCCTGATGCGGAATCACGGCTGTCATCCCGTATCAGCCGCAGCTACAGGAGTTATCTATATGTTGGGTGGTTCTCTCACCCAGAACGTCAATTCCAACGAAGGTCAAACCTTTGCGGTGCTTCCGGCCATGGTGTGGGCCATTGACTGGGTCATTCGGAAGTCTACATGGCGCGTCACAGGAGTCGCTGCCTTGATCCTGGCTACTGCGGCGCTTGCCTCGTTTCTTCCGATTGTAGTCTCCGGCTATCTTCTGGTCGGAATCTTTGTCCTTGTGCAATTTTCATGGCAGGCGTTTCGCCCGGAAGAAGGGAAGAAAAGGATGGAGTGGCGCCAATGCTTGAAGCCGGTCTCCGCCGTTCTCGTCTCCATTCTCCTCATCGGATTCCTTCTGCTGCCCGTCCAGATCGCCTCTCACCAGGACCAATCCTTCTCGAAGTGGTATGCGGGATTGGGCTTGCAGCATTACTCGTTTGACCAGCTCCTCACGTTACTTTCCCCGTCGGTCTCGTGGGATGTGAACCAGACTTTTTTCGCCACCAAGACGCAGTTGTTTCAGGAATCGTCCGATGCGTCATTCTTCTATGCCGGCCTTATACCCGTCTTGCTTTGCTTTCTGGGTTACCCGAAAGGTTACCCGAACCTTCGCAGGCTTTACCTCTTCTTTCTCACCGCCACTCTATTTCTACTTCTCAAGTTAGTAGGAATGCCGCCCGCGCAATGGATCGGCTATCTGCCCGTCTTCGGCAAACTCCACTTCATCCCATATTTCTGCGGCGCTCTGAACTTTGCAATTGCCGGGCTCGCGGGGCTCGGGGTCGAGAAACTCATTCGCCAGCGCAGCGCCATCACGCTCAGCCTGGGAATCATGGCCGCGGTGGCAGTGTTCATCGCCATCCTGCGCTTTGCGCAGACCGAGCCCATTAACGCTGCGCTGCAAGGCCCAACGCTGATGAACGCGGTCGCTCACTTTTGCCTGGAGATCGCCCGCCTTGTGCTGTTGACCGCCGGTTTTCTATCTATCCTGGCGCTTCAGCAGCGCAGTTTGAAGGGTGTCACCACGGGCCTTTTGATGCTCACATTGGTCTTCCTCGACCTCGCCCCCTTGGCCGCCCGGGGACGCTTCTTGAGAAGCGACGTGTGGGCCGAACCCCCGGATTATGTGAAGTTCTTACAAAGCGATCACGGCGTGTTCCGCGTGCATGGGATGCACGACCTCACTCTGACAGCCGACATATCTCAGGCGTTTGGATTGCAAGTACTTTCGTCTCGCGCCACCTTCAACTCTCCGCGGTTTACTGAACTCCTGCGCAAATACTTTGCCGCGCCGAACCTCCCGTATCCTATCGCCGCGTCTCTATTGCCGAGTTCACGTCCGCTTCTCGACCTGCTGAACGTCAAGTATCTTCTTACCTTTTCTCCCAGTGCCGACGATCAGCAGCGGCTGACTTCCGCCGGGCTGGAGCCTAAGTTCCAGGATGGCCGCTTTCAGGTGTTCCAGAACAAGACTATGTGGGACCGCGCTTACCTGGCAACTTCGGATGAGGTGGAATCCACACCCGAACAAAGCCTCGATGCTCTAGGGCATATTCAACCGGGTGAAGTCATCCTCGAGCAACCGTCTCCCGTCGAGATCTCCGCGGGTGTTTCAACCGGAACGGTGGAAGCCATCCACTATGATTTCGACAGGATCACCATGCGCGTGACGGCCGTCCGTCCAGCGCTCCTGGTTCTCGATGAGAACTATTCCCCCGGCTGGCACGCCACAGTCCAGGGAAAACCCGCCGGCATCCAACGCGCGAACTTCGCGTTTCAAGCCATTGCAGTGCCGCAGGGCAATTCGGAAGTGGAGTTCCGCTACTTACCAGTCGGCCTTTATACGGGAGTGGGAATCAGCGTACTGGGATTGCTTCTGGTGGCCGTGATGATTTGGATCCCTTTCTCTGTAACGGAGAGGTAACCGCCGTGGTGCTGCTGAAATACTTTCTCGAAGCAGCGCTTTCAGCGTGCGCTTACGGCATCATCTGTTTCGGCTGGTGGAGAACTCTGCAACACCGGCGGAACGCTTCTGGCGGCGGGGCAAATTTCACGTTACTACTCGCTGGCGCCTTGATGTGGACCCAGATCTTCTGCGTGATCCTGGTGCTGGGCCTTGCCGGCATTCTTTATGGATCCCTTGTCCTGTGCATCAATGCCGGCATCACCGTCACTCTGCTTTGGTTGGCGAGGCATGGGCCGCGCGAGCCGCGAAAGCCCAGCGTCCGGAACCCCATCGACTGGCTGTCAGTCGCTCTCGTCGCGCTAGGCGGAATCGCCTTCGCTTGGTTCGCCGTCCTGAACATCGCTTACCCCACCGGGGCCTACGACGATTTCGTCTATCATGTTCCCACCGCGGCGTACTTCGTCCAATCCCATTCCATCCAGATCTTTCACGTCGCGCCTGTGCAGGACGGGATCAACACAGCCGCCAAGTTAGGAGAGCTGTTTTCGGTGTGGCAGTTCTTTCTCACGCTCAGCGACCGTCTGATCGATTTTTGGGCGCTGGGCCTGTTTGTGCAATATCTGATCGCAGTCTATGGGCTGTGTCGAGAACTTGGCTCCAGTGCGCGCGGCGCGCTGTTTGGGACGGTTCTGTCGGCGTTTGCTCCGGTGCTTCTCTTTCAAACGCTGAGCTCTCAAAACGACTTACCCATGTGTGCGTTCTTTGCCACGGCGCTCCGGTTTGCCGTCGCTTCGTCGCGCGGATGGCTGCAGCGGATCGCAGTTGGTATTTCATCGGGCTTGCTGCTCTCCTCCAAACTGTCCGGTGGAGTATTAGTCGCCATCGTAATCGCCGGCTTTGTCGTTGCGGAGGCAGGCCGCACGCGTCGAGTCGGATTCGGGGAGATGGCGAAGTCGATCGCCGTGATTGCGTTGATCGCCGCTGTTTTAGGGGGCTGGTGGTACGTCCGGAATTATCGGGTATACAGAAGTCCGTTTTACCCTTTCGAGGCGAAGCTCGCGGGCATTCGATTTCCCGGCCCCATCTCGAATTCCGCGGAGATGTTCATGCTGAATCCCGAATACTCCGCTCTGCCCGTGCCGGTTCGATTGTGGCGGCTATGGAGGGAGGAGAAATCGCACTATGGGCTTTGGCTCTACAACTCGGATTCCGCCTACGCTGGTTTTGGGCCGGTTTGTTTTGTGCTCGGCCTGCCGTCGCTCGCCATGGCGTTCGCCTTTTCGCTTCTGGACCGCAACTGGGTTGCCGCCTCCGTTTTGCTGATGATTGCGGGCGTTTACCTGGCGTTCGCTGGGAACATTTCGCCGAGGCTATCGCTGTTCATCCTCCCCGCCGTCGCGGTGGCGATTGCGTTGATGCTCACGGCGATCGACCAGGCGAGTGCTCCCTTTGGCGTCGTCGTCAGACTCCTCGGTATCGGCTTGGTCTCTTATACTTTCCTGGCCGCGGCAATGTCCCCATTGAACCCTGTTAGCATCAGGGATCAGCTTTTCAAATCGCCTCAGGAAAAGGATCTGGCCCACGACACGTTCCTGACCGCGTTCTCTGCAGTCCGGACGGCAATCCCAGCCCGCGCCGCCGTAGCCTATGACCAGTCCACCCTTTTTCTTTGGCCGCTGTGGCGCCCGGACTGGAATAATGAAGTCCAATTCGTTCCCACAACAGCCGGATGGGAAGCATGGCGCGTCAGGGCTGCGTCGCTCGGCATCACGCATGTCGCGGTCGGACGCTCGGCGACTTCTAACACGCGGGCTTCAAACATGGTCGAATGGGTTCGCCTGCACGGCGAGCATTTCCAGCTCGTCGCCAAAGGCTGGTCTGGAGCGTTGTATGCGTATCACCAGTGACCGGTTGAAGACTCTGCTACTCGCCCTTTACGGGGCGGCCATTCTTGTCACGCTCTGGTTCTACTTTCTTGTCCCAGCGCCGGAACGATGGCCATTTGTGATCCGGGCTTTGAAAAGCTGGCCCATTCTATTCCAGGGGTAGCTTTGTCAGCTACAGCGTCGGCAGCGCCTGAACGTCGCGGGCCGCCCACACCGTAGTGGAGTTCAAAAGCGCGGATTCATCGGTCGCCCAATTCCGCTTCTTACTGTCCCAGGCAAATAACTCAAAGCCCAGGTTCCTGAATAACTCGAAGCTATCCTGCTGGCGGCATCCCGCCCTCGCGCACCACCCTCGGTCGCTCTCAAACATCACGACCAGTTTTGGACTTGAAGCCATCAGCGCGCAAGCTCCGCGGAATACCGTGTATTCGCTCCCTTCCACATCCACCTTCATGAAATCCACTTCGGCAATTCCATTTTCCGATGCGAACCGGTCGAGCGTGAACACCGGCACCATTTCTCCGCTCGCGCCACTGGTCTCCTGCGCGGGAAGCAGGTAGCGATAGGCATCGCCGAATCCCGGGTCGCTCTGCAGCACGAAGTTCTGATCCGAACGGTCGCTCAGCGCAACCCGCACCGGTTGAACCTGGGTGCAGTCGTTCAGGGCGATGTTTTTGAGGAACCGGCGAAACGTTTCCGAAGACGGTTCGAAACCCCAGACGCGTCCGGTCTCGCCCACGCGCTGCTGCGCCAGAATCGAGTACACGCCAATATTCGCGCCGACGTCGATCACCTTCATTCCCGGTTTCAAATAGGCGGACGTCAAGGCCATCTCGGTCTTTTCAAAGAACCGTTGCAGCACAAGAAACTCCGCGATTTCGCCCTCCGGGTAGAGTTGGATGTCCACTCCCTCCGCCAGGTGGTAACGCGCGGGACGCCCATCCCGGTGCTGAAAACTGTAGAAGGCGTGCAGCGTTTGGCGGACCCACCGGCCCACGAAAGAGTGCCGGATTCCCGTGGCGCTCATCGCAGCTTTGCCTCGTCGTGCCGGAGCGCGTCTACCCTCTTTTTCGCGCGGCGCCCGTGAAGCAGGATGGAAACCAGAGCCGCGAAGTACCCTGGGGCAACTTTGGCTACTTTGAAAGTAGAGCTTCCCATGTCCACGCTCCTGTTAATCCAGGAAATGGGAACCTCTTCAATGTCGTAACCGGCCAGCACGGGTTTGAGCCCGGTCTCGGCGTTCGCCGCGAAATGTGGTTGTTCAATCACAAGCTGCTTCAGAATGTCCGCCCGGAATAACTTCAAATTGTTGGATAGATCGCGCGCGCGAATCGGCAGCACCAGGTTCGCCAGAGCGTGGAAAGCGCGATTGGCGAGAATCTTGGGAAATGGATAATTGATCAACATCGAGTCGTAGGAAAAGCGGCTTCCGATGGCGCCCTCGCGCCCCCGCGCCACGGCATCGAACAGGTCCCGAAACTCGGGCAGGATGTGCAGGAAGTCGCAATCCATCGACAGGATATACCGGCCCGTTGCCGCTGCATACCCGTCCCGCAGCGCGAGACCCACGCCATTTGGCATCTCGCGGTTTACCAGCTTCACCCGCGGGTCCACGCGCGCCATCTCCAAAGCCACCTCAGCCGTACGGTCGCGGCTGTTATCGTTCACAATGATGATTTCGTGCAGGTAAGCGCCATACATGCCGATCAACGCATTCACAAGACGGGGGATGTTCATTTCTTCGTTGTGACAAGGAACAACCACGGACGTGGAGTTGAATAAAGACGCATGCTCCGCCAGATCGATGGGCGGGCGGGCGTCGGGCCCGCCCGGCTTTTTCGCCCAGATGTAGAGCGTCCCGCAGAGCTCCTTCACCAGAGGCGCATGCTCCGCAATGTAAGAGAAGGATTGTAGAGCCTGAATCAGCCGGCGCGGAATGCGAGGGTGTACGATGTCGAACGGAATCACCTCGATATTCGTGAAGCCCTGATGCGATGCGGCTTTCATCAGTTTGTACTTCCGCATGGGCGCCTGACACCTCGCGTGTCCGGCCCACCGTCCAATGGCGGGCACCGCGTTCTTAATGAAAACCTGCGGGTTCCAGTGGTTGGCCTCGAAGAATAGAATCTGCCCACCCGGCTTCAGCAGCCTTCGCAGGGCCTGCAGGTTTTGGGCATATTGGTCATGGCATAAGATAGCGGTCCCGATGATGTAGTCAAAGCTTTCGGGTTCGAAGGAGGCAGTCAATTCCTCGACAACCCTCACCACCCGCACGTTTGGCAATTGCCTTTGCTCTAACGACGCGGCGAGATCGTCATTGAACACGGCGGCGGTGATCGGATTTCCGCCCTTCAGCACCAAAGAGAGTTGTTCGGTCCACAGACCGCTGCCCGCCCCAAGTTCCAGCACCGTTTCGCCCGGCAGGACGTGGAAGCAGTGGCGCACGGCCACGGCGCGCCACCTGAGTTTCGAGGGAGACGTGGCCGGGTAGCGAAGCCAGTATGCCTCGCGGTGAGACTCCATTTCGCGAAGATTGGATACGAGAGACATCGGGATTCGGCTACTCGGCGCCCGCCTGTTCCGCGTTCAGCTTCCCCGCCACTACGTACTGGTATCCGATGATGCTGACTAATACCGCGGCCGGAGCCAGTTGAACCAGTAACCGCGTGTACGACTGCTCGATCAGCACGGCGATGTCTTTATTGCTGAAGTAGAAAATAATGTGATCCATCGCGATCATGGCGACCACGGCGCACGCCAGCGCGCGTTCCCTGGCCCCGCCCTTCCAAAACAATACCGGCAGCGCGACGGCGAAGACCGCCCAAAAGATACCCCAGTCGGGTTGAGAGAACATAAAGTGCGCACAGATGCTGGGGATGAGCCACAACCTCTGTAAAGCGAGGGCGAAATGGGCCTTGTCAAAAGGGCCATATACGGTCCCTGGAGTCACCATCCACGCCAGATAAGCCCGGCGCAACACGGCACAAGCGGCAACCAGCCCGATTGCCCCGGCATTTTGGCGTACCGATGCCGCCATTTCACGCGTTCCCCTCGATGCCCAAACCATTAGAATTGCGGCGCACGCCACGCCGAAGAGAATTTCACCCTCGCTTTTCACCAGCAGCATTCCCCCAAGCAGCCAGGGGGCCGCACGGCGATAGGTCGGTAAGCGGGAATCGCCGGCGTAGAACAAGGCCGCAAGGGCACCCGCCACCAGCGCGGCTTGCGGCATATCGGCATATCCACCAAGCACCAGACCCGTCGAAACCGCGGGAGTCAGAGCCAGAATTGCGCACGCGCCCAATGCGGCGGCAGGCGGAACAAACACGCGCGCCGCCTGAAACGTGGAGATCAGCATCGAAACGTAGAAGAACGGGAAGACCGCTTTCATCGCCTCCCAATTGAACCGGCCTTCCACCTTAGCCACCAGTGCTTCAAATAGCGGGACGGTCTGCGGGTAAGCCGCCACTCGCTCCGGATCGCAGCAGCCCGGAAACGAAACCAGATCGGGCTCGTGGGGCGTGAGAAGCTCTTGCGTCAAAGCTCCGCGGGTATCGAGCACCATCGCTTTCGTGGCCCAAATCTGGTAGCCATCCCAATAGTAAATGATCCGGTAATTCTCAACTGTGAACTGAACCACCGCCAGCACCACGAGAGCCAGCAGAACCTTGGGTACAAAGCCGGCGAATGTCGAACCGCGCAAGGCAGCCGTTCGCCGCGCAGATCCCTTCCGCATCTTGAATACTCTCCGCACGCCACTGAAAAGACCGGTGAAAACCAAACCGCCCGCCGTCACGTTTAATGCATTGCCGTGGAGCACCAGGGAGAGCGGAAAGAAAATCGTCGATGTCAGCGACAGCCCCACCAGAAACGACAGATTCCACTCGAGCACGGTACGCGACCATCGGCCCAGCACCGCTTCGCCGAGAGTTGCCATCGAGTACGCGATCACCAAAGCCGCGACCGCGGCAAGCGGACGCAAGAACCTCAGTTCCACAGTTCCGCCAACGCCATGGAACTCCCGTTCGCGGAATTTGGGAGATCGATTTCGCCAGTGATTCCAGGCGGGGGAGTGCCCGCAATCAACGCGTATCGAACAGCGTGTTTTTGCCGGAACCACTGAACTTGCGTGGAGTTGAACACTCCCAAACCAACCACCGGCAGCACAATATAGTCGGGATAGAGGGACCGTTTCCAAAGACCAAATTGCCAGAACTCGCCCTTCGCCATGTAGTAGAAGAGCGTCGAACCTTTGGGCACAATCTTCTTGACCATCTCGACCTGCGTCACATGAGCCGGCGGCAGAACGAAACCAGGGGAATAGAGGCGTACGATCTTGTATTCACGAAGACTGCTCTTGCCGGCGATATAGACGCAGTAAGCCAGCACCGATGCAGCGAGGAATGCGCCTGCCAGCGTACGTGTGCGAACCGTCAAATCGTGTCCCTCCGTCGTACCCCCCAGCCGCACCCCACGGAAAATACTCAGACTAGCATTTCGGCATCGTTCCACGTACTTATGCGAAAATGTCGATGGTTTGCTGTTGCGTAAGAATGTTGATTAAAAACCTGGTCTCAATCCTGATCCCGCTGTACAACGAGGAGCGGTTCATCGGGACGCTGCTCGAACGGGTGTTGTCGGCACCCCTGCAGGAGGGCCTTTCGCGGGAAATCGTGGTGGTGGACGATTGCTCCAAAGACCAGTCCCTCCAGATCGCGCAAGCTTATGAGCAGCACTATCCGGGGCTGATCCGCGTGGTGCGCCACGAACTCAACCAGGGCAAAGGCGCAGCGATTCGCACTGCGCTGGCTGGTGCCCAGGGTGAATTCTGCGTATTTCAGGACGCTGACCTGGAGTACGACCCGCGCGAGATTGCAAGTCTGCTGCAGCCCATGCTGGACGGCGATGCCGATGCGGTATTCGGTTCCCGCTTCGCATCCACCGGCGTGCGGCGTGTGCTCTACTTCTGGCACACGGTAGCGAACCAGGCGTTAACGCTTCTTTGCAACATCGCCTCCAACTTGAACCTGAGTGACATGGAGACATGCTACAAGGCCTTTCGTACTGAACTCCTCAAGACCATTCCGTTGCGCAACAACCGCTTCGGGATGGAGCCGGAACTCACCATCAAGATCGCCAAGCGAAAGGCCCGCGTTTACGAGACGGCCATCAGCTATCACGGGCGAACTTATGAGGACGGCAAGAAGATCGGATTGAAAGACGCGTTCTCCGCTCTCTGGGTCATCGTGCGCTTCGCCTTCACCAAAGATCTCCATGTCGATTCCGGGCCGGAGACCCTGGAGGCGCTCTCCAACGCGCCGAAATTTAACGGCTGGATGGCCGACACGATCCGGCCATATGTGGGGCGTCAGGTCCTCGAAATCGGAGCGGGAATCGGAAACCTGACCACGGCCCTGCTCACCGGGAACCAGCGATGGATCACCGCCGACATCGCTCCCGAACACCTGGCGAAGCTTCAGGAAAAATTTGGGGAGACCCCGAATGTGGAGATCCGCTACTGCGATCTGATGGCGCCCGCTACATTCGAGCCGCTCCTCGGCGAAATGGATTCGGTGGTGTGCCTGAATGTGCTGGAGCACATTGAAGACGACATGCTGGGTCTCAGGAACATTCACTCGTCGCTAAAGCCCGGTGGACATGCGATTGTTCTGGTGCCGCATGACAATGCGATTTATGGGACGCTGGATACGGCTTTGGGGCATTACCGCCGCTATTCCCATGAAGAGCTCCGGCAAAAGATGGAGCAGAGTGGTTTTCAGGTAAAGCACATCCTGGAATTCAACCGTGTCTCGCGGCCGGCCTGGTATCTGAGCGGCCGTGTGTTCAAGCGCCGCGCGATAGGGACCGGGCAGATGAGAATCTTTGAACGCCTGGTATGGCTGATGCGGAAGGTGGATCACCATCTGCCGTGGCCGCCGACTTCCATCATCGGCATCGGAGAGAAACAGTCCCAGCCCGGTTAGAGCTCGCGGAGTACAATGATCCGGTGTCCCTGGAAAACGACCTGGAAAGAATCCTTCTGCAGGAGCACACTCTGCGGTTTCCGCAGTTCGATGAAGATGCGGCCTGGAAGATTGGAGCCCGCCTGCGTGAACTGGCGGCGGAGCGCCGTCTTCCGGTGGTGGTGGATGTCCGCCGCTTCGGTCATCCGCTCTTCTATGCGGCGCTCGCCGGCACCACGCCCGATAATGCCGAGTGGGTCAGGCGCAAGAGCAATGTCGTCGCCCGTTTCCACCGAAGCTCGTATGCGATTGGCCTGGCCCTGCTCCAGAAGAACACGAACCTCCTGGAGAAATACGGCATCGAACCGGCGGACTATGCATCCCACGGGGGCTCCTTTCCGATCGCCGTTTCGGGCAGCGGGATCATCGGCAGTATCACCGTCTCCGGGCTACCGCAGAGAGAAGATCATGAACTGGTGGTAGAGGCCCTTTGCGGGGAACTCGGGCGCGAGTACGCCGACCTGGCGCTTCCCGGTTCGGGAGGGAAACAGGCATGATCGCTCTGGTGACCGGCGCGGGCAGCGGCATTGGCCGCGCAGTGAGCGTGGCTCTCGCGGGCGCGGGCTATTCCGTCGTCCTGGCCGGAAGGCGCGCCGCGGAACTGGATGCGACCGCGGCCCTTGCCGAAAATGGAAAAGCGCTGGCGATCCCCACTGACGTGACGGACGCGGAAAGCGTGCGTGCATTGTTTGCGCGGATTCGTCAAGCTTTCGGCCGGCTGGACCTCCTGTTCAATAATGCCGGAACCGGTGCGCCGCCCGTCCCTTTTGAGGACCTCACGTTCGAACAGTGGAACCGGGTGGTGTCCGTCAATCTCACCGGCGCATTTCTGTGCGCGCAGGAGGCCGTCCGGCTGATGAAGGCGCAGCACCCGCAAGGCGGTCGCATCATCAATAACGGGTCCATTTCAGCGCATGTTCCCCGGCCCAACTCTGCGCCTTACACCGCCACCAAGCATGCCATCACGGGGCTCACCAGGAGCCTTTCACTCGATGGCCGCAAACACAATATCGCCTGTGGTCAGATAGACATTGGGAATGCCTCCACGCAAATGACGCAGCGGATGTCTTCCGGGGTTCCGCAAGCCGATGGTACGACGCGGCCGGAACCGGTGATGGACGTGCGGCATGTGGCCGACGCCATCCTTTACATGGCCGGCTTGCCGCTCGATGCGAATGTTCAATTCATGACGGTGATGGCAACCAAGATGCCCTTTGTAGGTCGCGGATGATGATGAAAACCTTACGCTTTGCAATTGCTCTCATTTTGTCGATCTCTGCCTTTGCCGCGCCGGTGGTGTGGACTCCCGCGGCCGCCGCGAACTGGCATGCGCGGCAGGGTTGGATGGTCGGCGGAAACTACATTACTTCCAGCGCCATCAACCAGCTCGAAATGTGGCAGGCGGAAACGTTCGATCCGCAACGCATCGATACCGAACTCGGCTGGGGGCAAAGCATCGGAATGAACACCATGCGCGTGTTTCTGCACGATCTGCTCTGGCAGCAGGACCCGGATGGTTTCCGCAAGCGCGTCAATACGTTTCTCGAGATTGCTCACAAGCACCACATTCGTCCGCTCTTCGTGCTGTTCGATTCGTGCTGGGATCCCAATCCGCATCTCGGCCCGCAGCGAGCCCCGCGTCCGGGCGTCCATAACTCCGGGTGGGTCCAGAGCCCAGGCGTACCCGCGCTGGAAGATCCCGCCCAGTATCCCCGCCTCGAAGCCTATGTAAAAGGGATTGTCGGCGCGTTCGCCACGGATGACCGGATACTCGGTTGGGACGTTTGGAACGAGCCGGACAATCTGAATGAAAGCGCCTATAACGATCCGAAGGATAAGATTCAGCGCGTCGCCGTGCTGCTTCCGCGGGTCTTCGAGTGGGCGCGGTCCGCGCATCCGAGCCAGCCTCTCACCAGCGGCGTGTGGAAAGGTGGTTGGACGCCGGCCAAACTTGAGCCGGTCGCGAAGATTCAGATCGAGAATTCCGACATTGTCACCTTCCACAGCTATGATCCGCCGGCGGAATTTGAGCGCAAGGTCGCACAACTCCGGAACTACAACCGCCCGATGGTTTGCACGGAGTACATGGCGCGCCCCAGGGGGAGTACGTTCGAGGCGATTCTACCCCTCGCCAAGAAACTGGATGTAGGGGCTATCAACTGGGGGTTCGTACAGGGAAAGACGCAGACCAATCTGCCTTGGGACTCCTGGAAGCATCCCTACGTCGACCATCCGCCAGCGGTTTGGTTTCACGACATCTTTTATCCGGATGGCACGCCCTACCGGCAGGAAGAAGTCGATTTGATCCGCCGGTTGACGGCCCCGTAAACCACCCGCCTGGAAGCGCGCCTAAACCCGAGGCGCTGATCCGCCGATCATCCTTTGGATGGAGCTCGACTTTTTGGCGGAGCGCGAGTTTCGGCTATTAATCCTGATGTGCGTGCTTCTCGGCGTGTGCGCGTGGGTGAGCACTAAGCTTTCGCTGGACGCCGGGGGCGCATCCTGCATCTGGATTTCGAATGGCCTCATTTCCGCGTTCATACTGACCGTTCCGGCGGGGTGGAAAAAGCATTTCTTCATCGCCGGGGAAGTCGTAAATACGGGCGTCGACCTCGCATTCGGAGATCCGCTGATTCCCGCCCTCTGGTTCGCTCTCTGTAGTTGCGCGGAAGTGCTGATCGCGGTTCTGCCCCTCCGGCATTTCGCGGTTCGAGCGGACGTCTCCAATCGCCGGGCCATGTGCCGCATCGCCTACTTCGCAGTCTTCCTGGGGCCACTGACAGGCGCCCTGCTGGGTGCGCCCGCAATCGCCATGCAGCAAGACCGTCCCTGGCCGGAAGTCTTACGCCTCTGGTTCTTATCCAGTTCCCTCGGAGTCGCTGCAAGCCTCCCGTTCGTATTATTCCTGGCGACTCGCGACGGCCGCCGCCGCACTCTTCGCGCGTGGATCTTCGACATCGCCTGGGCCGGCCCCTTGGTAGCCTGTACTTTCGCGGTATTTTGGCAGACCAAATACCCGGCTATCTTTCTGCTGTTTCCGCCCCTCATCGCTGTAATCCTGCGCTTCCGATTGGCCGGCGCGATTTTTGGAACTTCGTTGGTCGTGATCGTTGGAGCGGCATTCACGGCCGAAAGTCATGGACCCTTCGCAGTTTCCCGGGTAGGCACGCTGATGGAGCCGGTGATGCTGTTCCACATTTTCGGACTCATGCTATTCGCAACGTGCATCCCGGTTGGGCTTCAATTTAAGGAACGGCACAGGCTTGCTTGTGAATTGAAAGAAGCGAACCAAAGGCTGAGCGATCTGGCGCTGATCGATGGGCTGACCGGCGTGCAGAACCGTCGCAGTCTCGATCTTCTTCTGGATTCGGAATGGTCGAACGGACAACTGGGGGACAAGGAGCTCTCTCTGTTGTACATCGATATCGACTTTTTCAAGCGCTTTAATGACACGTATGGCCACCCGAGTGGCGATGATTGCCTGCGCAGAGTCGCCCGGACCCTTGTCGCAAGCGTCCCGATGCCCGCCGAATGCGTCGGTCGCTACGGCGGGGAGGAATTCGTTGTCGTTCTGCCGGAGACGTCCGCCGGCTCGGCTCAGGCGACGGCGGATCGAATCACCGCGTCGATTCGGGACCTCGACATCCCCCATGAAGCCAGCCCTTTTGGCGTCGTCACGGCCAGCGTGGGGATCGCCACCGTCCGCCCCACGCCCGATGCGAATCCTTCGTGGCTGGTTCATTTAGCCGACGACGCCCTCTATGCCGCCAAGCGGTCCGGCCGGAACCGGATCGAGCTGAGCGCCCAGGGCGCCCGCGGCGAGTGCGTCCTCACCTAAGGGAGCCGCAGCCTAAACTCCGGGAACGGAACCGCCGATCATCCATGGGATGAAGCTCGACTTTTGGGCGGAGCGCGCCCACTACTCATCGCGATGGAACTACAGGGACTTGCAGGCGCTTCTCTTTATGTTCGCGCTGGTGGCGGTTTGCGCGTGCGCCAGCGCCAAGCTTTCCAGCGACGCCGGCAACGTGACGAGTATCTGGGTCTCCAACGGGGTCATCTCCGCCTTCATCCTCACCGCGCCAAAACACCGGAGACTGCCCCATTTCGCAATCGGGATTTTGGAGAATATCGTCATTGGCATAGCCCTGGGAAACACTCTGCCCTCGGAGTGCTGGTTCGATCTCTGTAATTCCGTGGAAGTGTTGATCACCGTGTTGCCCCTCCGCCAGTTCTCCCGCGCCGATATCCTGAACAAGCGAGCTGTTTGCCGGCTCGTTTACTTCGGTCTGTTCCTGGGGCCGTTGGCTGCGGGATTGCTCGCCGCGCCCGCGTTGAGGATTCTGCAAGGCGAGCCATTTCTTCAAGGCCTGCGGGTTTGGTCCCTCGGGGACGCGCTGGGAAGCGCGGCCAGCCTCCCGCTCGTCTTGCTCATCATGACTCGCGGTACCACTCGCGAGAGGAGAACGGCGCAGAGCGCGGCCGAAAAAGCCGCCGGCGCCACATGGCTGGCGCTTCTCGTAGCCGTCGCCTTCGCGGTGTTCGGCCAGACCTCCTATCCAATTTCATTTCTGCTCTTCCCGCCCCTTGTTGCGCTGATCTTCCGATTGAGAATGACAGGCGCGGTCATCGGCACTTCGATCATTGTGGCCATCGCGGCCGCATTCACCGCGGAGGGTCATGGACCATTTGCCCTGAACGCGGCGACTTCCATCACCGGGCACGTCCTGCTGTTTCAAGTCTTCGGATTAATCGTTTTCGCGTCGTGCTTTCCCCTTGGACTGGTGATCGAAGAGAGGCGCTGTCTGGAAGATGAACTCAGGCTCGCCAATGGAAAGTTGAGCGAACTGGCGCTACGCGACGGCCTCACGGGCGTACTGAACCGGCGCAGCCTGGACGAGATTCTGGAAGCTGCCTGGTCCAGCGCCGCTGCCCATGGACGCGAGCTTTCCCTGGTGTACCTCGATATCGATTTCTTTAAGCGATTTAACGACGCCTACGGTCACCAAAGCGGGGATGATTGCCTGCGGAGAGTGGCGCGCAGCCTTGTCGAAAACGTACGCCGGTCGGAAGATTGCGTGGCGCGTTATGGAGGAGAGGAGTTTGTGATCGTCCTGGCGGAGGTGTCTGAAAGTTCCGCCCGAAGCACGGCGGAACGAATCACCGAGGCTATCCAAGAACTGAAGATCCCGCACATCGACAGCCCCTTCGGAGTGATTACGGCCAGTTTCGGCATCGCCACCGTTCGCCCCAGCAGTGGCGGAAGCCCATCGTGGCTGGTTCACTTAGCGGACGATGCGCTCTACGCGGCAAAACGCGGCGGCCGGAATCGGATTGAGACTTGCGTCACAAGCGCCAGTCGCGAGTGCGTTCTCAACTAAAGTCTGTTCAAGCGAGCCGGTCCAGCGCAAAGGCATAAGCGCCGACCGCAATCGCTTCGCTGGTGCCCAATCGGGAGACGCCAATGCCGGTGCGCGCCTCCGCGTCATAGCGCACTATTCGCCCCGACCCCGGAACGTTCACTTCCCTGGCCGATGCCTGTAAGAATCCCGATCTTCCGTCCGCGTCTTCCAGATTGAACGCCCTGGCGATCAGACGCCGCCGGCCCTCACTCGCCGGATAAACATCGTTCACTGCTTCAACCAGGCGTCCGAGAAATACAGGATGCGCGGCCGAGATGCCGCCGCCGATTACGGCCAGGCCATCAATCAGGGTCAGGGCCTGTGCGATCGCATCGCCGGCCACCGTTCCCATGCGCCGGAAAGCTTCGCAAGCCGCGGTCTGATCCCCCGCGCCAGAGCCCATCGCGATCGCAAATAGACTCTTCGGCTCCGGAGCTTCGCAAAGCGGTACACCCGCCAGTTCGGAATAGGATCGCTGCACGGCGCGAATGCACGCGCCTTCCTCCGCGTTGATCGATGGGTTCAGCTTGTTCCGCAGCAGCCACGCCTCGCCCGCAATGGAATTGTCGCCAATCACCAGCTTGTTATCGATCACGAGGCCCCCGCCCAATCCGGTTCCCAATGTGACGCCAAACAGGTTTCGATACCGCCTGGCGCTTCCACTCTCTTCGAGCAAGCCGTTCACCCACGGAAGAATACCGGCGATAGCCTCGCCGTATGTGAACAGGTCGCCGTCATTGTTTATGTAGACCCGGACGCCGAAGTGATCTTCCAGCATGGGGCCCAGCGCCACCCCGCCGCGGAAGGCGTGCAGGTTGGGCAGTTCGCCGATGATGCCGGCGGGATAATCGGCAGGCCCTGGGAAAGCGAAACTGATGGCGGCCGGCGGCTCCGGCAGTCTCTCGCGAACGGCCTCGAAACCGCGTACGATGTTGGCCAGACACTTGTCCAGTTGATCACCGTCGGAAGGCGTCACCACCGGCTCGACGATCCGGCGGTTTCCCTGAATTGCCGAGAAGCGAAAGCTGGTGCCCCCGGCATCGAGCGTCAACACGATCCGCGGGTCCGCGTCGAAGCGAACGGGCATGGGCCTCAGGCGACTGCGGCTTGTGCCGCGGTTCCCACTTCTCTCGAACCCCGGAATCCGTAAAAGACGATGTAGAGATAGCAGAGGGCCGGTAGCATAAACGCAAGGTGAATCCCGATTCTATCGGCCATGAGACCCTCGGCAACAGGGATAATCGCGCCGCCGACGATTGCCGCGATCAACAGCCCAGATCCCCGGCCTGTGGCTGGCCCTAACCCTGCGATACCCAGCGTGAAGATGCTCGGGAACATTATCGAATTAAACAGGCCCACCGCCAGGATGCTCCACATGGCTACGTGCCCGGTGGTGGCCATCGACGTGAGTACCAGCAGAAACGATGCGCAGGCGGCAAAACCCAGCACCGCGCCGGGGCGAAGTTTCTGCAGGATTGCGGAACCGATGAATCGACCCACCATCGCCGCGCCCCAATAGAGCGACACGTAGTTGGCGGCGGTCTTCTCAGACATATCGCCGATATCTTTCTGATGCAAATAGTTCACGAGAAAGCTTCCAATCGAAACCTCGGCCCCCACGTATACGAAGATTCCGATCACCCCGAAGATGAGGTGTTTGTAGCGCCACAGACTGATTGCCTTCGCCGTGTTCGGGTCGTCCGAATCTACCGGATCGGGCTCCGTCGTGATCTTGGGTAGCTTGTAGAAAGCGATTACCGTAGCGAGCGCGATGAGCGCGAGACCAATCAGCAGGTACGGCATTCTGACGGACGATGCTTGCTGTTGCCGGTAGCTCGCGAGCACCGCGGCGGGCATCCGGCGGAGTTCCGCCTGATCCTTCGGCGCGTCGGCCAGAATCAGGAAGCCACCGATCAGAGGTGCAATCGTCGTCCCGAGCGAGTTGAACGCCTGCGTGAGATTGAGCCGGCTAGACGCGGTGCGAGGGGGTCCCAGTACGGATACATAAGGGTTTGCCGACACCTGCAGCGCGGTAATTCCAGCGGCGAGAATAATCAGGGTTCCCAGAAACAGCGGGTAAGAAGGGGCAATTGCGGCGGGGATGAAACCGAGCGCGCCCGCGCCCATCACCAGCAGCCCGGTCACCATTGTTTTCTTGTAACCGATCCACTCCACCAACTTGCCGGCCGGAACCGCAAAAACAAAATACGATGAGAAGAATGCGAACTGTATCAGCATCACGCTCGCGTACCCGAGGTCGAATATGGTCTTCAGGTGCGGCACCAGAATGTCATTCAGGCACGTGAGAAACCCCCACATGAAAAACAGGGTTGTCACCATGGCCATTGCGCCGTAATCCGTCTTAAGGGGGCCGATCGACGTGGGGTTCGCTTTAGAGGTCTGCTGGATCATAAATGACGTTATGAGCCTATCACTATTGGTTCCGGCGCGAAACTGGAATCGTGGCTGCCCGCACATTCCACCCGCGCAAATTCAGCGCAAGCTGCCCCGCTTCCGCACCCTTTGGACAATCGATCTCAATCACTTTCGATTCCCCCGCAAGCAGCGAAACATAGTTGTCGCTGAAGTACGCCGGCAACACCCGCTTCCCAGTAGCCGCGTTCACCAGCGTCAACTTACTCATCAAAGCGGGCGCCGCACCGGAATTCGTCAGCTTCACGGTAATGAGGGAACCTTTCGCCGATGCGCTCCCGGCCAGCTCCACCTGCGGAAGGTCATTCAACCGCCGGTAACCCGAGAGTTCCGGCGCGTACCAATAGAAATTTTCGGAAGCCAGCGCGCCTTTCGCGTCCAGCAGCTCCAGCTTTACGAACGCCAAATCCTGCCCCGGCAACTCCACCCGAAACGCTTCAGTTGCGCTCACCGGCGCCGCGGTCAACGTCTGCTCTTTCGAAAACACCTGCTTCCCGTCAATCGAAAACGCGCGCGCCCGCAGCGTGAGCCCTTTCATCCCCTGGGCGGTATTATTCACCACCGCTGTTTCGAGGCCCGGCAGATTCATCTGCACATGCACCGGCTCGCAACCCTTCTTCGCGCCATAAAACGAGCCCTGCGTATCGTAATCCGAACTCAAAATCTGCCAGTTCGTGCTGGGCCACGCCGGCTGCGTCATCCACAGCATCCGTCCCGTGTTGGGATTCCACAGATGCGCATTCATCCCTTCAAAAATCGCCCGGTGATTCGCGTAGTTGATCATCTGGGCCTTGCGCTCGAAATCCACCAGATCCGCCGGCGCACCAAATTCCTCGTTCATCGCCGCCATGAAGAACTTGGTATCGCCGTTCCCGCCGAAATGCCAGTCGTGATAAGCCCAGGTATCGCTGGGCGGCCACTGGTCTTCCGCCGGCACGGCATTCTGAAACGCCTCCAGCGTGGGGAACGACGGAATGCCCACTTCCACCGCGAAGCCGCGCGAAAGCTTCGTGAAATAATCCACCGGCTCGTGATGCAGATAGGGTCCGCTGTTCTGCAAATTCACCTGGTTCGAAGTCGGCATGTAAATCCGCGTGCCATCCAGCTCGCGAATCAACTTGTCGAGCCCCACGTTGATGGCCGGCGGCGGAACACCTTCATTGCGCCCGCACCACATCACAATCGAAGGATGGTTTCGATAGCGCAGCAGCGTCTCGCGCGCGTTGTCCAGAAACAGGGCCGAATCCGACGGCTCCACGTTATAGTCCTGCGTCGATTCCCAAAAGTCGTTCCACACCAGCAGCCCGTACTCATCCGCCAGATCGTAGAAAACCTCTTCCGTGCTTTGGCCTACCCAGTTGCGGATCATGGTCAGATTCGCATCCCGGTGCAGCCGGAAAAACGGCTCCAGGTGCTCGCGCGAACTGCGCTTCCGCGAATCGTCGATGCCCCAGCTTCCGCCCTTGCAGACGATCCGCACGCCGTTCACTTTGATAATCAGGAACGGTTCGGCGCGCTTATCTTCCACAGGCGAAATCGAGGCGGAGTGCTCTTCTCCGGGCGGCAGCGAATACACCCAGCCTGCGGCCGATTGCAGAATGCCTTCATGCCGCGTATCGATCACCTCTTCTCCGGATTCCGCCGTCTTCACCGGCGCATATTCCACGCGCCGCAGCGCACCGGCGGAATCCAGCAGGCTCAATTCATATGTCACTTCCCGAATTCCAAACCGCAACTGCTTCGAGTCGCTCAAGTCTCCGCCATTCAAAACCGAGAGCTTCAGATGATACAGTTCCGGCTTTCCGTAACCATTGGGCCACCAAAGCCGCGGATGTTCCACTGCTGCCTCGAAAACAGCCTCCGAGCGTCCTGGTGTAACGGTCACCTGCTTCGACAGCTCCACGCCTTCAAAGGAGGCGTGCACCATGGATGAAATTGGCACGCGAGTTGAATTCGTCAGCGGAACATGAATCGTCACCTCAGCGCGATCTGCCGATGGCAGCTTCGTAATCACGCGCGGATCGCCAATCGCGACGGTGCCAACGGCCGTCAAGGTCACGTCCTGCCAAATGCCCGTATTGCGATCCCGGACTGCCGGAATCCAATCCCACCCTTCCGTACAAACGAACGTCGGCCCATCCAGGCACATCGCGCCGCCATTCTCGCCGGGCCCCGCTTTGATGGATTGTTCATGCCCAATTCCCGGATGCGGCGGAGGTGAAATCCGGACGGCCAGCGCGTTCCTGGTTCCGGCCAGAATCGAGCCGACATCGAATACGCCGCGAACAAAAGCGCCTCGAATGTCTCCCAACCGCTTGCCGTTGAGCCAAACTTCGGCCGCGTAGTTGATGCCTTCAAACGTGAGGACGAAATGCTGTCCGCGCCCCAGGGCTGGCGCCGTGAACTCTGTCCGATACCAATAATCCTGCCGGCTCAGCGATTCCGGGATCGCCATATTGTTCAGGCCGTAATCGGGATCGGGATACACGCCGTTGTTGATCATCGTGGTCAAAACAGTGCCCGGAACCGTCGCCGGCATCCAGGAACCGGCGTCGAACCCAACCTTCGAAAGAACATCCCCTTTCGCCCGAACCTTGGGCTCTTCCATCAGATGCCACGCGCCCAGCGCGGAAGCAACCGGCGGCGTCTTCGCCACAGGCTTTGAAAACGCAGCTAACGACTTCGGCAATGTTCCCGGATCTTGCGGAGCCCGATACCCAGCCTGAGCGCGCGTCTGAAATGGCCAGCATTTCGACCCGACCTCGAACCGCGCCAAATCAAAATTCTCATGCGTCGTGGCCAGAGCCTGAATCCGGGATTCGGGCAGAAGCTCGGTCTCAAACGTGAACCCTAAAATCCGGCCGCTGAAAGGACCCATCGTCATCGTGCCGCTGCCGCCCGGTACCTTGATTGTCGATTCGCCCACAAGCTTCCCGTCGCTATAGAGACGCAACGTTTTTCCGTCGTAAGTAGCAGCCGCGAAGCGCCACGCGCCCAGGCTCACCTCATTCGACGCCGTAACCGCCCGGAACGTCAGATGACCATCAACGATCGTTAGAGTGCGTTCGCCAACCGCGCCTAGTAAGGCCGGGCCGCCGGGCTGTTGATCCATTCGGAACCAGAGATACATCGACCACTGTGCGGCGTCCGGCGCGTGAATCTTCTTCTCCAACCCCACGCCATCCCGGATGAACGACCCGTTATAAGGCCCGTAAGTCATGGCCACGAAAGCTAGCAGAGCGCTCCACATGCATCAAACTCTAACAAGGTTTGGATAGATAATGTCGAAATGAGGCCCGCTTGCGTCCTACTGTTTGCCGTCGCTACTTCGCTGTACGGCGCCGATGCGATCCGCTGGGGAGCGCCGCATAACAATCTCCAACTCGGAATCGGCGCAACCGCAACCGCGCTGCACTTCTTTTTGAAGAACGCCAGCACTGAGACTATGGATCTGCCGATCGGCTCCGTCGAGTCGAGAGGCCACGCGTACAACGTTCAAATAACGGCCCACTCGCCAGAGGGCAACGACCTTCCCGTCTTTGATACGAACGGTATGGGGATCGCCGGCTCCTTCGGACCTTCCTTCATCAACGCCACCATACCCTCCGGTCACGTGTGGGAAATCATCATTCCGTTCAGCCAGCTAATCTGCGTCATCGACCACAAGGATGTTCAACTCCCAACTCTCCTGAAGCAGGGCTACCCGCTACGCGCATCCTTCGCAGTAAACGAAACCAAAATCTCCGCACCGGAATTCGTATTCGAGGCGACCCTCACTCCCACTGAATCCGCTCGAGAATCGCGCGAAGATGATTTCCCTTTACCTGGGAACCCGCCGGCCAAAGTGAGTCCTTAGCGCATCGAGCACTTCAGGGAAAATGCAGTAGGCTCCCCAGAACGCCAGGGCGAAGGCAGTCAATAGCGAGGCCGACAAAAGACCGTCAAGCCCGCTGCGATTGTCCAACGCGATTGAGATCCATAGACTGGCGGCCGCGAGGTAAATCAGAATGCGGCGGCGACGCCCGGGGCGTGTCGCCCACCCGGTGAGGAGACTCGAACCCACCCAAGCCGCGGCAACGCCGACAGGCGGTATGACGAACAAAAGGGTGATCCAAGACAGCAAAACGAAGGAGAATACGAGAAGATAGGAAACAATCGCAAGGGGCTTCCCTCTCTGGCCGATCCACTCTGTCAGTGATTGCTAAGGCTACCTTCCATCCCAGTGAAGCATAGTCGGGATTCCGGCGACATTTTTGGCAAAATCGACGGTTCTTGGGTTTAGGNNGTGCGGCGGTGTGGATTGCGGTGTTTTCGGCGGTCGGATGTGTGGCGTTTGCTGTCGGGGCGGCGGCGGCGAATTGAGGTGTTGGAACGAACCCAGATTCGGTTTGAACGCCTTCGGGGAGAGCTTCCTCCTCACGGGGTTCTTTTTGCAGTTCCTTCAATAGTTTCAGTGTTTTAGCGACGGCGTTCTGGAGGCGGTGCTCGTGACGGCTGAAGGA
>PLFE01000081.1 GCA_003136675.1 Bryobacterales bacterium
TGCAGCGGCGCATCGGCCGCTTCGAGATGGCCGCCGGCAGTTCGCTCTTCATGGACGAAATTGGCGAAGTGCCGGCGGACGTGCAGGTGGCCCTCTTGCGCGTGCTGCAGGAACACGAATTTGAGCGGCTGGGCGGCACGCAGACCATCAGGACGGATGCGCGGCTCATCGCCGCCACCAACCGGAACCTGCAGCAATCCATCGCCGATGGTTCTTTCCGCAACGATCTCTACTACCGGCTGAATGTGTTTCCCATCGAAGTGCCGCCGCTGCGCGACCGGCGCGAGGACATTCCCCGCCTGGTGGAATCATTCGTCAATCGGTATTCCACCAGAATCGGCCGGCGCATTCGCGAAGTCGAGCGCGCCACCATGGATCTGTTCCTCAGGTACGCGTGGCCGGGCAATATCCGCGAACTCCAGAACGTGGTGGAGCGAGCCGTCATTCTGGCGGAGGATGCCGTCCTCCGGGTAGATCCGCAGGCGCTGGTGTCACCCGCTCCAACGCTGGTAAGGGCGTTCGACGGAGCGGGCGACATGCGCGGCAGCGCCGCCGCGGGAAACGGACTCTCTGGAAACGCCCTGCGCGATCAGGAGCGCGACATGATCGAGGCCGCACTCTCCCACTCCCGTGGCCGCGTGGCCGGAGAGCGCGGCGCGGCGGCGCGGCTGGGGCTGCCCGCTTCCACGCTCGAATCGAAAATACGGTCGCTGGGCATTGACAAGCACCGGTTCAAGTCGCGAACGGATGCTCTAGCGAAGCGCTCTGTGGCGTGAACAGTTCCGCGCCGTTTTCGGTGATATGCATGTCGTCTTCCAGCCGGATGCCGAATTCACCGGGGATATAGATCCCCGGTTCGTCGCTGAAAGTCATATTCGGCGCAAGCAGCAGCTTGTTCCCGCGAACCAGGTAAGGCCATTCGTGGCCATCCATGCCGATTCCGTGGCCCACCCGGTGCGTGAAGTACTTGTAGTCCGGCCCATATCCGGCCGCTGTGATCACGTTGCGCGCCGCCGCATCCACATCGCCCGCCGCCACGCCGGGCCGCGCGGTCTTCAACGCCGCCGATTGCGCCTGATGAACAATGTCGAAAACGCGCCGCATCTTGTCGGTGGGTTTTCCCAGAACAAAGCTGCGGCTGATGTCCGATTGATAGCCTTCCACCGTGCATCCATCGTCGATCAGAATGATCTGCCCTTCGCGGATGATCTGCGGCTGCGCGGAGCCATGGGGCAGCGCTGAAGACGCGCCCACCATCACACTCGCTTCGCCGGGGAAGCCCAGTTGCTGGTAAGCGGCCGAGATGAGCGCGCCGAACTCGCGTTGCGTCATGCCGTCTTTCAACTGCCGCCACGACCATTCGTACGCTTCGAGCGTAGCCGCATTGGCGAGGCGCATCAGATCGATCTCATGCGCGCTCTTGATCATGCGGCAGCCCGCCGTCACCGGGGTTGCGCTCGTCACCGTCGCCGCCGGCAAAGCTTTCGCGATGCCGTCCACAAAGACGAACGTGACGCGTTCCTCGATGCCGATGTGGCCGGTCGAAACGCCGCGCTCTTTCAGGCCGAACGCCACGCGCTCATAAGGGCTGTCGTCTTCCTGCCAGGTGAATACCTGGCGGCGGTCTGGCCCGAGGCCGGCCGTGATCTGCTCACGCGCGCGATCTTCCTCGAACGCCGGTGACACGAAGAACGGTTCGCCCCGCCGCGGAATGATCATCACGAACAGCCGTTCGCTATTCCACCAGCGGATCCCGGAAAAGTAAACCAGTGACGTGCCGCCGATCAGGGTGATGGCGTCGATGCTGTTTTCCTGCATCAGTTTCTGGGCGCGCGCGATCCGCGCCAGACGCTCGGCGATGGTGATGGGTCTCGCCTCGGAGGTCCGGTTTTTGAGACTCTGGGGAGAGCCCTTTAGGGCGGACGTGGTGATGACAGCGGCGGAGCCGGAGAGCCAACTGCGACGGGAGAGCATGTCATATGGTACCCGTCGTCGCCGGCGGTGATTGGCCAGCAGGTTGCTCACAGATCCGATGTGAAGAAACTTACGATTGCCGCTGTGTTGACATTGGTATCAATCAGCCACCTTGGGTCCGTTCCTGTGCCCGACAAACCGTCTGGTTTGCTCGAGACCAATACACTCTTCACAATATACGGGCGCGGATTTGGCCGAGCCCCCATTCTGGGCCGTCTGGGATCTTATAGCAATATGGGTCAGATGGCCGCCGGCACAGGGACCTGGATCAAACAGATCAAGGCGGCGAACGGCGGCAAGGGAGTCGTAGTCGGCATTCACCTCATCTATGCCCTGGCCGTTCCGTGTACCGGGAAAGGCGCATGTCTCGAATATCTGGACCAGTTGGAAGACGACCTCGTGGCGCGGTACATCAAGCCAGCCGCCGACCGCGGTTGGACCGTCATACTGGACACTCAGTTGGGGCAGTCCGATCCCGTCGCGCAGGTGCAGCGGATGATGGATCGGGGATACCTGAAATACGACAACGTCCATGTCGCGCTAGACCCTGAGTTTCATGTGGTTAGAGGACACAGCGATCCCGGAATTCCCATCGGGACGGTAACCGCGGCGCAAATCAATGCGGTGCAGGACATGCTCAGCGGGTACGTAGGGGCGCAGAAGCTCAAGACTCGGAAGATCCTGATCGTACACCAGTTCGGGGACCCGGCCGTGCACGATGGAGTGCCCTTTATGATCCAGGACAAGTCAACTTTGAGGGACTTCGCCAACGTGGAACTGGTGATCGATGCCGATGGCCTGGGAAGCCCCGAAGAAAAGGTCAGGAAATACAACCTGATGACCGATCGCAAGACCTACCCCTTCCTGCAGTTCAGCGGCATCAAGGTCTTCTTCCCGAACCGTTGGGAACACGCGGGGCATTTCGACAAACCGCCGATGACCGTCGATCAGGTCTTCGGGTTGGCGCCGGTGCCCGGAGGAGCGCGCATGGCCACCAAACCGGGCATGCTCACCATCGCGTAAGAGGTTTATGGATTGGTGATCGTTGCGATCAAGCCATCCAGCTTCGTCAGCGAGATGCTGAAGTGCTCGTTATAGGTGTGGGCGCGGTCCCGCAGGTAGCTCAGCGCCACCGCCTCGCCCAACTGCATCGAGGTATCTGTATCGCTGCGCCAGTGGATCCCCGCATGGATACCATGGCCGAAGCTGATGTTATGCGCCAGCTTATGCAACTCGCCATTCACCGTCAGCGGCGGCTCACCGGAAGCCGCCGCGTAGGGCGCGGTCAAGGTCCCATCGGCTGACGGCATCAGGGGTTCCGGCACAGCGAATGTTCCATCGAAGAAGAACTTCAGAACGGTGATGCAGGCCCCGGCCACCGCGCCATGACCGGTGGGGTAGGCCGGATGAGTCGGCGAACCCTCCGGGAACGCCTGCGAAAGAAAATAGCTGGCGTTCGCCGCGAAACTGCTCGCCACTGCTTGCGACTGCAAAACCGTCTGGCTCACCCGCCCCTCGATTGTTCCGCCCTTTCCGGTTTTCATCAGATACACAATCCCGCCACCGGATTCCGGACGGTGGCGCAGATGCACCCACCACTTCTGGTACCAGACTGCCTTGATCGCTTCAGCCGCCACCGCCGCCAAAGTGACTGCAATATCCGGTTGACCCATCGTGCCGAAGCCATTTTGCGTTTTGGAGCCGTTATAGGGATTGCCGGGGTTCAAAGGCGCAGGGTTGCCCCCGTTCAACGTGTTCAACACCAGGTACGCCATGAAATAGGACTGATACAGAACGTCATCGTGTGTGTAAGCGGCGAACCCGCGCCCGTCATGCAGGTAAAGCGCCGCGCCCGGCGTGAGGCTCTTCCCCGTCCCTATGCCGTTCTGCACCTGCAGGAACTCGCCTGGCTCGGTCATGAAGTCAATACCCGCCTGGTTGGTGACATATTGCTGGGCGATCGGCAGTGATCCCAACGCTGTCGGCTGCAGCAGAAGCTGCGAGACATACGGTCCAATCGTCTCACCGGCGAACCCGCCTCGAAATAAGAGCTCTGGCGTGACTTGATTGGCGCTGTTGCGGGGGCCCGCATACTCAGATAGCGACGACAATTCGGTAGCCGCCTGCGCGGCCTCGGCACAGGTTGAATAACTCGTGAACGCGACGTCCCTCAGCAGAGAGGCCCAATACAGCTCCACCAGTTCCGTCGCGTACGCCTCACTGGCCAGCGCGGGTGCGGGCGGCGCGGTAAACTGACTGGCGTCCAGGCAGTCCAGATAAAACGCCAGGCCGGCTTGCGGTCCATTCAGCGTGCGCGGGCCGCCGAGAATGATCTTCTCGAAATCCGCTGGGGCGCCGCTGCTCAACGCCGTCTTGAACGATTGATACGCGGCGGCGTCCACCAGGCCGACGCCCGATTGCAAAAGGCCTTTCGTGTAGGTGCCCGACCGGTCGGAATAGAGCGCTTCATCGCCGTTATCGATCTGCGCGGGAGCCGCGGTGAAAGCGTCGCGCGCCGTGGTTCCGGTGCGCAGCGCCAGGGATCGCAAAACCCGATTGCTGGTCGCCGGAATCAGTTCCTCGTTGAGCATGTGTTCGTCACTAGGCTCTTGCGAAGTCTCTCGCCGGAAGTCTGCCCGCGGCTTCAAGCTGAGTGCAGATGAACTCATAGGTTCTCGCGATCCCTTCTTCCAGCGAAACCTGCGGCTCCCACTTCAGCACTTCCCGCAATTTCGAGTTATCGCTGTTGCGGCCGCGCACGCCTTGCGGCGCAGTCAGATCGTGTGTCCGGTGAACCTTCTTGCCGGCGATCTTTGCCACCATATCCACTAGCTCATTGATGGAAATTAGCCGGTCCTGTCCCACGTTCAAAGGATGCGGGAAGTCGGAATTCATCAGCCGGAAAATCGCCTCCACGCAATCGGCCACATAGCAGTACGATCGGGTTTGCAGTCCGTCGCCCCACACTTCGATCGTCCCGCCATCTTCAACCAGTGCGAGCTTGCGGCAGATCGCGGCGGGCGACTTTTCACGGCCTCCGTCGTATGTGCCCAGCGGACCGAAGATATTGTGGAAGCGCGCCACGCGCGTCTCCAGGCCGAAATCCTCGCGGTAATGCCGGCATGTCCGCTCCATATAAAGCTTCTCCCACCCATACCCGTCTTCGGCATCCGCGGGATACGCGTCTTCTTCTTTCAGCGGCGTCGCGTTCGTGTCACGCTGGCGATAGCCGGGATACACGCACGCGCTGGAAGTGAATAGAAAACGGCTCGCGCCGTTGACCCGCGCAGCTTCGATGGTATGCATGTTGATCATGGTGCTGTCGCGGACAATCACGGCTTTGTTCGATTCGATGAAACCGATGCCGCCCATCTCCGCCGCCAGCGCATACACCTCGTCGATTCCAGCCGTGGCCTGCAGGCAATTGTCCCAGCGCCGCAGGTCCAGAAGCTGAAAGTCGTGCGCCGTCGTGGGCTCGTATTCGGGCCGCTTCAGGTCCACCCCACGAACCCAGTAGCCCTGCGACGTCAGGTGCTTTACCAGATGATGACCAATAAACCCGCCCGCTCCGGTGACCAGTATTCTCTTCGACATGAACTTAGTTCTCCCCTGATTGAAAACGCAAAATACGCAGCTTCTGCATGGCCCAAAGCGGCGGAAACACCGTGGTAATCAACAGATACCGCTTCCACAACCGGCTGGGTTCGCGAGTCAGCCGGAAGAACCATTCGAGTCCCGAGCGCTGCATCCATCGCGGAGCCTGCTCCACGCGGCCCGCATGGAAATCGAAAGCCGCGCCCACACCAAACAGTGCCAGGCCCGGAAGACGGCTGCGGTGCTCCATCATCCACCGCTCCTGCTTCGGGGTGCTTAGGCCTACGAACACCACGTCCGCCCCGGAATCGATGATCTGCCTCACGAACTGCTCGTCTTCCTCTGTCGTCAGTGCGCGAAAGGGCGGCGAAATCATGCCGCGGATCTGCAACCCCGGAAACTTCTCCAGAAGCCGTTTGGACAACGTGTCCAAAGTCTCCTGGCGTGCGCCGTAGAAGAAGAAGCGCTGCCCCTCAACCGCCGCGCGCTCGCATAGGGCCATCATCAGATCGGGTCCGTAGACGCGCGTCTGTCCCAATACGCCGAACGAACGCATCGCCCAAACCACGGGCATGCCGTCCGGTGTGGCCAGGTCCGCGGAATTCACAATATCGCGAAACGCTGGTTCAAAATAGCCCGTAATAATGCCGTGCACAGAAGTCACCGTCACCATCCGTGCCGGGATTTGCAGGCTCGCGCGCCGCCTCTCATTCACCCACTCGCTACAGATATCGGCAACCTGCCCATAATGGGTGGCGCTGATTCCGACACCGAGAATCGACTGTTTGCGCGGCAGTGCGACCGGACTCATACACCCGTTTTAGTATAGCGAGCGAAGCATTTTCGAGGAAATTTGAAAAAACTGGTATGAAGAGATACAGTATGACCTATGGCTTATGAAGCTCCCGCTCCCTGGATGGTGACCACCTCCAATCAGCTCGAACACTTTCGCGTGAAGAACACACTCGGCATTGTCCGCGGCATCACCGTCCGTTCGCGTTCCGTGCTGGGCAACATCGCCGGCGGATTGCAGGCCCTGGTCGGGGGAAATATCACGGTGTACACCGAGCTGTGCGAACGCGCCCGGCAGGAAGCATACGAACTCATGCTGGAGCACGCCGGCCAGATGGGCGCCAATGCCGTGATCGCTTTTCGCTATGACGCCAATGAGATCATGCAGGGAATCACCGAAGTATTGGCTTATGGCACTGCCGTCGTCGTCGAGCCTGCCGCCTGAACCCGCGCCAGGAAACGCATCCCGCAGGCTTCTGGAACGCACCAGCCTGATCGATGAGCAGGTCCTGTCGCTTTGGCCGTCACTCACCGGGTGCGCCCTCTGCGCGGTCGGCGGCTATGGGCGGCGGGAGCTGTTTCCGTGCTCCGACGTGGATCTGTTGATTGTCAGTTCGCGAACCGATCTGCGCGAGCCGCTCGCTCCTTTTCTCCGCGCGCTTTGGGATGCGGGCATGCGCGTCAGCCAGTCCGTCCACACGGTGGAAGAGTGCAACGAGGTGGACGACCTCAACATCGAGCTAAGCATCAGCCTGCTGGACCGCCGCATTTTGGCCGGCGACGCCGCCCTGTTTGAAAAGCTCCGCGATCCGCGCCGGGAACAACTGGCCCCCGCGCTGGCCCGCATCACCCGCGAGCGCCATGCCAGGTTCGGCAACACGGTCTACCACCTGGAGCCCAATGTCAAAGACGCGCCGGGCGGTCTGCGCGATTTGCAGGTTCTCCGCTGGCTGGCCAAACTCAGCCAGGTTTCCATCCCTGTTCCCGCCCACGATCTCATCGCCGAAATCCGCACCGCGTTGCATCTGGCCGCCGGCCGCGATCAGAATGTCCTCAACTTCCTGATGCAGGATGAGTGCGCCCGCATTCTGCAATTTCCCGATCCCTCCGATCTGATGGGCGCCTGGTATCGCGAAGCGAGGCCGCTCCACCAGGCCTGCCTCCGCCGGCTGGACGAATTGGAAGCGCGCCGCAGTTCCCTGCTCGCCGCTTTTCGCGATCGCGCCGCACGGCTTTCGAACTCCGATTTTTCGGTGGTAAACGGCCGCATCTATTTCCGTGCCCCGACGGCCGATCCCCATCAATTTCTGCGCATCTTCGAATTCATCGCCCGCCACGGTTTGCCCCTCTCGACCGACGCCGAAGATCGCATCGGGCATTTCGGGAATCCGGTTTCCATCACATGGCAGGAACTCTCCGCCATTGTCGAACTGCCGTACGCCTCTGAAGCTTTGCGCGCCATGCACGACACCGGTTTCCTGCTCAATATTTTTCCGGAGCTTGCGGGTATCGATTCCCTGGTGATCCGCGATTTCTATCATCGCTACACGGTGGATGAACACACGCTGGTGGCGGTCACCTCAGCCATTCAATTGCGGAAGGAGAACAACCAGTTTGGCGAAGTGGCGCGCGAAACTCCGGACTACGCTCTGCTTCTCATCGCGCTTCTTTTCCACGACAGCGGAAAAGGCGTGCCGTCGGAGCATCACGCCGAAGCTTCGGTCGAGATTGCCGAGCGCGCGCTGAAAGGCACACGCATACCGGCCACGCAGCTCGAGACCGTCCTGTTCCTGATTCGCGCCCACCTCGAAATGTCGCGGCTGATGACCACGCGGGACCCGGCCGACCCCGCCACCGCCGCCACCCTCGCCGCGGCCGTGGGAACATCCGAGCGATTGAAACTGCTCACCGCGCTCACTTATTGCGATATCAGCGCGGTGCATCCGGGTGCTCTTACACCCTGGCGTACCACGCTGCTGTGGCGTCTCTACGTGGCCACTTCACGCCATTTGACGCTCGGGCTGCAAACCGATCTGGCCGCCGAAGGCCTGCCCGCCCGCTATCTCCTGACCAACACCGCTGAGCAGATCGCCGAACATCACAACATGGAAAGGGAAGGCCGCACGGTGGCCATCAAACGAGAGGGCGCTCCCTATCGACTCACGGTGGTCACGCCCGACCGTCCGTTCCTGATGGCCGATATCGCCGGCGCGCTGGCCAGTTTCGGCATGAACATTCTGCGCGCGGAAGTTTTTATCAACGATCGGGACTGGACAATCAACACCTTCTCTTTTGACGACCCCATCCGCACGCTCGAACTGAACCCCGGCGAACTCGTCCGCCTGGAAGCTTTCATTGAGGACGCGGTGGCGAAGCGCAGGAATGTAGCGGAATTGCTGCAAGGGCGCGCACGGCCCCGGACCACCGCCCGCCAGCCGCCGCGCGTCGCCGCCGACAACGACGCCTCGCCCAACGCAACCCTGTTTGAGATCACGGCCGAAGACCGGCCCGGCCTGCTCTATAGCCTCTCGCGGTTTTTCTCCGAGAGTGGCTGCAATATTGAAACCGTACTCATCGACACAGAAGGCCGCAAAGCCATCGACGTTTTCTACGTCACCCGCGCCGGCCAGGCGCTCGATGAGACTGAAACCGTACAGATGCGAGAACAGCTTCAAAAGCTAACGGCCTAGCGGTCGTGAGATACTACGGAGTTTGCATGAAAAACTTACTTCTGGTAATTTTGTTGGGGTCCTTCCTTGCGGGTTCCACGACCCGCGCATTCGCCGATGGCCCCGACGCGACAGCCGCGCGCCTTTACCGGCTGAAGTGCGCGCAATGCCACGGCGCGGACGGTGAAGGGGGCATTGGCGCAAGCCTCAAGGGCAAGCTGCGGCATCACGGGGCTGCGCAACTTTTCGACGTCATCAAGAACGGAATCCCAAGCACGGAAATGCCCGCATCCGGTCTTCCCGATCCTCAAGTGAAGAAGATGGTTGCGTACGTCCTCTATCTCAACAAAAGAAAGCCCTAACCTATGAAACGTTTCGTTTCCGCCGCTGTCATCGTGCTCTCCGCCTGCGCGGCATTTGCGCAGGAAGGCTCGTATAAAGTAGTGAAAACCGTCAAAGCCGGTGGCGACGGCGGTTACGACTATGTGTATGCGGACGTGGATGGACGCCGTCTCTACATCCCGCGCTCCGGCCAAACCGGTCCACGAATCACGGTCTTCAATCTGGACACGCTGGAACCGGCGGGCGAGATCCCCAATGCCAACGCGCACGGCGCCGCCGTGGACCCGAAATCGCATCACGGCTTCGTCAGCAGCAAGCCCGTGGTGATGTTCGATTCCAGTACGCTCGCAACCATCAAGACCATTGAGGTGAAAGGCAACCCCGACGGGATCATGTTCGATCCCTTCAATCAGCGGGTTTGGATATTCAGCCACTCCGCGCCCAACGCCACTGTGATCGATACGAAGGACGGTTCCATCGTGGGCACGGTGGATTTGGGTGGAGCGCCCGAGCAGGCCGCCACCGACGGACACGGGCGCATCTGGGTGGATATAGAAAATAAGGACAGCATCGCGGAGGTAGACGCGAAGACTCTTTCCGTTACCAAACGATTCGATCTCACCGGGAAGTGCGGTGGCCCGGGCGGATTGGGTTTGGACGCGAAGAATCACATCCTGTTCGCCACCTGTCACGAGCCGGCGACCATGGCGATTGTCAACGCCGATAGCGGGAAAGTAATCACTTCCCTGCCCATCGGTTCCGGAACGGATGGCGGCGGGTTTAACCCCAACACCATGGAAGCCTTTAGCTCGAATGGAGAAGGCACGCTATCTGTGATCAAAGAAAATAGTCCGACTGACTTCGTGGTCGAGCAGACGGTGAAGACCATGCCGCGCGCGAGAACGATGACGGTGGATACGAAAACCAATCAGGTGATCCTGATTGGTGCGGAATTTACGCCGCCGCCAACGCCCCCGCCGCCAGGTAGTTACGCGAGAGGGAAGATGGTTCCCGGCTCGTTCGTCATTCTCGAAGTCGGAAAATGATCTGGCGCGACCTGTCTTACTCGTGGCGAATGCTCCGCAAATCGCCGCTAGTAGCCGGCGTCGCCGTTCTGTCCCTGGCCCTCGGCATCGGCGCGAACACGGCCATTTTCAGCCTCATCAACGCACTGATGCTGCGTGCTCTTCCTGTTCCCGAACCGTACGAACTCGTTTCCATAGGCATGACGGGCCCGGACCGGTCCGTCGATAATCGATCCCTGTCTCTTGAGATGTTCAAGGCAATCCGCCGCGAACAGACCGTTTTCACTGGCGTCTTTGCATGGATGGGCGGCGGCGTCACCAACATGGAGGCCAACGGCGTCTGGTACGAGGGCGGCATGAACAACGTGAGCGGCGAATACTACGCCACGCTCGGCGTGAAGCCTCTGCTGGGAAGACTATTTGGCCCTCAGGATGTCCGACTGGAGCAGGGTTGGGCGGAAAAGGTCGCTGTGCTCGATTACCGGTGTTGGACTCAGCGGTTCGGTCGAGACCCGAGCGTGATCGGGAAGACCATGCATATCGATGCCAACCCGGTCACCATCATTGGGGTGACGCCGCCTGAATTCTCGGGCCTCTACATCGATGGGCAGACCGAATTAACCGCCCCGATGGGTTACAGCGGCAGGCTCGCCGGAATGGACCAGCGCAACTTTTGGTTCGAGCAAGCCATCGGACGGTTGAAGCCGGGCGTGACCATCGAGATGGCGCGCGCGCAGTTGGAGGCGCTGTGGCCGCGCTTTCTGGCCGAGACGATTCCGCCATCGCTGAACGCGCAACAGCGCAGTAAATTCCTTCAGGGTAAACCCGTGTTGGAGCAAGCGGATCGTGGGTTTTCCTTTCAACGGGACCGCCTCCGTGTTCCTTTGCGTGTACTGATGGCGCTGGTGGGAGTTTTGCTTCTGGTGGCCTGCGTGAACCTGGCCAATCTGATGTTGGCGCGGGCGGCGGCCCGGCAACACGAGTTCGGAGTGCGCCTTTCTCTGGGCGCGAGCCGTTGGCAAATCGGCCGGCAATTGCTGGTGGAGAGTCTGATTTTGTCGCTGGCGGGGGCTGGTCTCGGCGTTTTGATTGCAACCTACGCGGCGCGTTTTCTGGAACGGATGCTGTGGCGAGCATTGATTCCTGTTGCTCTGAATACAGATCCGGATCTGCGGGTTCTGCTCTTCACGCTGGCCGTCACGGTTCTCACGAGCGCACTGTTCGGACTCGCGCCTGTGTGGGGTTTGCCGCATCCAGCCGGGGCGCTTGGCCAGAATTCCCGAACGGTACGCGGAGGATCGCGGCGAATGACTCGCCTGCTGGTTAGCGCGCAGCTTGCCTTATCTCTCGTGCTGGTCATCGGAGCGGCGCTGTTCGTTCGCAGCACTCTAAAGCTCCAGAGTTTCAATCCTGGGTTCAATCGCAGCGGGATCCTTACGGTTTTGCTGACCGGCAAGCCAGGGCTTCGTGACCCGGTGATTTCGAGCCAGGTAGCTTACTATCGCGAGCTCGAAAAGCGCCTGTCGAGCATTCCGGGAATCGAATCCGTCAGTTACTCCAGTATGGGGCCGGGGACTTATGGGGAATACAAAACAGGAGTTGCTTTCCCTTCAGGAGTGAACGCTAAAGTGTTAGCCGGTGTGGTGAGTCCCGGCTTCTTCGATGAGGTCGGAATGCGGATTGTCGAGGGTCGCGACTTCACGTGGGGCGACGATGAACGCAGTCCGCGCGTTGGAATTGTGTCCCAGAGTTTCGCGCGGAAGTTCTTTCCGAAAGGATTTGTTGCAGGTCAGCGAATCACGTTAGATCCCGATGGCGACAAGCGAGACTTCACCCTAGTAGGAGTGGTAAGCGACGCAAGTTTGTGGAGCCTGAAAAGCAATCGCCCCTTGGCCGTGTTTGAGCCGATGCCGCAGAACCCGGACTACGGTTTGAACGCGGACCTACGATTCACAGGCGATCCGCGCGCCATTGAGCCGGCCGTTCGGCGAGCCGTGGACGGGATGGGCAGACAATATCCGATATTGATTGAGACGCTTGAGGAGCACGAGAACCGCTTCCTGAGGGAAGACCGTGTGATGGCGTTGGTCTCTGCGTTCCTGGGCGGTCTCGCGGCCTTGTTGTCGGCTGTCGGAATCTACGGCGTGCTCGCGCAGGCAGTCACTCGCCGTACTAGCGAGATTGGTTTGCGGATGGCCTTGGGTGCAGACAGATCGAACGTAGTCTGGCTGGTTATGGGTGAAGTTGCCATCCTGTGCGCCGTGGGGCTGACAATTGGCGTCGCGGGGGCGCTGGCTTTGGCGAAGCTGATCGCGAGCATGCTGTACGACCTTGCGCCTCACGATCCGGTGATGATCATGCTTGCCGTTGGAATCCTCGGAGCTGTTGCGCTTGCGGCTGGGTATCTTCCTGCGCGGAGGGCGGCATTAATCGATCCGATGCAGGCGCTACGACGCGAGTAGGTGAGGAGGATTTATCTCTCTTCGAGGTGCTTCAGGCGCGCGCCGAGAACCTCTTCAACGCGGTGCAGTTCGGCGCGCCAGAGATCGCGCAAGTCATCAAATCGCTGGTTCATGCCATCGAGGCGGGCGTCAATCCCCTTGAAGCGCTCGTTCATCAGGTGCATCATTCCGTCCAGCTTCGCGTTGATGTAGAGGACACGGTCAGCAGGACGCCGTTGAACAGGATCGGAGCGCCGAGGGCGATGTATAACTGTTGGTCCGTCATGCCCGGCTCGGCTCACTAAACGCCATGGATTGTGTATACCGATTCGACGGCTTCACTCGCATGATAAGAACTGCGAACTAGCGGACCCGCTTCTACATGCGCAAACCCCATCGCCAGGCCCTCATCGCGTAACTCTGCAAACTCATGCGGGGCCACATAGCGAACAATCGGCAAGTGCTTGGGCGATGGCCGCAGATACTGCCCCAGAGTCAAAATATCCACGCTGTGCGCATGCAGATCGCGCATCACGCTACGCACCTCATCCATCCTCTCGCCAAGTCCTAACATCAAGCCGGACTTCACTGGGGTCTCCGGGGAAAGCGACTTGGCATACGCCAGCATATCCAGGGAACGGTCGTACCGCGCGCCCAAACGTACCTGCCGGTAGAGGCGCGGAACGGTCTCCGTGTTGTGATTCAGGACATCGGGACGGGCGCTCATCACAATTTCCATGGCCTCATGCCGCCCCTGGAAATCGGGCACCAGGACTTCCACCTTGCATCCGGGAACGCGCTCGCGAATGGCCCGAATCGTGAACGCAAATAACTCCGCGCCGCCGTCTTTGCGGTCGTCCCGATTCACGCTTGTCACCACCGCGTAGCGCAGTCCCATTTGCGCCACGGCTTCGGCCACGCGCCGCGGCTCATCGTAATCCACAGCCAGCGGAGCACCTTTCTGAACCGCACAAAAGCCGCAGCGCCGGGTGCAGACATTCCCCAGAATCATGAACGTGGCCGTGCCGCGATTCCAACATTCGCCCACGTTTGGGCATGCAGCGCTCTCGCACACCGTATGCAGGTTGAGATCGGTGACCAGCGATTTGATTTCCCGGTACCGGGCGCCGATTGGAGCGGGAGCACGCAGCCAGTTGGGACGAGCGGGCTTTGTTTCTAAGGTGACCAGCACTGACTCCAGTGTAGCTATCATAAAGGAACGGAGGCTCAATGGCCACTCAGCTTACGATTAACGGACGGTCCACCACGGTAGACGCGCCGCCCGATACCCCGCTCCTCTGGGTGCTTCGCGACGTTCTCAATCTCCACGGAACCAAATATGGCTGCGGGATCGGGCAGTGCGGCGCATGCACGGTCCATCTGGCCGGGCAAGCCGTGCGCTCCTGCCTGACACCGATTTCGGCGGCAGCGAACCAGAAGATCACCACCATCGAAGGTTTGTCTCCTAACGGCCAGCACCCCTTGCAGGTCGCATGGCAGCAGATCGATGTTCCTCAATGCGGCTATTGCCAGGCTGGCCAGATCATGTCCGCCGCCGCCCTGCTCGCGAAACATCCCAAGCCGACCGACGACCAGATCGATTCGGCGATGAACGGGAATCTGTGCCGCTGCGGCACTTATTTGCGTGTGCGGCAAGCCATCCATCAGGCGGCCGGACAGGGGAAGGTGTAAACGATGACTGTCTCACGAAGATCCTTCCTCAGTGTCAGCGCGGTCACCGGCGGCGGAATGCTGCTGGGTTTCGGCACGAAAGCTCTCGCTCAACAACCGCCCAACCAGGCGCCGCTTGATCCCAACACTTTCATTCGCATTGCCGCCGATGGCACGGTCACGCTGGTCTCGCGCAATCCGGAGATCGGCCAGGGAATCAAGACCATGCTTCCCATGCTGATCGCCGAAGAACTCGAAGTGGATTGGAGGTCGGTGAAGGTGGAGCAGGCCGACCTGGGAGCGCAATACGGCGCACAGACCACGGGAGGCAGCCGCGCCGCTTCGAATAACTGGGTGCCCATGCGGCAGATGGGCGCAGCGGGACGCATGATGCTGATTGCAGCCGCGGCCAGGAAGTGGGGCGTGCCGGAGTCCGAATGCTTCGCATCAAAGGGTCGCGTTTACCATCGCGCAACCGACCGTTCGCTGGGTTATGGTGAACTGGCGGCCGCCGCGGCCACCATGCCGGTCCCGGACCTGAGCGCCATCAAGTTCAAAGAGGCGGCGTCGTTCAAGATCATCGGCCAATCGACAATCGGTGTTGACGTCCCCGATATCACCAGCGGGAAGCCCATTTTTGGAATCGATTTCACCACGCCGGGAATGCTGTTCGCTTCATATCAGAAGTGCCCTGTGTTCGGCGGAAGAGTAGTGAGCGCGAACCTGGACGACATCAAGAAGATGCCGGGTGTGAAGCATGCGTTCGTGGTCGAGGGACAGGTAAAAATGGGTCCGGTACTGGATGGCGAACCGGGGCTGGAACCTGGAGTCGCCATCGTCGCGGACACCTGGTGGGACGCTCAAACCGCCCGTAAGAAGCTGGTCGTGAAGTGGGATAACGGCCCGGCGGCATCGCAAAGCACCGCTGAGTTCGCGAGGCGCGCAGACGAACTATCGAAGCAGAAGCCGCAGCGTACGCTCAAGAACGACGGCAACGTGGACGACGGTCTGAAAGCGGCCGCGAAGACCGTGGAAGCGGCGTATTCGTACCCCTTCATTTCGCATGCGCCTCTGGAGCCGCGCAACTGTAGCGCGCACTATCAGGATGGCAAGCTGGAGATTTGGACCACCAGCCAACTACCCGCACGGGGGCGCCAGTTTGTGGCCAAGACGCTGGGGATGAAGGAAGACGACATCACCATTCACCTGCTGCGCGCCGGTGGATCTTTCGGACGCGGGTTGAATAACGATTACATGGTGGAAGTGGCGGCCATCGCGAAAGTCGTGGGTGTGCCGGTGAAGCTGTTGTGGACGCGCGAGGACGATATGCAGCATGACTACTACCGTCCCGGCGGCTTCCACTATCTCAAGGGTGGAGTGGACACGCAGGGTAAGTTAATCGCGTGGCAAAACCACTTCGTCAGCTACGGTGACGGCGAGCATTTTTCGTCATCGGCGGGAATCGGGCCAGGAGAGTTTCCTTCCGGGTTCGTTTCGAATTTCGCGATGTATTCCTCCGTGATGCCGCTCGAAATCAAGACAGGCGCGTTGCGGGCGCCGGGCGCGAATTCGCAATGTTTTGTTATGCAGAGCTTCATCGACGAGATGGCGCACGCGGCTGGTCAAGATCCGCTGGTATTCCGGCAGACGCTGCTGGGCGAAGAAACGAAACCAGGATACAACGTGAAGCGCATGCGCGGCGTGCTGGATCTGGTGGCGGAGAAATCCGGATGGGGCAAGCGGACCCTGCCAGCGGGGACGGCGCTGGGCGTGGCTTTTCATTACAGCTTCCAGGGTTACTTCGCGCACGTGGCGGAAGTTACGGTAGCCGCTAATAAGTTGAAGGTGAATAGGGTCTGGGTGTGTGGCGACGTGGGCAGCCAGATTATCAATCCGAGCGGCGCGGAAGCGCAGGTGCAGGGCGGCGTTATCGACGGCCTTTCCGAGATGATGACTCAGGAGATTACGCTGGAAGGCGGCGCGGTGGTGCAGGGCAATTACGACAAACACCAGTTGTTACGGATTCGCCAGACCCCGCAAATTGAAGTGCATTTCGTCAAGACGGATAATGCACCCACGGGTTTGGGCGAACCGGCGCTGCCGCCAGTGATTCCGGCTGTGACGAACGCAATTTTCGCCGCGACGGGGAAACGAATTCGCAGTTTGCCACTCTCAAAGAGCGGCTATTCCTGGGCTTGAGGGTCAGGCCAGAAACTCAGCCGCGTGGTCAGTCGCCCAATCGCGGAACGTTCGCGGCGGCGCTCCGGTTATTTCCGCGAAGGTAGAGGTGACGGGAGCAGGTTGACCGATTGCCGCAGCCCAGGCGTCGAGGAGCATATTCACGATAGGCGCAGGCATGAAAGAAAGCGGCTCGCCCCGCGCCTCTTCCGGTGAATTTGCGGGTTCCGGGCAAGCGCTCGGACTTTGACGCCAGCGGCCGGCAGTTGAGCGATAACCTGGCGACCCACTCTGCCGGTTGCTCCGATGACGAGGATGCGCTTCATACCGCGCGGGCCGAAGCCCACGACAGCACTAGACTGGCACGACGGCCGGCGCAACAGGAGTCAACGCATCGATTTTCTTGCGTAACAACCGGCTGCGTTGCTTGCGGGCGCGCTTGGCTTTTTTCTCGCGATGGAAGCGCGCTTTATCTCCGTTGATGGCTGACATGGTGCCTTGAGAGTAGCAGAGTTATAGAATGGCACTGAAATGAAAGCAATCAGTTTTCTCGCAGCCGTGGCGATTCCGGTGGTCTGCGTAGCGGCGCAAGCGCAGGAAGTTCGCCGGTTCGATGCCGCCGCAAACCGAATCATTCCCGAAAAGGCGCACCTCGAGCGCGTCGTCACCGGGTTTAATAAGTGGACTGAAGGGCCGGTCTGGACACACGGGGGAGCTCTTTTCTTCGCGGAGATTCCCGCGAATAACATTGTGAAATGGACGGCGGGAGCCGGTGCCTCCGTTTTCATTCATCCTAGTGGATATACAGGCACCGCGCCCTACAATGGACCCGAGCCCGGCTCGAACGGCATGACGCTCGATGCAAACGGCAGACTCACCGTCGCGGGTCACGCGCGCCGCAACGTGTGGCGGCTGGAATCGCTGAACCCGTCGGCCCAAATCACCGTCCTGGCCGATACGTTCGAGGGCAAGCGCCTCAGCAGCCCGAACGACCTTGTTTACAAGTCGGACGGCTCGCTGTACTTCACCGATCCTCCTTACGGTCTCCGCACGCAGGACGACAAGGATCCGGAGAAGGAATTGCGCATCAACGGCGTGTACCGGATTCCGAACGCGGCGCGGCAAAAGGCGGGGTCGTCGCCGGACCGCAAGGGATTGCAATTGCTGATCCGCGACTTGCCTCGACCCAATGGAATCGCGTTTTCGCCGGACGAAAAGATCCTCTACGTTTCCGATTCGGGGAGAAGAGTATGGATGCGCTACAGCGTGGCGGCGGATGGTTCGGTTGGGAATGGCACGCTGCTCCTCGACGCCAGCGGCGACAAGGCGCCGGGCGGCCCGGACGGTATCAAGGTGGATACGGAGGGCAATCTTTACGGTGCAGGACCGGGCGGAGTCTGGATCATTTCAGCCGCAGGCAAACATCTCGCAACCATCCCGGTTCCGGAAACCGTGGGTAATCTGACATGGGGAGAGAGCGACGCCAAGATGCTCTATATTACGGCCAGCACGAGTGTCTACCGAATTCGATTGAGCATTCCCGGAGTGATGCCGGCGCGTTGATCCTATTTAGTTTCGAGCCTCCTGATCCTGCCCTCCAGCACGAAGTCCCAGATCCGCTCGCCAACCAGCCACCGCAAATCAAACCCACGCGCTGCCTCAAGCGCCCGGTGCGGAATCAAGCCGATCAACTCGCTTCCCGCAATCGCCACACTCCTGCGGCGCGCCTCTTCACGAACGCGCTCGAACACGACTTGAATCGGCGTCACTTCAAAATCTGTCAGGTTAATCGAAACCTGCACCTGTCGCCGCGATCGCAATTCCAGTCCCAACGCCTTCACGCATTGCAACCCGCCGCCGGATTCGCGAACGGCCCGCGCGATTTCCCGCGCCACCTGCAAATCCTGCGAATCGAGATTGATGTTCCAGGCCACCAGGACCTTCCGGGCCCCGACAATCACGGCGCCCGCCGTCGCGTGCCGCCCATCCCCGAAATCAGGGGCTCCGCGGAACTTCGTGGAACGGAGCACCTCCAACCGGGCCCGGCTCGCGTTGCGAGCCGCGGCTTCATAGAGAAAAGCAGGCAATCGCAACTCGTCCCAGCAGCGTGCGGCCACATCCGTCGCAATGCGCGCGCATTCCTCCATGGAACTGTTCGCGAGCGGTACAAAAGGGACCACGTCCGCCGCTCCGATCCGCGGATGAACGCCCTCGTGCGCAGGCAGAATGATGCGTGCCACCGCCATCCCCACCGCGCGAAAAGCAGCTTCCGCCACGGCTGCCGGATTTCCCGCGATGGTCAGCACCGTGCGGTTATGGTCCACATCGGACGTCCGGTCGAGCAGCGCCGCTCCGTCAACCGAATCCGCCGCATCGGCCAATGCCTCAATGGTTTCAATGTCGCGCCCTTCCGAGAAGTTCGCCACGCACTCAATCAATGACGGCATCCCGGTCGTCCAGTAACTGGCCTCGCTTCACCATCGTCTCCACCATGTTTACTCCGGAGTAATAAGCCACTTCGCGATAATCCGAAATACTCAATATCAGGACATCGGCTTGCTTGCCGCATTCGATTGAGCCTACCGATTCCTCGGCACCGATCGCGAAGGCCGCGTTGATCGTCGCTGAACTAATCGCTTCTTCGGGAGTCATCTGATATAGGCGGCAAGCGAGCATCAGCATGAGCTGCATGTTGTAGCCGGAACTCAATTCGGCGTGGTAACTGCTTCCCATTGCCGGAATGACTCCCGCTTCCATCATGCGCCGGAAAGGCGCCGGATAGGAAAGCCCCGCCTGAAGCAGATAGCCCGGCTTGAACACAGCCAAAGTGGAGGAAGCCGCCAGCATCTGGATGTCTTCGTCGGTAACGCTCCGGAAATTGGCTACGGAAAGTGCCCCCCATCGAACCGCTGTCGACACCGCGCTGGTCAACGCGAGATGCTCACTATGTAACTTCAACCCAAACCCCAGTTCAGAAGCTGCATAGAAAATTCGCATCAGAAGCGGCGGCGGAATCGCTTCCCGGTCATATTCAAGATCGATGAATTTCGCCAGGCGGCGTTTGCGTACCTTGGCCAGAAGTTCTTCCGTCACCCAGCGCACCCACTCTACCGGATCGGCGCCCGCCGTCTGTTTCAGCAGCAGCGTCGAAATCAAATCCACCGGCGCATCGCGGTGTTCGTTTTGGACCCGCAGCACTTTGAGAATGTCGCTTTCGCCCAACGCATAACCAGCGCGCGACTCAACCGTGCCCGTTCCATAACGCGCCATCCGGCGCATGATTCCGGCACTACGACGCCTCAGGGTATTCGACGAAAGCCCCGCAAGCAATTTGGCGCTATCTTCCAGTGCGTCACGCGGCGCATCGGGTGGAAGGCTGTACGGATCAACGGAAGCACCGGAAGCCGAAAGCAACCGGTTCAACGTCTCGGGTGACGGATGCGCATGCACCAGCGACGTTTCGACATCGACAAAAGCCGGCATTACCACGCGGCCTGTCGCATCGATCACGTCAGCGTCCCGAGCCGCGGCCAGGCTCTCGACTCGCCGCCCAGGACCGACATCTTCAATCACGCCGTTCCGGATCAGCACCGCGCCATCCGGAATCAGATGGAGATCTTGCAGGGCAGGCCCGCGACGGGGTCCGCCAGGGCCGCGCAACGTAAGCAGTTGACGCGCGCCCCGAATCAAAAGAGCAGAAGCCAAGGCAGGTTCTAAGAACCTATGCTACCAACCCCTCACTTCATGTCTTTCTTCAGATCTCGCATCCTATTTCGTAATTCTTCCGTCGCATCGGTAATCTGCGTCGTGTCATAGATGACATGCGGGGTGAGGAAAATGATCAGCTCCGTGCGCGTGGTGCTGATGGCCTTGTTCCCGAACAAACCGCCGATGTAGGGGATTCTGTCGAGGACCGGGATGCCGGTGTTGGTCACGCTGTTGGACGACATGATGATTCCGCCGATCGCGATGGTGTCGCCGTCCTCGAGGGTCACTTGCGTAGTCACGTTCCGCCGGTTGAAGGACGGAGAACTAATGTCGCTGAAGCTTGTGGTGGTAGGCGCGCTGACGTCCTGATCCACCACCAACGTGACCACTCCGCTCGAATTCACCCGGGCGATCACGTTCAGGTTTACGCCGGTTCCCACGGTCGATACGGCCGACGTTGTCGAGCCGCCCAGTCCCGTCGAAACCGACGTCGCCGAAAGCGTTGGAATCTCCTGTCCCACCGTGATCGACGCGGGAATACTGTCGGTGGCGATCAACTGCGGCGATGAAATCGAACGTGCCTGGCTTCTCTGCTCATACAAATTGACCGCCGCCAGCAGCTCACGTGAATGGCCCACCAACATACCGGCGGTGAAAGTGGCTCCGGAAGCCGTAGGCGCCAAAATGCCTGCCGTGGTGCTGGCCAAACCGTTGAAGCCACCCAATAGCTGGCGGTTGGCGGTGTCCTTAGCCTGTAAACTAGCCTCCACGCCATATTGCAACTGGCCCGTCAAATCCACTTCATAGATTTTCGCGTCAATCAAAACCTGGCGCGGCGGCACATCAATCTGCTCCAACAGGTGCAGAATCGATTCCCACTGTTGCGGCGTCCCCTGTACAAGCAAAGTATTGTCGTACGGATTAGGGATAATTCTAGGCGCACCGGGAACTCCGCTCCTGGCAGACGGCGCAAGATATTGCCCCGTCTGATCCGTCCCGGCGGCTACTTCACCGAAGGGTGTGCCGCCGGTCGGCGGAGTTCCCGCCGCTGCAGTCCCGGACGTGGTGGAAGGAAACTGCGCACCAGCGGTACCAATCGCGCCGGAGTTGCTTCCACCGTAATTGCCCGCGCCAAACCCGCTCGACTGCCCGGAATTGGTAGACCCAAACATCGACCCTCCGCCGTTTCCATACCCGCCGCCCGTGCCGCCAAATCCCGCGGGACCCTGCCCGCCCCTGCCCGTCAACAAGCCGGTTCCGCCGCCGTAGCCTTGCAGCCCGTAGCCCGAGTTCCCGCCGGGAACACTGGTTCCATAAAGCTGCGCCACCACGTTGCCCAGAATCTCGGCTCGTCCATACTTCAGCTTGTAAACGTGATTATCGATCGCACCGGAAGTCAGCTTCACCGGAACATCCAACTTGTCGATCCAGCGCTTCACTTCTCCGAATGCAGCCGGATTCGAAACCACCGCAATCAGCGTGCTGATGCGGTCGATCGGGATGAATTTCACCGCCGCGTTTTTCTCTGAAAACGCGTAAGCCTTGAACAGCACATCCAGATCTTTCGCCAGATCGCTGGGGCGCCCGTTGACTACCTGAAAGGCTTGCACGCGCTGCCCCGCCATGGACTCCGCATCGAACATGGAGATCAGTTCCAAGGTGCGCTTCATGTTGCGCGCATTGTCCTGAATAATGAGAAGGTTTGCCGGATCATAGGCCACCATCTTGTAGCCCTCACCCAGAAAGGGATCGAGAAGCTTAGCCATCTCGGCCGAGGTGACGTACTTCAGGAAGATCAGATTCAGCACCGGCTGTTCGCTGTCGCTCAGGTTTTTCGAATCGGAGGAAGGTTCTACCGGTAGACGCGCGGCTTCGGCCGAGGGCACAATCCGGTAGAGGTTGCCCACCTGCACCATGGCGTAACCGTTCATCCGCAGGATGGTTTCGAGAAGATTGCGCAGGTCCACCGCGCGCAATTCGCCGTAGGTGTTGATGGTCACTTTTCCGGTTACTTTGGGATCCAGAATGTAGTTGATCTTCAGATCGCGCGCCAGGATGTCAATCACCTCCACCAGCGAAGCATTGGTGAGGTTGAGCCCCGGAGGAACGCTGGCCGGTTTCGCCCGGGGAGCCGGGGCAGGCGTTTCAGCCGGTGCTGTTGTAGCCGCGGGCGTTACGGCGGGCTGGGTTTCGGTTCCCGACCGGATCGGAACTTGTGGCCGGTCGGGCGGCGGCGCCGGCGGCTTCACTTGTGCCCCAGCGAGCGACACGAAAAAACACAGGGTAACCGCGCTGGGGAAAAAACGGAACACTTCTACTGGTTTCCCTTCGGTTGCACGCGCGCCCAGATCTTCTGTTCATCCGCCGTCAGGTCGTTCTTGCTCTTCTGCCACCGAATCACTCCGAACGGCGAGGGACGCGAGAACTCGATGCTCTCGCCCTTCGCAACCGCGGTTACTTTTGCGTTCGGGTCATCGCTCTCTTTTGCCGAGGCTTGCGCGCTGGTCACGGCGGCAATCGCCGCGGCCTGGCTCTTCGACTGGCCAAACGGCGTCTTGCCCGCCGGCTGCCCTACTGCCGATTCGAGAGAACGGCTCAATCCGAACGGGGTTTGACGGTAAATCCAGGCGGTCCCTTTCGGGTCCACATACCGGAAAGACCCGTCGCCCTGATCGACGGCCGTCTTCGGAATCACCAATGGCGCGCTGGCCACCTTGGCTTTCTTCTTGACGGGCGGCGACTGCGCCGAGGTAACTGTTTGCGCGAACGAGCCTTGAACAAAAATCGACCCGGCAGCGATAGCCAACACCAAAATCATTTTCATTTTTGCGATCCTTTTTCCTTACTTGACCAGTTCCCAGTGGCATGAACTTCCAAACGGGTTCGGTATCAAAACCTTCCGGTAGCCATCCGCCACCGTTCCGTTCGGCGAGTTGTCACCGGGCGTACACGTCTTGACATCCTGCTCACCCACGGACTGCACACCCGGTTTTCCGGGACCCTGCGCAGCCGGCGCGCTCACGATAGACGACCCCGACGACGCGCTTGGCGGCGCGCTCGCGGGCGGCGCCTTTTCCGCCACTTCCAAACCGTGGTAGATCATCTCTGAGACGCTTTTCGTGACCGTTTTGTCTTCCCACTTCAAAGAAATCTCGTCACGCGTCAAATCCGCCAGTTCGAATGCGCCTACCGTATCCCCTACCTTCACGCCCTTGCTCGGCGATTTTGCATCGGCGCTCATCAACGCCAGCATGCCGCTCGGCAGGCCCATCACGCCATGCAATATCGGCAGCGGAGGCATGGGTGGCTTGGGCTTCTCGACCACCACCACCACAATGTTCGGATTGCGCTCTTTACTGAACAGCATCTTGTTCGCGATATCGCTGTAGCTCGCCGCCACCACGGGCGGCGGCGCGGCCGGAATCGAAACCGCCGGCACCGGCGGGGGCGTCACCTTGGCCTTCCGGATCTGGTCTTCGTGTTCCTTCTGCGCCGCCCACTCGCCTTGCACCTTCCACCCGGCAGCCACGATCAGACCCACCAGCAGCACATTCAGCAGGATCAGATTTCTCTTCATAACGCCATCATGTTCTTCTTCTCGGGCACCAGCTTCTTCGGAACCACTCCGGCGAGAGTCACACGCACGTTCACGGTCTTGTTCTTGGCGTTGCCGACTGAGATATGGACTTCCGCGGGCGCGATCAGCTCCGTCTCTTTGGAAAGATCCGCTAGAAAATTGACGAACGAATCGATGGTGCTCTCAAACGTCACCGAGACCGCCACCTGTCCGTAATCCGTACCCAGCAACGCAGGCGGAGAGAAGTCGCCACCGCGCGCGTCGATCTTGTTCGCAATGGCAATGCGCCGAATCACTTCCATCAGATGCGCCTGCGCCTGGGCCGCGGTGTTGAACGCCATTATGCCCTTCTCGCGGGTCTTCAAGACGGTATCCACGCTCTGCAAGGCCGCGCTTTTTTCGGGAACCATGGAAGCCGTTTTGCGTAGTTTGGCCAAGCGGCTTTCGAGCAGCGTTGGGGAATCGGTCACAGAGACAATCTGCGGCGTGGTATCGGAGGAGCGATCGATAATTACCCCCGCCACGCCCAGCACGAAGGCGCCCAGCATGATCAAATTCCGGGTTGACAAGTTCACTTGCGCCTCCGGTAGGTCTTGATCCGGAACAGCTCGTTGCTGCCCGCCCGCACCACGGAATTGGTGAACTCCGAGTTATGGAACAGCGGCGAACTGTCGATGATCTTCAGAAGCGGCGCGGCCTGCTCCGCTTCGCCCGAAATCACCACGTAGTCCGGATAGACTTCCACCACCGACGCCCAGGTCGGTGGCGGCAGCAACCGGGTCAGTTCGTTGAGCACTTCAAAATCTTCGTGGGAACGTCCGCGGAAACTGTCGAGAGTCTGAATCTGCTCGCGCTCGTGAACGATTCTGCCATCGAGCGCCGTCGATTTCTGCGCGACAGGCTGCACTCGCGAGATCTCCTGCGCCAGCGCCTGGATATAGCGTCGCTGGCGGTAAGGGCCCACGGCAAAGATGGCAATGGTAGCCAGCACCAGAAGCAACACGAGTATACCGGTCGGGATCAGCCAGATCCGTGACTGCCCCGCCCTGCGCTCTGGCGGCAGAAAATTCGCCGGACGTACGAGGAGCGGGCAGGCCGCGCCGATCGCCGCCGCGTAGACCACTGGGCGGCTCATTACCGAGCCTTCGCGGTCCTGGCGGGGAAGCACCGACATCAAATCGCAAGGATCCAGATTCGAGGGCAAACGCAACTCCGCCGCACCCACCGAGACCGCTCGCGCCGCGCTCGAGAATTCTCCGGTAAAGATCACCGATTGCGCGTTCTCGCCGTAGGCCTCGACGACGCCAGGTGTAGTTTCCGTGATCCCGAGGAACGGCCTGGCCGGGCGTCCGAAGAGCCGCAACGCGGAATGCAGCACGGAAGCGGAGCAGGTGAAACTCGCCACCGGAATGCCCGCTTCGGCGAAGAGCGATTCGTACTTGCCCAGCAGGCTCTGCCGCGTAATGCCCACCAGCGCCCCGCCTTCAACCGCGGCCCAGCACCAGGCCACGTCATCATCCCCAAATGGATGCAGCGCACGCAGCCGCAATGCCAGCGCCGCGGCCATTTCGCGCCGCGACACGCTGGGTAGCAGCACATGCCTGACAATCAGGTCGCGCCTCGGCAGCAGAACGGTTACGCCCGACGGATCGTGCCCCTTCACGCATTCCCGGAACTCGTTGGACCATTCGGCGGCGGGCCTTTCGTGGTATCGACCGATGGTCTTGCGCCGCAACAGTTCCGGGCCGCCCGGACGGACGCGCACCAGCGCCACCTCTAGCGAATCGCCCAGAATCTCAATCGCGACGCCAGTTCCAAAGGCCGCGTAGGCGCGCCAGCCGGAACGTTTCTCCCGCCCTTCCGCGGTCGCAACGACCGGCGCCGCCTCAGCCGCGGTCATACCACCTCAGGATGTGGAACGTCGCTTCAGTGCCTACAGGCCGCAACTTCACCAGCGCCGATACGGTCCGCGTCAGATCGGAATAAGATCCATCCGGGCGCCGCAGACGAGCGGTTGCGCGCAGCGTGTAGATCGTGTGAGTCGCGAGCGACAGATGGCTCGCGAGCGCCGGGTCCTGCGCCGTAAACTCGGAAAGCTGCTGTGGCGAATGCACGGGGGACGATTGCTGGAAGGCGAGCACCGCCTGAATATCGTCGGCACTTGCTCCAGTCGCAGCCAGCACGGCGGGTTGCACCCAACCGGCGTCGAAACTGGAAAGAGAACCGAATACCGAAACACAGTTGCGCACCCCCACGCGCGGCACCAAGCGGCTTTCCGCGCCTTCGCCTTGCCGCACCCACGTTCCGTAAAACAGTTCCGGCGTCATCCCTTGCAGATTCAAAAGCTCCTCAACCTCCTGAAATGACGCATGCGGGGCGTGAAAAGACGGTGACTGGGAAAGATAGTATTGGTCGAAGTCGGTCAACTGGCCCGGTCCGTTCCCCTGGCGCCAGTCGGCAATGCCCGCGGCGATCAACTGCGCCTGGTCCGGAGATGCGCCCAGAGCCATCATCAGGTTCGCCAGCACCACCGGGTCGGCGTTGTTCAAATCCAGTTTGGCGGCTTCCGGAATCACGTCCACCACCGCCTGGCCGGACGGGAAATTCAGAAGCATCTGGGCCTGGCCGGTAACGAAGTAGGGATTCGAGCCGTCCGGTTGGCCAGCCGACGGCGCCCACTGCATGTAGAGAATCGCTCTTTGAATGGCTCCCTGCGCCAGGTAATAGGCTCGGACATTTTCCTCACCCGTGGCAACGCGTTCCGTTTCCCCGCGCACCATAAGCGCCACGCTGAAGGCAATGGCGGTGAGTGCCGCCGACAGCCACAATACCGCCATCAGCGCGCTTCCTCGCCGGAGGTTAGTCATGGTATTGCATCGCCATATCGCGGGCGGCGTGGATCTCGGCAGTGATCGTCATCGGGTGCAACTTCGCTCCGTTCCCCGCGCCATCCATCGGAGCCATTTCAATGCGGATCGCCACGGGCCATTTCTGGCTCTCCCAATCCGGCCGCCAGATCCACTGGTGATCCTGCGGAATGTATTGGAGATAGAGCAGATTACAGTAAGCCAAGCGATCCGCCAGCACAAAGGAGTTGGCGCCCACGGCGACGGGGTTGAATACCGTGTGCATCTGGCCATCTTTGCCGGTCTCCACCCCGGCAATGAACGCGCCCGCCATGCTTGGGCCGCGGTACGGCCACTCATTCACGATCAATCGAAACCCGCCGGTATCCCCCGGAATCACGGCAAACTCAAGCAACTGCGGCAACCCGCGATGCGCCTGGTTCAGCGAGTACGAAGAGACAAATCGCATGCTTTGCGCTTCCCCGTCGAAGAAGGGCACTTTCTGCCCGTTGCCCAATATGGCCATCTGCGGCATGAAGCTGTTCAGTTCCTCTTCCACCGCGCGCTCGGAACCCATCACGCGCCGGTTCTCCATCAGCTTGGCAGTGGCCTTCCGCTGCGAGTTGAGAGCGATCCGAATGGCCAGCAGCATCCCGGTGGAGAGCATGCCGAGCAGGCTGATCGAGATCAGGACTTCGATGAGCGTGAAGCCGGCGGCGGGCCTCCGGCTTGTGACGGGGCTCATAAAGGCGCCGCCGGAATCACCGATCTCCGGAACGCTTCCAAGTCGAACCCATGCTGCTTTTCTCCCTGCTTCCACCACACGTGCAGCACAATACGCTGCAGCACCGGGGTCAACGGCGGCGTTTGCGGAGGCGCTTCAAAAACGCTCATGGCCACGTGGTATCCGGCCTGCTCCCCGCCCGTTACCTGGGGGTCAAAGCCGCCATCGAATTCCGCCTCCAGTGGCAGCGTCCGATCCACCAGCAGTTCATCCATGCGGGCGCGCGCCAGCATGGCCATGCGATCGTGGTCCGTCAGGCGCGCCGCATTCCGCATGGATGTGCTCAGCGCCGTCATCATCCCGGTCACAGCCAGTCCCATGATCAACGTGGCCACCAATACTTCGAGCAGCGTGAAACCCTTCCTCATGAAATTCGCGGGCTCCCGGTGATGGCATCCACCACGATGTGCCTGTACAAGCCGCGGCTATTGGTGAGGTCGATCGCGAACTTCGGAAACGCTCCGCCCGGCATCACGATATAACGGCGCTCATCTTCACCCAGAATCGACACACCTTGCGGCATCTGGAGAGTTCGCGAATAGCCTGCCTCGGTGGAATACGCCGCCATGCGATTCTGCTTCGGATTGATGACAATCTCCACCACCTGTTGCCGCCGTTCGGCGCGATTCATGGCCGCATCCAGAAACGACGCCACGGAATCCGACGCCGAGCGCAGGCGGATGCCGTCCAAGCCGGAATTCACCGCCGGAAATGTGATCGCCGCGATCAGGCCGATTATGCCCATGACGATCATCATTTCGATGAGCGTGATTCCTCTTCTCAGGCTGGTCACTTCCAACTCAGGATGTCGGCGTTGATGCCGTCGCCGCCCGGCTGGCCGTCGGCGCCATAGGAGATAATGTCCGGCTCATCGCCGTGCTCGCCCGGGTACTTATAGAGGTAAGGACGGCCCCACGGATCTGGCGGAATGTCTTTAGGAAGGTAAGGACCATTCCATTGGTCGAGCCCTTCCGGTTTCACACGCAGCGCATTCAGGCCCTGGTCGGTGCTCGGAAACTGGCTGGTATCCAATTTATAGGCGCCCAGCGCCGTCGAAAAAGAATTCATCTGCGCCTTGGCCGCCGTCACTTTGGCCTCATCCGCCCGCCGGAACATTCGCGGGCCCACTAATGCGGCGAAAAGCCCAATGATCGCCAGTACCACCAGCATCTCGATGAGCGTGACGCCCGCCTGCCGCTTCCTGTTTCGTTCCAAATCCATATCAGCTCTCCTAAATGGCGACATCGTTGATGCTGGTGATGGCCAGCAACAGACTCAAAATTAGCGCACCCACCATGACGCCCATCACCAGTATCACCAGCGGCTCGAATAATGCCGTGAACCGCTTGATACCCGCGCGCGTTTCAGATTCATAAATGTCGGCCATTCGCGCGAACATGGCGTCCAGTTTACCGGTTTCCTCGCCTACCGTAAGCAGGTGCGCGGCGAGCGGCGGAAACACCTTCGACCGGCGCACCGGACCCGCGATTCCTTCCCCGTGCTTCACGCCCTGGGCCACTTCCTTCAGCGCCCTGGTGAAGGAAACGTTATTGAGGATGCCGGCCGCGATGTTGATGGCCTGTACCAGGGGGACGCTGTTCGCCACCAGCGTGCTCATGGCGCGCGCGAAACGGGAAGTCTCCATCTTGCGGAGCACGTCCCCCAGCAGCGGTACACGCAGCCGTCCCGTATCCCACCAGTTGCGGCCCGCGGCGGAGCGGATATAAAACCGGAACCCGACAATGAAGCCGGCAATCGCCAGGGCCGCGACCCACCACCATTCCGTGATGATCTTGCTGGCCTCCAGCATGACCAAGGTCGGCACCGGGATCTGCATGTGCGAGTCTTCGAAGACGGACGCAAAACGCGGCACCACAAACGTGATCAGCACCAGCACGGCGGCCAGGCCGACCAGCACCAGCAGCACCGGGTAAACCATCGAAGAGATGATATAGCCGCGCAGATCGTCACGCGACCTTTCGAAATCCGCAAGCCGGTCGAAAACGGTAGCAAGACTTCCGGACGCTTCGCCCGCGCGCACCATGTTCACGTAGAGATCCGAGAAGTGCGCCGGGTGCATGGCCAGCGAATCCGCTAGTGACCGGCCGCCCTTCAGCACCCGCAGCACGTCTTGAATGACGCCGCGGAAGTTGGTGCGTTCGGTGAGTTCTCCGGCGATAGCAAGCGCCCGATCCACCGGGACGCCCGACGTGAGCAGCGTCGAAAGCTCCTGCGTGAAGTAAAGCACGTCCTTTTTCGAGCTGCCGCCGAATGACGGTAGTTTGAAGTTCAGCCCATTCTTATTGGCCTGTGCGCCCACGTAAAGCGGAGTAAGGCCCTGCCGGCGCAGTTCCCGCGTCACCACCTGGTCGGTTTCCCCGGTGATCGAGCCGGTGCGCAGCTTGCCGTCTGAGGCGACGGCGCGAAAAAAGAAGGTGGTTGCCACTTTATGCTTAAGAAGTTAGACGCGAAATCGAGGATTAAAGTCGATTGTAAATCGTTACTTGCCCCGCTCCAGCCTTCCCAGAACCTCTTCCTCTATCTGGCGGGCCAGTTCACTTTCTGTCGACAACGCGTCCGCAGTAATCTGCCGGTCATAGTCGGCCGCCCAGATCTTTGAGTTTTTCGCCGGAACAATCAGGTGCACCAAAATTCTGGCGTGGTCGCCTTCGGCACGCACGGAGACGACCAGCAGGTATTCCGCGTGCATCTCCCTGGCAAATTGGGTCCAGGAAACGGTCCCTCGTTGCGCCTGGTAGGCCATGACTGCGGGCCAAGCGACAGCCCGTACTCTTCCGCTTCTGGCAAATTGCGCGGTTAATTCCTCCGAGACCGCTCGGCCGAAACGGATCGCGGCCTCCGGCTCGTCCAGACCGGTAGTCGGCACGACGGCCACGATCGGTTCGCGGCGCTGGCTTGCAGTGAGATAAATCGCCGCGGCCGCGACCACCACGATCACCGCTGGGAGGGCCCACCGTGGGAATTTACGTCGCTCTCTCGTTTCGACCGCCGGCTCCGTTTGTTCAAAAACGGGAACGTAACTACCCTTTGGGAGCGCGATCTTGATCTCGTCGTTGTGGCCGTCGGTCTCGTAATATTCCGCCAGCTTCGCCCGCAGCCGGCGTGCCTCCACGCGCACCACCGGATCGACCCTCGGATCGAAAACTTCGCCGCGGTCGAACACCTCGACGCCGATCGGGTACTCCTTGATCTGCGCCGCGGAACCAGCCAGCGTCTGTTCCACCACAAAACGCAGAAAACGGCTCAACCGCGTCGCGTTCGCAAACATCGCGCTCGACAGGACCTTCTCGAGTTCCGCACGCACGAGTTCCGGAGACACGTCAGACCCTATCTTATTCCCCATTCACCGGCTGTAACAAACGTGGCCTACGGTTACACCACCCCATGACACTGCCGCCGAAAGCCTCTAGCGCGCGAAATTCGATTCAGGAGAACCACAAAATGCAACTCGCATTTACCAAAGGCAACCTTTTCCGCGCGATCCTGCTTACGGGCGCGCTTTCCACTTACGCACTAGCCGGTCCACCGCTGGTTTGCCACCCTTTTGATATCAGCGGAACCCAGTCGCTCCCCTGGGGCGATGGATGGGACCGCCCCGACCCGAACTATGACCGGGCGCATCTGCCAGCCGACACGCTCGCCATCCTCACGCCGCAAGCACCCGTTCTGGTCCGCATGGAAACCCTGCGGAGGGCGGCCCTCTACTCGACGGAAAGCCCCGCCGAGGGTTATGAACTTCTGGCGCGCCTTCTTGCGCGGTCAAGAGCCGGGGACAAGCTCTCTCTGTTCGACGCGGGTTATCTGGTTGAAACATTCAAACAGGCGCATCTGGCGAACAAGCCGCTGCTGGCGGCTGGGATCGACGGCCGGGTGTGGGTGTCCGAAGCCATTCGGTCCGGAGCGGGCGACACCGCTTCCATGGAATTCGCCGCTTCCTTGATGGAGAGCGGAACGCAGCCCGGGCGCTGGCCCAACGATCACTCGCGCCGCGCGCAATCGGGCGCAGCCGGGAATCCGCTTCTCGCGCGAAACTTGAAGAATTTCGGGCTGTGAAAACGCGATATGATGTCTGGAGGGATTGGGATGCTGGTGGCATCCCAATCCCAAGATTATCTTCTACTTTTTCAGGCGGAAGACGATCTCGACTGGCTGATCTGTATTAAAGAGCGTAGCCACACAATCTTCAAACGAAGTGTCACAAAGTAACACCCCTTTCTGCTTCACAGATTGGACGAAATCCCCCTCTTCCTGGGAGCTTTTTCGTTTTGAAGCTCAAGTGCTCCGCCACGAAAACCTATCCTTTCGTCCCTGCGGCAGACTCAAGAACAGTGCCAGGGAAGCCGAATACTTCTCCGAATAGAAAAAGGCCGAGGCTACTTGAGCGGCGGCCTTTGAAGATAGAGCAGGACCAGGATTAGTAATTCTGCAGAAAGGACTCAACGCTGGGACGCTGCGCCGCGACCGTAGCGATACAGACGTCGATCCCTTCGAGGACCTGGCTGAGCGCGCGCGGCGCGCCAACGAACTTATCCACGCGAGGCTGGAAATAATCGGCAAGCTGCTGGCGCGATGCGGCGTCGCAGTAAGAACCACCGACTTGAGGCAGGACTGAACCAAAGTCGAAACCGCCGCCGCTGGGCATCAGCGAGATGACCTTGTCCCAATGCGCTTGCAGGAAGTCGAACGGCATCTTGCGGGTGCCGGCGTTCTGCTGCCCGTTAAAGAGCAGGAACGCGCCTTCCATGAAAGGTACCTCGCCGGACACAAGCACATTCATGCCCTCTTCAATAGCGGCCTTGTCGCGGAACGAACCCATTGCATTGACCAAACGTCCCCTGGTCTGTTTGTCCTTAGTGTTCTTGAACTCGGCCAGGAAGCGATCGAACAGCGCCTTGTCGCCATAGTAGGCGGCAGTGCCGAGCACCGCGTTGATCATATTGGGATTAATCGCGCTATGATCCTGGAACCACTTCTCGGCGAGGGTCTGGCCTTCCTTCGCCAATTCCAGATCGCCCCCGTAAGTGGCCACCACGCGCACCAACCGGGGGCGCAGGAGGCGAACCTCATCGGATTCCCCGGCCTTCGGCGTCCACCCGAGCTCATGTGCGCGGGTCTGGAAATTCTTGAGCAGAAAACGGCGATAGTTGTCCTCGAGATTTTCCGGCACCAGGTAGGCTCGGGGGTTGAGCGCCAGACCAACAGCATTTTCAAGCACCTCCCGTTCCGGGTCGGCGTGGAAAACATCCACCAGATGCAGAGCATCCGCGGCGGACAACTTTCCGGCTTCCGCGAGCGACTGAGCGTTGCCCATCAGATCCACGCGCTCAGGCGCGGTCAAGCGATGTTCGACATCTCCGTCCGTCAGCTTAGAAAGCAGATCCCCCTGGTAGAACACGCGGTAGTAGCCCTCAGCGTCGTCATTGGCCTGCACCCACGCCGGGCAGCTTTTCGCCTTCAGCCTGAAATCGGCCGCAGCTTCGGTCAGAAGCGTGCATTCTTTTCCCGTGCCGCTTCCATCCGCATAGCGCACGCAAACCGGAATACTCCAGACCTGGTCCGCGGAGCCCTTCGAGCCCAGTGGCAGGAAGCGTTGCTGTTCCAGATGCAAAGTAGGCGAACCCTGGTCGCACTTAAGTGTTACCGAAACCAAAGGAACTCCCGATTGATTCAAGAACGTTGAGAATGGCTTGGTAATGTTCTTGTGGCTGGCGGAACTGACCGAGTCCAGGAACTCGGGAGCCGTGGTGGCCTTCCAGGAGTACTGTTTGAGGTAAGCCTGCACGCCTTTCTGGAACGAAGCCGGTGTCATCCAGCTCTCGAACATCCCGATTACTGCGGCGCCTTTTTGATATGTAATGCTGTCAAAAGCGTTGTTGATGTCGTCTTTGGTCTCAATAGGCTGCCGGATCTTACGAGCTGTAATAAGGCTATCTTCGCCCTCGGCGCCCAGCTTGGCATCGACGTCTCCGATCACAGTCTTCCATTCGGGATGCATTTCGGCAGTAGACTTCTGCTCGAACCAGGTGGCGAACGCTTCGTTCAGCCAGATGTCGTTCCACCATGCGGTGGTGACAAGATCACCGAACCATTGATGCGCCAGCTCGTGCGCCGCGTCGACGAAGTAACCGCGCTGCCGGTTGATGGAATCGTTTTCCGGCTTGGCCAGGATGATGTTCTGGGAATAAGTAACCATACCCGGATTTTCCATTGCTCCCCAACCGGAGGTATCGGGAACGGCCACCTGGTCGGCTTTTTCATAGGGGTAAGGAATGCCGAAGTATTTCTCGTGGTGGTTGATGATTCCGGCGGTCACTTCCGCGGCGTACTTGGCTTCACGCGCGTGGCCCTTGGGAACCACGATGCGGACGGGAGCGCCGGTCAGAGCGGTCTTGCCGGCCGGCACATACTCAAACGGGCCCACCGCAAACGCCACCAGATAGCTGGGCAGCGGCTTGGTCTGATGGAAGACGTATGTCTTGGTTGCACCTACAGTTTTCTCGGAGGCGATATTGGTGTTGCTGATGGCTGTATTCTTCACGGGAACGTGCAGCGTTAGTTGCCACGGGGTCTTGTACTCGGGCTCATCGAAGCACGGGAACGCGCCACGGGCGTCGGTGGATTCGAACTGCGAGAAGATGTACCAGTCATTCAGATCTTTTTGGCGGAAGATAGCGGTGCTGTTCTTGGTGATCACAACGCCCTTGTAGGCGATCTTGAGTTCGGCCTTTCCTACGGGAACAGGCGCATCGAACTGTAAACCCACGTAGTCGTCGCCGCCGGGGATGGATTTCGCCGTCCATGTTTTGCCGCCCGCGGTTAAGGAAGCGGTGTCGATGGTGATCTTCTCCTGATCGAGCCAGATGGTATCGGTGGCCTTCCGGATGTCGAGTTCAATAGCGATGGATCCTTGGAAATCGTCCTTTTCGGGGTCGAGGGCCAGGTCAGCGCGGTAGCTGAGCGGCATGATGTCTTCGACTTCCGAGAGCCTCAGCTTGGGCGGCTCGGCGCCGGCTGCGCCGGAACATGTGATAAAGATAGCTGCAACGGTCAGCAGTGGTAACGCTGACGCGCGCACGAGGTTTCTTGCTTGCATAATTAGCATCGTTACACAAGACGGATGGCGGCCCGGAACGGTTCGTTTTTTCTGACGGCAGCTATCTTCACAGAAGACTTCGTAGATAATAAACGGATCGCATCTGCGAACGAAAGAGGATCCAGCCCTGATGCTGACTCAAACGACAGCCACGACGCATATCACCGCACTCGACTGGCTAATGATCGCGCTGTACTTCGGAGCCCTGGCAACGGTGGGCTGGTATGTAGTGAAGAAGGGGAAGGATTCGGCCACGGATTACTTCCTGGCTGGCCGCAACCTGGGGTGGTGGATCATCGGCGCGTCCATTTTCGCGTCGAACATCGGTTCGGAGCACATCGTGGGATTGGCCGGCTCCGGCGCTACCAGCGGCGTGGCCATGGCGCACTATGAACTGCATGCGTGGTGTCTGTTGGTGCTCGGCTGGGTTTTTGTGCCATTCTACATGCGTTCCCAGGTATTTACGATGCCAGAGTTTCTGGAGCGGCGGTTCAGCGTGCAGTCGAGGTATGTCCTCTCAATCGTTTCGATCATCATGTTCATCATCTCGAAGATCGCGGTTGGAATCTTCGCCGGAGGAGTCGTTTTTGGAGCATTGTTTCCCCAGATGAGTTTGTCGATTGGGAGCGTTACGATCGACAGCTTCTGGATTGGCTCCGTTCTGGTGATCGTGCTCACCGGGTTGTACACGACCCTCGGCGGCATGCGGGCGGTGGCTTATAACGACGCCGTGCAGGTGGTGGTGCTGATCGTCGGTTCGGCTTTGTTGACCACTTACGGGCTGCATAAGCTGGGGGGTTGGCATGAACTGAGGGTGCTCGCCGGATCGGATATGTTCAATCTGTGGAAGCCCTTGATTCCGGCTGGAGTGCAAGGGACGTGGGCGCCAGTGCAGGAGACGAACGGCGCCGGCCAGATCGTGCGGCAGGCATGGTATTTTAACGGCAACTTCCCTTGGCTGGGGATGTTGTTTTGCGCGCCCATCGTTGGGCTCTGGTACTGGTGCACGGATCAATACATCGTGCAGCGGGCACTGGGCGCACCGGACCAGACCGCGGCGCGCCGGGGCAGTATCTTCGCGGCTTTTCTGAAGCTGTTTCCTGTGTACCTGTTCATTATTCCCGGCCTGATCGCATTCGCTTTGGCGAAGAGTGGGAAGGTGGCGGAACTGGCTCATATCATTGGACCCAACGGGCAGCCCAATCCGGAGGCCTCAAACGCGGTCTTCCCGCTGATGGTGCAGTATCTGCTGCCATCGGGTATTCGGGGTATCGTTGTCGCCGGATTGCTTTCGGCTTTGATGGGATCTCTCGCCGGGGTATTCAACGCCTGCTCGACGCTGTTCACGGTAGACCTTTATCAGAAGTGGAAGGCCGACGCGACGCAGCATCAACTGGTGCGAATGGGACGTTACGCGACGATCGTGATGGTGGTGGTTGCGCTGGCGTGGATTCCCGTCATCAAGAACGCCCGCGGGCTCTATACGTATCTCCAGTCGGTTCAAGGGTATCTGGCGCCGCCGATCTTTGTCGTGTTTTTCTTCGGTGTTTTCTTCAAACGATTGAACGCAGCGGGCGCTCTTTGGGCAATGATTATCGGCTTCGCGCTGGGCATTTTCCGGATGGCTGTCGATACCCCGGTGACCCTGGGTCTCGCGGGATTCGAGAACGGGTACACGCCGGGGTCGTTTCTGTGGATCGTGAACATGATCTACTTCCAATACTTCAGCGTGCTGATCACGATCGTTTCGGCGGTGGTGATGGTGGGGGTCAGTTTCGCCACTTCCGCGCCGGATTATGGCAGGCTGCGGAGTCTGACTTTCGCGACCACGACGGCGGAGGATAAGTTGAATACGCGGGACAGTTGGACGTGGAAAGAGATTGCCGGATCGGCATTAGTGCTGATTTGCATCCTTGGCTCGTACCTTTACTTCCGCGGCTAACTTATACCCGCAGAGTTGTCATCGGATCAATTCGAGTGGCCCGCCGCGCCGGGATATAACTGGCGGCGAGGGCGACGAGAACGAACAGCATCCCGATTCCGGCAAAGGTGGTCGGATCGGTGGGGCTGACCTCGAACAGCACGCTTTTCATGACGCGTGTGAGCGCGACCGCTCCGCCGATGCCAACCGCGATTCCGGCCAGGGTCAAGGCGAGGCCTTCGCCCATGACCAGTCTGAGGACATCCGCTTGGCGGGCGCCCAAGGCCCACCGGATGCCCAGTTCGTGGAAGCGTTCGGTCACCGAATAGGAAATGACGCCATAGATCCCGATCAGCGCCAAAAGGAGGGCGACGCCGGCGAACGATCCCAGCAGACCCACCAGCAGGCGGCGCTGCCCAACCTCCTCATCCACCAGTTCATCCATGGTCTTGACTGCGGAGATAGGTTGATCGGGATCAAGCGCCAAAACCTGCCGGCGAAGAGTTCCGGTAAAGGTAAGCGGGTCGCCGGAGGTGCGGATGGCGAGAGTCGCGGAAGCTTGGGCATATTGGGGAAATGCAAGGTAGAACGCCTCGGGCCAGGCTGAATTTTCGAAGTCCTGATGTACATTTCGCACAACGCCGACGATTTCCACCGGCTCTACTTTTGAGCCGACCAACAAGTGCTGGCCAATGGGGTCCTCACCGTGCGGATAACCGGGCCAGAAGCGGCGCGCGAAGGATTCATCAATGATGGCGACGCGCGGAAAGCCGTCTTTATCGCGTTCGTTGAAATCCCTTCCGCGAAGCAGAGGAATATGGAGCGTTTGAAAATAATCCGGCATGACCACAAGGACCGTCGCGATGGGCTTCTCGTTGAGACGAAGGGGCGGTTTACCTGCGTCTTGAACGGGACTTCCGGCATAGCCCATCATCGGAAGGAACATGGCGACCGTGGCGCTACGAACGCCGGGCAACGACTTCACGCGCTCCAGGAGCGCCCCATAGAAGGCCGCCTTCTTCTGGATGGTGTCGTAGCGCGTAGGAGGAAGCGAGACATTCGCGGTGAGAAGCTGGGCCGGATTAAATCCAAGATCCACACGGTGCAGGCGACCGACACTTTCCATCATCAGCGCCGCACCAATGAGGAGGACCACGGACAGAGCAATCTGTCCTGCGACCAACAGGCCTCGGCCGCTCAGGCGCGGCGACCGTTTCGTTGCGGCCGCGCCGGTACCGCGCAGCGCGCCGATCAGATCCGGTTGCGATGCGCTGAGCGACGGGGCGAGTCCGAACAAAACTCCTGTTCCAAGGGAGATGATGGCGGCGAACGCGAGCACCATCCAATCCAGGCGAACCCCGGCGGCGCGGGGCAGATCGAAGCTTGTGAGCATTGGAATCGCTTTCAGGCTCCACGCGGCAAGCAGCACACCGATGACCCCACCGGCGGACGAGAGCAGGACGCTTTCAGCGAGAAGCTGCCCGATGAGACGGGCGCGACCTGCGCCCAGGGCCGCCCGTACGGCGAACTCCCTCTCACGGGACGTGGCTCGCGCAAGCAGCAGGCTGGCCACGTTGGCGCAGGCGATCATCAGCACAAAACTCACTGCTCCGAAGAGCATCCAAAGTATGGGGCGAACCTTGCTGACCAGGTTCTCTTTCATGGGGGTTACGCTTTCGGGTGAATTGGGCTTTGCCTTGGCATCCAGCATGGCCGGATGAGCCTGCGCGTATTGGTGACGAATCACCACCATTTCCGCATTCGCTTGTTGCAGAGTTACTCCCGGTTTCATGCGGCCGAATATGGTGAGAAAGGGGCTCAACGGACGGAACCTGGTTGAGATCATCGACCACTCCGAGGGCCTGGTGATCCACACATCCACACCCGGTGAAGGGAACTGGAACCGCGGCGGAAGGACGCCGATGATGGTGTACGGGGTGGCGGCCAGATTGGCTGTTTTGCCGGCGATATGCGGGTCTTCACCAAAGCGCCGCTTCCAAAGTTGGGCGCTGATCATCACGACCGGGGGTGCACCCGCAGCGTCTTCCGCGGGAAGGAAACTGCGGCCCACGACGGGATTGATGTGCAATACATGAAGGAAATCGGCGGAGACGCGGAAACCGGTCAGGACCTCGGGTTCCCCGCCCCCGGTGAGAGTGAGGCTCTCCGGACCGCTGTATGCCGCGAGTTCGGTGAAGGACCGTGCGCCGGTCTTCATCTCCTCAAACCGGGTGGAAGTGGCGCCGCCTGAGACTAGGACAAGCTGATCCGGCTGGGCGTATTCGAGCGGCTTCAGTAACACGGCACGAATCACTGTGAACATGCCGGTGGTACCGCCGATACCCAATGAGAGCGTGAGGATAGCGGTTGCAGCGAAGAGAGGGTTCCTCCGCAACCCGCGGGCGGCGTAGAGGATATCGTGCCAGATCGTTTCCATTCGATCAACCTTTCTTCGTGGTTGGTTTGGGCTTAAGGGTCTTGACAAATTCGTAGCTCAACCGGAAGTACCCGCGGAGCGTTTTGGTGTCTTTGAGCAGACTCGCCGGAACGACGACCCATTCTTTCTTGACGACGCCATAGGACTCAAACAGTGTCGTCTTATACTTTGTGAGGAATTTCTCAAGCTCTTCTTTGGGAAGCCTGAGAGCGAACGTGCCGGCCGGAGTGAGGTGCGAGAACATGTGGCCATTCACTGATGTGTAAGGGTTGGCGGCCCCTTTGCGTTCGATTTCGGGAATCGTTTCGACGAGCTTCTCGTAAAGTTCCAGTGAGCTCATGGAGCCAGCATAGCTGAACCCAAAATGCGGCCTTGTTTCGACTGCTGAACGAAAGCGATGAACCGCATCCGTTCGGGATGCTCACCCAGCGGCAGTTCCTTGGTGAGCCCCTCTTCCGCACTTATATTTCCAACCGGGGTGAGGCTGCGTAAGACGGAGACATGATGCAGGCGGCGGCCGTTATTTTCGCCGCCATGAATGTCGGAAGTATCCTGCTTGTCGGCGGTGGCGAGAAACACGGTGGCTTCGCCCTTGAGAGATCGAGGAAGCGGTTCGACCTTCAAGACGGCGTGTGCGCCAGGGAGCGGAGTCAGGGAGATGGGAAGACTTTCCGCGCGGACCGCTTGCTTCACCGCCTCGATCGCGGCCGCTTTGTCGCTGCCAATCAACTGCGCTGCGCCATCCACCACAATCTGCGGGGTGTAAACTTCCTCGACGTGCAAGCGTTCGGCGTAAGCGCGCTGGCGACTCGTAAATAAGGGTGAAGAGAACGGATCGCGCCAGCCGATGTGATTCCAGTAATCAACGTGTTCGCTGAGGACGAGGATCTGGGCGCCGGGGACGGGTTGGGATTTGTCCAGCTCTTCGAGCAGTGCGTCCGCCGGGGGACAACTGGAGCAGCCTTCCGAAGTGAACAGTTCCACGAGGACTGGACGAAGCAGCGCTGGATGAGCGCGGCTTTCGCCGTGATACAGGAGAGCGAAGGAGAGAACCGCCGCGGCAATTAGTTTCATGAGTTTCTCTGTACTCAAGTTCGCCCGGCGGCGTAGAAAGTTACGCGGACCGCGGCTTAGTAGTTTTGGAGGAAGGCCTTTACGCTGGCTTCTTCCGAGGTCTTTTCGGCGATGCAGACGTCGATGCGTTCGAGCGTTTGATGCAGCGAGCGCGGGCCACCGACGAACTTGTCGATGCGCGGCGCGAAGAATGCTTCCAGCTCTTCCTTCGATTTCGTGTCGCAGTAGGATTGGCCCACGCTGGGCAGGCGCGCGCCGAAGTCCGATCCGCCACCTTGCGGGCGCTTCGCGACAATCTCGTCAAAGTGCGCCTTGAGAAAATCGAATGGCATTTTACGCGTGGATTCCTGACCCTGGCCGGCGAAGAGCAGTTGCGCGCCCTGAATGAACGGGATCTCGCCCGACAGGACGGCGTTGTATCCGGCTTCGATAGCGGCCGGATCGCGGAACGAAGCCAGCGCGCCCAGGATGCGCTGCCGCTCCTGACGGTCTTTCGACTCTTTATACTGCGCGAGGAACGCATCGAAAAGGGCCTTATCGCCGTAGTAGGCTGCCGTCCCCAGGATGGCGGGAGTGATATCCGGCTCGATGGCGCTATGGTTTTCCATCCACTTGGCGGCCAGTGCTTTGGCCTGATTGGCGAGTTCCATGTCGCCGCCCGTGGTGGCGACGTCGCGCACCAGGCTGGGGCGCAGAAGGCGCACATCATCGGATTCGCCGGGCTTTCCGACCCACCCGAGTTCATGCGCACGGGCTTGAAAATTCTTTAGAAGGAAGCGCTGGTAATTAGGCTCCAGACTATCAGGCACCAATTCCCGGCGCGGGTTCAGCGCCACACCGAGAGCGCTCTGGACCACCTGGCGTTCCGGATCGGAGTGAAAAACATCGACCAGTCCAAGAGCCTCGGACGCGGAGAGTTTGCCGCCGCCGAGCAGGGCTTCGGCGTTGCCCATGAAATCAACACGCTCAGCGGCATCGAGGCGCTGATCAACGCCGTTCGCGACGAGCGTGGTGAGCAGGCCGTTCTTATAATCGGTGCGATAGTAGCCGACCGCATTGTTGTTGGATTCAATCCACGTCGGGCAGGTGGCGGCTTTGAGGGTCCAATCTGCGGTAGGCTGCGTAAGCAGCGTACACTCGCTCTCGCCCGTGGTTCCGGTGCCGTAGCGTATGCAAACGGGGATCTGCCAGGTCTGCTCCGTCGAGCCTTTTGACCCGAGCGGCAGGTACCTCTCCTGCTGGAGGTGGACGACACTGGCGCCCTTGCTGCAATCGAGCGACATGGAAATGAGGGGAACGCCGGCTTGATTCAGAAATGTGGAGAATGCCTGGGTGACGTTCTTCTTCGAGGCGGAACTGATGGTATCGAGAAAGTCGCCGGCGGTGGCGTTCTTGAAGGCGTACTGTTTCATGTAAGCCTGAATGCCTTTGCGGAAGCTATCCGCGCCAATGTAGTTTTCGAACATGCCGATTACGGCCGCGCCTTTCTGATAAGTAATACCGTCGAAAGCGTTGCTGATATCGTCCTTGGTCACAATCTCCTGCCGGATCTTACGGGCGGAAATCAGGCTGTCCTGACCTTCCGCGCCCAGCTTGGCGTTTACATTACTGACGCGCGTGTTCCATTCCGGGTGCCATTCGGCCAGGATCTTATCGGACATCCAGGTAGCGAAGGCTTCGTTCAGCCAGATGTCGTTCCACCAGGCGGTGGTGACCAGGTCGCCGCACCATTGGTGGGCTAATTCGTGAGCCGCCACGCTGGCATAGCCGCGCTGACGAGTGACTGTGTCGGTGGCGGGGTTCGCGAGGAGCAGGTTTTGGGAGTAGGTGACTAAGCCGGCGTTTTCCATCGCGCCGAAACCGAAAGTCACGGGGATGGCGAGTTGGTCGGCCTTCTCATATGGATAGGGGACGCCGAAATAATCTTCGAGACGCGTCAGGATGGTGGCCGTTACCTCCGCCGCGTACTTGGCTTCGCCGGCTTTGCCTTTGGGGGTAATGATCCGCACGGGCACATGGTTCTTACCGGCAAAGCCAGCTTCCACGTATTCAAACGGTCCCACGGCAAATGCCACCAGGTAACTCGGAAGCGGTTTGGTCTGCTTGAAGATAAAAGTGTGGTTGTCGTTCTCGAGAATTTCGTCCTGGAGGGGCGTGTTACTTACGGCGCGCATCGTGGCAGGCACATGGAGAGTTAGCGACCAGGGCACCTTATAGGACGGTTCGTCGAAGCAGGGGAACGCATCACGCGCGTCAGTGGATTCGAATTGCGTAAACAGGTAGTGATTGCCGGCGTCCTCGGAACTGAAGATCCCGGCGCTGACGCCCTTGCGGATGCGGCCGCTATAGGTGATCTCCAGAATGGCCGGACCGGCGGGAAGGGCCGAATCGTAATGGAAACCCGCGAAATCGGCGCCGCCGGGGAGAATGGTGGCCGAGAGCTGCTGGCCACCGGTACGGACGACGGCGGAATCGATTTCGAGCTTGTTGGCGTTGAGCCAGATGGTGTCCGTGGATTCCTCGATGTCGAGTTTGATCTCGATCGAACCGGAGAACGTGGTCTCCTGTGGGTCGAGCGTGAGCGCGGCGCTGTAACTGGTGGGGTGGATTTTCTGCACTTCGGACAGGCGCAGCTTGGGCGCTTGACTGGCCGCGAAAGCAGAGGCGGCTGCGAGGAGGGTGATGAGGGCGATAAGAATGGGGCGTAGACGCATCAACAATATGTTTACATAGCCCTGTGCGGCAATCCGGCTTAGTGTCCCTGGGGTTAGTGTTCGTGGAGCTTCAAGATGATGCCGGTGTCGGTTGCCGCCCAGATTCCGACGCCCGGCGAGGCCAGCCAGACGCGGCGGGCGGACGCGCGGTAATCCACCAGCATCTCGTCCCAATTCTCCAACCCATCGCTGCGCAGGATGTGCACTTTGCCGGGGATCACGCTGGGATGCACCTGGCCGAGCGGCTCAACCCCTGCCAGAAAGCAATCCTGGTCGGGGAGGCAAACCACGTCGGTGATGGCGCGGTCCTTGTTGCGGTAGACGCGCTCGCTCCCGCCGGTTTCGAGATCGATCTTGTAGACCTCGCTGGGGAAGAAGAACTCCTGCTGGAACTCGATGAGGCCGAGGCCGAAGCCGCGCGTGGTGAGGCTGAGGTGGGTCACTTCCCCGAAAAGTGACGCCTTCTGCGGTTTCCAGGTATTGCCGCCGTCCTTCGTTTCAAGAAAGATCATGACGTTGGGAACCTGCTTGCGATGGATCTCCTCCTGGGGGTTGGATACGTCGGGCTCATCATCGCGGCGCGGCGGACGGCTGAAGCCGGTGATCATGCCGTTCTTGTCGCTATCATCGAACGCGACGGCGCTGAAGGTGGTCCACTCCTTGGTGGTTCCGGCTTCGGTGGCCGCTGAGAGTTCTTTCCAGGTAACGCCGCCGTCGAAGGATTCGAGAGCCTGCTGGTCGCCACCCACCGCGTAGCCGTGCGCCTCGGTGAGGAAGTAGACCTGCAGCAGGCCTTTTTGTTTTGAAATCTGTTTCCAGGCCCGGCCGGATTCGTTGCTGAACCAGATGCCGTCGTCAGCCACCAGCCAGCCCGTGGAGTCGTCCAGAAAATAGAGGGAGTTGGCTTCGGCTTTGACAGGGATTTGGGTCCAGTTCTTGCCACCGTTGGAGGTGACGAGGACCACGGGAGTTTCTTTATCCGTCTCAGGGCGCAGCACGTTGCCTTTCTGGTGCGTGGTCAATACGCCGGACGCGATGCCGTGGGTTTCGGAGGGGAACTGGAGATTGGTTAAGCGCAGGGAACCTTGCGGATCATCATAGAGATATTGGACCTCCCATTTGTCCTGGGGGTCGTTCTTTGGGGGGGATTTGCGAGTCGTGGACGTTCGGTGAGGCGCGGGTTTGACCGGAGCCTGAGCGAAAGCGAGGCAGGCGAGGGTCGCCAGAGACGAGAGTGCGAACGCGCTTCGAGAATTCCGCACAGCGTCAGGTCCGCGGCCGGATGGGACCGGAACTGAGGACTAATTCCACATGGTTCGCCGCGGCGACGGCAGTGGGCTCCATGCGCGCCAGCACCAGGGAACAGCCCACCTGTTCTCCGATGGTGGTGAGCGTTTCCATCTCACTTCCCGTGTGCTGGTGAGGCTGGCGGTGCTGCACGTTGATAACGCCTACAACGCGGTTCCGAGCGATCACTGGAGCGGACAGAAAGGCTTCATAACTGTCTTCAGCTAATTCTCCGAAGTACTTGAATCGCGGGTCCTTATAGGCCTCGCGCGGGATCGCGAGCATACGGCGTTCGCGCGCCACCCACCCCGTCAGACCTTCCGTGGTACGGAGCCGCACTTTGCCGATGGTAGAGGGATGCGGATTATTGGCGGCGCAGAGCACAAGTTCGTTATTGTCGATCAGGTAGACGAGGCAGGAATCGCACTCCATGAACTCAGCGATGAGGGAGACGATGCCCTGCAGAACCTCCTGCAGATTCATCTCACGGACCATGAACCGGCTGACCCGCTGGAAGAGGCGCAACTGCTCTTCGGTGCGTTGGAGGCGAAGCTCTAGGTCTTTTCCCTTGGACACGTTTAACATTATATGCGGCAAGACTGGCAAACTGCCGTACTAGTAACTTTTGAGAATCTCAGTACCGAAACTTTACTTAGACTATTAGTTTGAGATCACGTCCCTCCGAGCCCATGCTTACGATGGATGCTGCAGCCGACGCCGCTCGGTACCAGCTTACGGACGCGCCGGAGAGCCCGTTCACAGTTGAATTCGCGACGGAAGTACTGGTGGAGATCCGCCAGGCAGCCCTTGAGGCATTCCGGTCGCTCCCTTATGGCGGCCTGGAAATTGGGGGCGTCCTGTTCGGAAGCGTAGCTCCCAGCGGGCGTAACCCAAAAAGAGTGGAAGTAGCGGCGATGCGCCCCATAGAATGCGATCACGCCGCGGGGCCCGCGTTTATTCTCTCCAGTGCGGAGCGCGTGCGGCTGACGCAACTGTTCGAACGCGCGCGGCAGGAGGAAGACCTGGCGGCGCTGGCGGTGGTTGGTTTCTGGGTTTCGCATGGCAGAAGCGAACTGGGGATGACGTCGCATGACGCGGACCTCTATCGCGCATTTTTCCCGCATCCGTGGCAGGTGGCGCTGATGCTGAAGCCGGAGAATCGGCAGCCGTTGCGAGAGGCGATGTTTTGCCGCGTGAATGCTCGGGTGGTTCCTTATCGGCGGCCCGCGGAACCCGTTGTGACGCCGAGCGTTGCTGCGCCGAGTATCCCGGTGCAAAGCGCTCCTGCGCCAAGTATTCCCGAGCCAAGTATTCCCGAGCCGAGTGAACCGGATTTTGTGGCTGCGCCAGAGCCGGCAACTGCGCCCTTGGCAGAGGTTGTCCCGGAGCCCGAAGCCACGGCGTTACCCGAAGCCGCGCCGTTACTCGAAGCGACACCTTTACCCGAGGCTGCACCTTTACCCGAAGCCGTGCACGAACCCGCTGTTGAGCCGCTTCAAGCGGCTGCGCCGGCAGAGGAAGCTGCGCCTGAACCGGAACCCGCGCCTTTCAATCACTTTGCTTCCGAGTCACCGTACTATCCAGAGCCCGCGTACACCGACGCTGCGGAACCAGAGCCAGTGTATGAGGCCCCGGCCTCTTTCGAAGCCAGTTTTCAAAACGACGATTTTCCGGTCCGGACGGCGGCCGAAGAGCGATTGTTGAAAAAGTCCTTCCAGGAGAGGGCCTGGCAGGAACAGGCATTCCAGCCGCCGCCACTTCCGGAGCCACCATCTCACGAACTTACAGCGGAGCCGCCAGTTTCCGAGCCAGCCGTGGTGAAGCCGCCGACGGCGGCCGAACTTCCGCGGTTCGCGACCGATATCTATCTGCCGACGCCTCCCGTGGAGCCGCCATCCCCAAACAAGGCATGGTCGAAAGACTTGTATCGACCGGCGGGCCGGGCTCGCGCTCTGATTCAGGCGTTGCCCGTCGCTGAGGCGGAGCCGGCGCATCACTCAGATCTCCACGAACGGGATCTCGATGAAGAAGTTCCGCAGGATGTTCCGCGGCTGCGCAGCTATTGGGAAACGGAGCCGGAACCAGTGGCGGAGCATCCCCGCGAGCAAGCCCAACCGGAGGCCATCGCCAGCGCACCGCCGCCATTGCCGGATCCGCCATCTGCGCCGGTGGAGGTTTTGGAAGCCGTCGAAGAAGAGGCTACGCCCGCCCCCGCAGGTGTCGCAGTTCTGGAACCGCAGGACCACGACGCGAACATTCCCCCTTCGTTCGATCTTTCGGGAAGCGCCCGCCCCGTGAAAGACCCGGTGGTCACCCCAATCACCATCGCGAAAGAGCAACCGCCTGCCCTGCCGGCGCCTGTGGCCGCCGACGCGGAGACCATTCCTGGCCCTGGGTTCACTCGCGGCAGGAACGCCCCTCCCGATGTGTACGTCGCGCCCAAGCCGGAAGCCGCCAAGCTGGAATCGCAGAAGCCGGACGCTCCTAAACCGGAACCGGCAGACGCCCCAGCGGCGGCGCCGCTTACGCATGCTTCAGAAATTGAGGATGAACTGGCGCGTCTGCTGGTTTCAATTCGCGCCGCGGCGGCAGACACGAAAACGAAGCGGCCGTCGTACGATGAAGTGGACGACCCGGCGGTTCGCGAACCCCGCCAAAGCAAACATAGCTTCGGTCTCATTACCGTTGTGCTACTCATGATTGTCGGCCTCGTGCTCGGTGGAGTGCTTGGGTACTGGTTCTTCGGCAACCATCAACAGGTAGCCGCGAAAGCTCCGGGACCGGACCTTGCCCTGGAGATGTTTAACACAGGGAAAGAAGTACTGATTCACTGGGATGCAAAGTCGCCGCTGGTTCTGAATGCGCGCACCGCGGAACTACGCATCCACGATAGCGGGATGGTGCAAACTCTTCTGCTGGACCTTAGCGGGCTCAGCAGGGGCTATTACCGGTATCAGCCTACCAGCAGCGATGTGCAGACAACTTTGATTGTCACAGAGAACGACGGGCACACGGAGCAAAGCGTCTCTTCGCGGTTTGAGGAGTAGTATTTCGCGAGCTTGGCCCCAATAACTTCCCTGCTACCCTAGTTAGAATGATTTCGAGTGGGTTCCCGAACCGTCTGGGCGTCGTATTGGTCTTACTTGCGGTTCGGGCTCCGGCGCAAATTGTTCCTTACTCCTCTACTACTGTCCTCGATTACTCCGGCGGCCAGGCCACCTGGGCGGGAACCGGCCAAATCATCGAGGAGTATCCGGTGCTGGAGAGGAGCGACGGCAGCTCCGTTTATGCAATGGGATTGCTGCAGACGAGTCTGGCCCCTTCCAAGACGACGATTACGAACGGCCTCTATCCTTCCATTATTGCGAGCCCATTCTGCAGCGTGGGAAACCCGAGTTCGGATGGGAAGAACGTCGTTTTTCTGGTGCAATCGAACGCTATCGATGGGACAGGGACGCCGAATTGCACGCCCCCCGCGCTTCTCGCGGACCAGGCGCCAAAGGACGGCGGGGGCTACGGGATCGGCGCATGTGAGGGTCCCATCACGCCGAACTTCCAGATGACTGCGGCCAATTGCCGCTTCCTGTTGCCGTTGACTACGCCTGAAATCGAGGGTGACGCCGGCTATCTCGATCCGGTGCTGATTGGCACTAATCTGTTTATTGCGCATCGAAATCACGGCGCAGTGAATGGATATACGTCGGCGTCCTGGCAAGTTGTCCATTTCACGATCGATTTCAGCACCCAGCTTTACCCCACTAACATCCAGTTAGTGAGTGCGTTGCAGCCGGGTAACTGGCCAACTAATAATGTTAGTAACAACTGCGAGCAATTCTATAAACCCGCGTCGGCTATCCTGGGGTCGGACGGGCAATGGACGGTTTATACGCAAGCCGACCAGGTGAGTTACTCCTCAGTCACGGTGGCGACGCCGGGGAATAACACTCTTGATGGAGGGAACAGCGCTTGCGTCGGATCGGGTGCAACTCGCACGCAGTCCGGCCTCTATTCCTATAACGAGAGCAACCCGGCTTCCACGTGGACGCAGATCTGGCCGCAACCCGCGACCGAACTGGTGACGGCCGGCCCCAATTACAACTCCAAGGGGTACGCGGAATACCCGGCGTGGTTCTCTTATAACGACATTCCCTATCTTTTGTTCATCGCGCAGGCCGGGTCCACCGATGCGGCGGTTGACGATTGTGCGAGTTTGTCCCCCCAGTGCGCGCCGAATTCGGACAACGAGATCGTGATTCTGAACCTGGCGACCGGGGTGGCATCGACCGTCACGAACTTTTTCAACCCACCATCGGATCTGAATACAAATTACTTTCCGGGCGACCCGCAGAATGGCTTTGGGGAGACGGCGCGACTGAGCGTAAGCCCGACCGCGCAGAATTTTCTATTCAATCTGGAAGACCAAACCGGGCGCCACTGGCTGGCCGAGTTCCCCCTCTTCTATCCAGGCACGCCGGTCGCGAGCCTGCCCTCGGCGATTTCGATTTCGTCCGCGCCGAATCCGGCGCAGTTCGGCAGCGGCGTGACGATCACCGCAAATGTTCCCACTGACGGCGCAACGGGGAGTGTTACGTTTTTCAGCGGCGCGAGCGTTCTGGGAGTGTCTCCACTGACGAATGGCACGGCGACTCTCAGCACGGCTTTCCTGCCGGCAGGCAGCCAGACGCTGGTGGGGCGCTACGATGGCAATCTCATGGTGACTCCGAGCACCTCGGCCGGGCTTACTGAGACGGTCGGCACGCAAGCCGGCGGGACATTCGGGTTGCAGCAGGCAACCAGCGCGATCAGCGCCGCGGCGATTGCCGTAAATGACTTCAATGGCGACGGGATTCCCGATCTTGCGGTCTCGACCGGTACCGGGAACGAACTGAGCTTGCTGATCGGCACAGGCTTTGGAACTTTCATTCAGACAGGACCGTTCGGAACGGAATCGGCTGATCCGTCGATTAGCGATTCACTGGCGGTGGGAGATCTGAATGGCGACGGCAAGCAGGACGTGGTGATTGGGCTCGCGAACCAGGGCGCGGTCAGCGTGCTGCTGGGAACCGGAAACGCCAGTTTTCAGGCGGGCGTTCATTACGCCGTGGATCAGAACCCAAACTCGGTGGTGCTGGCCGATTTCAACGGCGACGGCATTCCCGATATCGCCGCGGCCAACGGAACCAGCGGTGATATCAGCGTCCTGCTGGGCAATGGAGACGGGACATTTCAAGCCGCGCAGAACTTTGCGGCTGGCACGATGCCGGTATCGCTTGTGGCGGGGGATTTCAACGGCGACAGCCACGTGGACCTGGCCGTGTCAAACCCGGGAAGCTCGCAGATAGCCATCCTGCTGGGGAATGGGGATGGGACTTTTCAGAATCCCATCTTCGCGGCGACAGGCTCCGGCGCGCAACAAATTGCGGCGGCCGATTTCAATGCGGACGGAAAGCTGGATCTGGTAGCGGTGACTTCGCTGACTTCCGGTTTCTCGATTCTGCTGGGCAACGGGGATGGAACTTTCCAAACGGCCGCGCCCTATAGTGCGGGGAACGCTTTCGCCACCTACGGGGTCGCCGTTTCGGACTTCAACGGCGATGGCATTGCGGACCTCGCGATCAGCGCGAACGGTCTGGAAATCTTTCTGGGGAAAGGCGATGGCACATTTCAGCCGGCCGACGACTACCCGTTTCCGCCTTCTCCAACGATCACTCCGACATCGCTCGCCGTGGGTGATTTCAATCGGGACGGACGCGCCGACCTGGCGGTGGCGGGGCAAAGCAGCGCGGGCGTGCTGATTTCGCTGGCCGCTGCCCCGGTGGCGTGCACGTATAATTTTTCGCCGGCGAGCATTACGCTCGATGCAAGCGGCGGCACGGTTCCCGTTCAAGTGACTCCGAGCAATCCGGATTGCTTATGGAGCGAGTCGTCGAGCGCGCCGTGGCTTTCGGCGGGACCTCCATCAGGCAACGTCACGACGATTGCGATTTCGCCAAACTCGACGGGCGCGGCACGTTCCGGCACGATCCTGATTGGCGGCCAGTCGCTTTTGGTCTCTCAAGACCTGACCACTCAGGTTTACAGCGACGTTCCCCCGACCGCTTACTATTTCGACGCAGTCGATTTACTTTCCACCCACGGAATTACCACCGGTTGCGCGCCCGATGAGTATTGTCCGGCGGAGGATGTTACCCGCGCGCAGATGGCCGTCTTTATTGTTCGGACTGTCTTTGGAGGCGATGACTTTACTTACTCGCCGACGCCCTATTTCACGGATGTTCCGGTGGGCGCGTTCGGGTTCGCGTGGATTCAGAAGCTATTTGAACTGGGGATTACGGGGGGCTGCTCAGCCGGACTTTTCTGTCCGGATGCCGATATCACCCGCGACCAGATGGCGATCTTCATCATTCGTATGCGGTATGGGACACCGAACCCGCCCGACTTTCCGGCAACGCCTTACTTCACCGACGTGGGGCCGGACACGTTCGGGTGGGAGTGGATTCAGAGGATGAGGGAAGACAACATCACTTCAGGCTGCTCCGCCACCGAATACTGCCCAACGGACACGGTGACAAGAGGGGATATGGCGATCTTTATCATGCGCGGCGGGTTCAACGCTTTGCTGCCTTCGAATGAGCCGGTTCTTTCCGGGATCAGCCCCGCTACATTGAGCGTCGGGAGCACCGGCACGTTCAACGTGACTGGATTGAACACGAATTTTGTCGAAGGGACGACGGCTCTGGCGCCGATGCCGGGTATTACGGTCGTGAGCGTGACGGTGATAAGCCCGACCACGCTGAACGTGGAGCTTGCGGCTTCCGGGACGGCAACGCAGCAGCCGGTCTCCGTGCTTGCGATCACAGGGAATGCACCGGGGAACGAGGAAGCGGTCTTGCCGAATGGATTGGTGATTCAGTAAAAACGGCTATGCGGTCTGCGCGCGCGAGAGAGTGCCATCGGGTTCCGGCTGGGCCGGGAGATATTCGCGGCTGAGTTCGTCGAATTCCGACGGCGTCACCAAATGAAATCGAATTTCGAGAGCACAGAAATCGCCAATTCTTTTTCTGATAACGTCGTCCGGCATATCGGTACCAGCGACGTAGAGTTGGTGCGCCACCACGCGAAAGGGCAATAGGGAGCAGCTTCTGGAAACCTCGGCGGGAAGCAGCCGCGTGATGGGCTTATAGATCTCCTCCCGTGACGGCTTGCCCAGCGGCACGCATTCCACGAGCGACAACGCTTCATATAGATGCTCCACGCTCAGATTGCCCTGCAGTACCAGCCACTCCCCGATCCGCATGTCTTGCGGCTGGGTAGCCAGAGCCTGAGCCAGGACTTCCGCGGTGACGTATCCGGAGCCGGTGAGCACCTCCCCGAGCTTGGGGCGGTGAGTCACAAGAGCCTCGCGGGTGGGGTAGGCATGATCGGTCTTCAACCACACCAGAGGGCGGCCTTGTAACTTGGCGACGCCGTACTGCCGGATGGCTTGAAACGTGGCGAGAAAATTCATCACGTTGGCCCACAGGATGCGGAGCGGAACGCCGGAAGCGAAACGCCATCCGTAAACCTTGGCGGAGCACCAGCCGCGCATGCCGAGATGCATGCCTTGAATGGAGAACGTAGCGGCACACACGGGCGGGAGCCACGCATAGTGCGCGGCGGCGGCTAGACCCCAGGGATGGTGCAGCGCCTCGGCCACCGACCACGTGAATGCGCCGTAAAGGAAGAGGGCGTTGGCGAGCGGCGTGGTCAAGTTGGCGAGGATGCCTTTGCGATCGCGCCAGAACCAATAAGGATGACGGGCAAGATCGCGCCAGCCGTGGAATTCCCACGATTGCAGGGCGATTCCGGTGACCCAGCGGGTGCGCTGCCGCACGGCGCGCGAGAAAAGGCGCGGGAAATATTCGCGCGTGGCCACGAAACTGCCGTTGTGGAAATGAATGGGGACGAAAATCTGTTTGAGCCCCAGGCGGTTGATGCGGAATCCGTTCTCGTAGTCTTCCGTGAGGCAGCGCGGCTCGAAGATGCAATTGGCGTTCGCCAGCGCCAGGGCTTCCAGGGCCTGGCGCGAGAAACCGGTGCCGACGCCGCTCGACGGGATGAAGCCGCCCATCAGCACACGGGCCGCCATGTCCTTGAACTGGAACTCGGCGAATTCATCGCAATAAGCCCCGTGTGTGAGCTGGAGTGCGGGCGTGGGGAGGGCAAGGACGGGAATCTGCACCATGTCGTACCACTGCGCGTAATAGTTGATCCAGCGCAGGGCCTCGGGGTGCACCAGGTCTTCGGCGTCGTGCGTGAGAACGGTTTCAAAGCGCGCGCCAGTCTGCTCTTCATGCAGGAGCATGCGCTGATAGATCCAGTTGAGGCAATCGGCTTTGGAGGTGGGGCCGGGGTGCGCGCAGACGGCCAGATGGACGGTCTTGAACCGCCGCACCAGTTCGTTGACGGCGGCCAGGGTGGGCGCGTCATTGGGGTACGCGCCGATGAAGAAATCGTAATTGGCGTACTTTTGGGCGGCGATGTTGTGCTCGACCATGTTCTGGATGACGGAGTATTCCTTCCAAAGCGGAACAAAGATCGCGGTGCGTTTCTCTGGGACTGCTTGGAGGTCCTTGTCGGCAGGCATGGGGGCGCGGCGGCCGCGGATGTAGCGGACCAGGCAGGCGACGTCGATCACGATGTCATCGAGCGCGTTCAGCAGCACCCAGATGGCGAGTGGGGCGAGAAGCGCGGCCACCCAGCTGTCGAGCAAAGGAAAACCTCCAGGTAAAGGCTGTGCGGCGGGGGGCATCGAAGTCGCACTTTAATTGAGGTTTCAGAATGGAACACACTGCTTAGCAGTCGACAATTTCATTTCTGATGGCATAGCGGACGAGATCGCTGAGGGAGCCGAGATTCAGCTTCTGCATGATGTGGCCGCGATGCGTCTCGACTGTACTGACGCCGATCGAGAGGCTGGAAGCGATCTCCCGGTTCGTGTTTCCTTCCGCGAGCAACTGCACGATTTCGCGCTCGCGCGCCGTAAGCCGCCCGTTTTCCTTTGCCCCGTTCTCCGGGTCGCTCGTTCGCGGTTGGGATTTTGCCACGAAACCGGCCATGACCACTTCGGCGACTTTCGGTGCGAAGAAGGTGCGCCCTTCCGACACGGCCAGCATCCCGGTCAACAGATCGCGTCCCGCATCGGATTTCAGCACGTAGCCCCTCGCGCCCGAGACCAGCACTTCGCGAATCAGGTGCTCGGAGTGGTACATCGATAGGATCAGGACGCGAGATCCCCGAACCTTCCGGGTAATTTGCCGGGTGGCTTCGAGGCCATTGAGCTCGGGCATCATGATATCCATCACAATCAGGTCCGGCTTCAGGTGAGTCGCCTCGGCGACCGCGATTACGCCCGTACTGGCTTCCGACACAACCTCGAACTCAGGCGCCCCGGCCAGGATCTGGATGAGTCCCTTTCGGACAACTTCATGATCGTCGGCTACCAGGACCGTTTTTGGTGTCAATTCTGTGTTCCTTCTGGCCTACTGAATCTAAGAAAACCAGTTGTGATTAGAAGTTACGGATTGAATGAATGGAATGGTGGTTAAACCTCACAATTCTTCGTTTTCTTATGACGATTGAAATTAGAAATCCCGAATTTAACCTTCTGGTACCAACGGATTTTGAATCGCGAGTCATGCATCCATGGCAAGTACTTTTTTGTTCTGAATTCAGAACAGATGATTGATTTGAAACTGTCCGTGGTTTAGGCTGGTTTTGTGATTGCCAACTCCCAGGATGGCCCCCTCATCAAGGTCGCGGAAGTGAGCGAGTGCGCATCGTGCGAAGCGCTCTGGCGGGATCACGCGAACGCCTTGATCGCCCACCTTGAAGCTGTTGATGAGCTGGAACTGGCGCAATTTGAGGACAACGTTCCGCGAGCGCGTTTCCTGAGGAAGGTCGTCTCCTTCGCGGAGCGCTCCCGCGAAGAAAAGATGGACGCGATCGTCGCTCACGAGCATGCTCACGAGAATGCCCACGCAGCCGGGCGCAGCGTCAATTGACGAAGCCGTGGGTCGGGAGCTTATCGGTGCGCGAGGAGATCGTGTCAAGATCAACCCGAAACTCATGTGCCAAGATGGATACTGCCGCCTGGGATGGGGTGGATCGGATCACGCGTCCTTGCGCAACCATCTTCAAGGGGAGTTCGTTGTTGAATTTCGCGGGCCACGAGAGGAACAGTTCCACCCGCATTCCGACCGGTAGCTGAGTAGCCGTTTCGAAGGCGACGCAATGGCTACTCAGATTCACAGTCTTGCCGGGTTCAAGGCGGATATACCGGTGGCGGTCGAGCGGCCGGTAACCCAGTTCGAACTCCAGTCGGAATCGCAGTCGGCGTCGCCGCTCGGATGGTTGAGACAACGATTCGCTCATAACAGCAACTAATTTCCGGTATTTCGCGGGCGAACACAATGGTGTTTGCGGTTCGTTTTCCCTTAGCCCGGAGGTACTGTCCCTTACGGCCATTCACTTTAGCTTTTGAAAGCGACTGTCAGAATGAATCATGATCACGTGGTTCGCTTTCGCATTTCTGGCGCAGTCGCACTTCGCCATCCTGGGCGATCGCACAGGGCGGGCTGTTCCTGAGGTCTACGAAGCGGCGTGGAAAGAAATTGCGTCGACGCACCCCGCGTTTGTGGTTACCGTCGGCGATTCCATCGAAGGAATGGACGACAAACATGCGCGGGCCGAATGGGAAGCGCTGAAGCCGGTTTGGCCGCGGACTTTCAAAATTTACCAGACTCCGGGCAATCACGATGTCTGGGACGATTTTTCGGCGCGGCTGTTCACCGGGGAGACGGGCGACGCGACGTCTTATTCGTTCGACGCCGGCGGCGCGCATTTCATTATTCTCGATAACTCTCGAACCGACGACCTCAGTGCGGATCAACTCGATTTCCTGCAGAAGGATTTGGAGGCTCACCGCTCGCAGTCGCCCACGCTGGTGTTCTTTCACCGGCCGTTTTGGCTGATTCCTCTGAAGCTGCGGGTGACGAACTTCAGACTGCATCAGTTGGTGAAACAGTACGGGGTTTGTTGCGTGGTCAGCGGGCATGGGCATCAATATCAATCGGTGATGCAGGATGGCGTGCTGTATCTGGAAGTCGGTAGTTCGGGTGCGAGCCTGGCGCAAGCCGGGGCGGCGGGTATCGGGTACGGCGATGGCTGGTTCTACCAATATGTATACGCCACGGTGAAAGGTTCGGGCGTTGATTTTGAGGTGCGGGAATTGAACCCGCCATTCGGGCGGGGGCGGGTGAAGTTGCTGCACGGGGGCACCCAGCCGAAAGCGCCTGCTTCTGCACGCCCTGACCAACGCTAAGCGTTTTCGGATATAAACTAGGAATTATTCGACCTGAATCAACTTTCCCCGCGCCACCCGCGTCTTACGGCAAGGAGCAAACTACTTGATTTTTCGGGCGGTTGAGGATGCCGACCTGATTGAACGCACGCGTAAAGGGGACGTGGAGTCCTATAACCTGCTGGTTTCGCGGTGGGAAAAGCGTGTTTACAACTATCTTCTGCGCATCCTCGGTAACCGGCTGGCGTGCCGGGAGGACGCTCTCGATTTGAGTCAGGACGTGTTTCTGAAGGCGTATCAGAATATTCGCAAGCTGGAAGATCCATCGCGGTTCGGTCCGTGGCTGTTCCGCATCGCGCACAACGAGGCGTACTCGTTGTTCCGTAAGCGGAAGCCTGAGGACGAACTGACTGGAATCGAACAGACGCATGAACAGGCTTACCCGGTGGAACTGCGTCTGGCGGCGTCGGCCGCTCTCGACAAGCTTTCTCCGGAACAGCGCGAGGCGGTTGTTTTGAAGATCTACCAGGGGTTCAAGTTCGAGGAGATGGCGCAGGTTTTGGATTGCCCGGTTTCTACGGTGAAGTCGCGGCTGTACACGGCGCTCGAAATCCTCAAGATTCAGTTGGCTCCAGTGAGAACGAGGGGTGTTGGATGAGTTGCGCGCCGTTTGATTTACGCGATTATTATTTCGAGGCGCTGCCCGAGGAGCAGCGCCGCGCCGTGGAAGAGCATGTGGTCCGCTGCGAAGAGTGCGCCGGAGAGTTGGAGCGCGTGCGGGTGACGGGCATGGCGCTCGCGACCGTTCCCGAAGAGGAACTCCCGCGCCGGATCGGATTCGTTTCCGATAAGGTGTTCGAGCCGTCGCCGGTGGCGCGCTGGTGGCAGGCGTTTTGGATGTCCGGTGCGCGGATGGCGTCCGCGTCGGTGGCCCTGCTGGCGGTGGCGATTTTGGTGCATGCGTTTTACCAGCCGAGGCGTGTAGAGGTTACGACCGGAACCCCGCTTGTGGTCGCGGCGGCTGCCGATCCGGCGGCCATCCAAGCGGCTGTAGATCGGGCGGTCGCGAAAGCGGTGAACGCGACCGAAGCTCGCTACGACGTGAAATTACAGCAGATTGTGGCGGAGAACGCTCGTCAGAAGATGGTGATCGAGCGGGCGGCGGAGACCATCGATACGATGGACCGGCGATCGCGCGTGATGATGGTGGCCAGCAACCGCGAGAGCGGTCCGGTGCCCGGACAGTGAAGCGTATCCTGGCGATTGCGTTTCTGTGCGGGTTCGCCCTGCTGGCTGATGCGCCGCGCATCAGCCGATTGGCCATGTCGCAGTTAGAAGCGCAAGTAGACAAACTCTTCGCAAGCGATCCGCGCCTCATGATCGAGGGCAACACACGGGGGGTTTATCTCGATGGATATGGCGCGGTTTTTACAACCATGGTGAGCGTGCCCACCAAGGTGCCGAGTCCGTTCAACGATTTCTCCAAAAAAGACATGCTGGAAGTGCGCGACACAAAGCTGAAGGAGTTGCCGGCGCTGCGGGACAAGATGCGGCAATCTCTGCTGATGATGGCGGCGAGTCCGGCGCTGGATGGCGTTCGGCCTGCTGAGCAGGTGGTGTGCGGGGTGACGCTGTTCTATTACAAGTGGGAAAATACGGCAGGTCTGCCGCGTGAGATCATGATCCAGGCCGAGAAGCAGCAACTGATCAGCGTGCAGAGCGGGCGCGTGCCGCGGAACCAGTTGGAAGCCCTGTTGAAAGTGCAGGAACAGTAAGTGGCGTTTATCGCGGCCGCGCCCCGGCTGGGCGAAATTCTGGTTTCGCGCAAGCTGATCGAGCCGGAAGATCTGGAGCGCGCGCTGGAGTTGCAGCGCGAACGGAACGACCGGCTGGGCAAGATCATGGTCGATATGGGCTTGCTGGCCCAGCGCGATCTGCTGGCGATCCTCGCCGAACAACTGGGCATTCCGATGGCGGTGATCGGCGAACCCCCGGCTCTGCCCGAGACTGACGGCCTCGCCACCGACTTCATGCGCGAGTTTCGCTTCCTGCCGGTATCGTTCGACGGAACCGCGCTGCACATCGCGATGAACGATCCTCTGGATCACGAAACCATCAATGCGGTGCGCAGTTTCACGGGGCTGGAAGTAGCTCCGGAACTGGCCGGCGAGCAGGAGATTCTGGACGCGATCGACCGTTATTTCGGCGAAGCGCAGAAGCTGGCCAACGAGGTGGATTTCGCGGGAGGCGAAGGCGGCGAAGATCTGGAACAGCTTCGCGATATGGCGAGCGAGGCGCCGGTGATTCGCTTAGTGAACGCGACCATCGCACAGGCCATTGAGAAGCGAGCGAGCGATATTCACCTGGAACCGTTCGAGAAGGAGTTCCGCATCCGGTTTCGCGTGGATGGAGTGTTGTTCAATCAAGACCCGCCGCCGCGCGAAATGAAGGCGGCCATCATTTCCAGGCTGAAGCTGATGGCCAAGCTGAATATCGCCGAGCGGCGCTTGCCGCAGGATGGGCGCATCAAGATCAAGATCGTGGGGCGCGAAGTAGATTTGCGTGTCTCCACTTTGCCGACGCTCTATGGCGAGAGCGTGGTGATGCGTTTACTGGATCGTTCATCGGGCGATTTCTACGATCTGCGCCGGCTGGGTTTTGACGATCACATGCTGGAACGCATGGAATACTACACGTCGCTCCCGCATGGAATTTTCCTGGTGACGGGCCCCACGGGCAGCGGCAAATCGACCACGCTGTATTCCGCGCTGAAGCGTATTAACACGAGCGAGCGCAAGATTATTACGATTGAAGACCCGGTGGAATATCAGATGGACGGCATCAACCAGATCCACGTGAATCCGCAGATCGGGTTGTCGTTTTCGGCCGGGTTGCGGCACATTGTGCGGCAAGACCCGGACGTGATCATGGTGGGCGAGGTGCGCGATCGCGAGACGGCGGATACGGCCATTCGCGCCGCGCTGACGGGGCATTTTGTGTTCTCGACGCTGCATACCAATGACGCGCCGAGCGCCATTACGCGCTTGACAGACATGGGAGTGGAGAATTACCTGATCACGAGCTCACTGGTGTCCGTGCTGGCGCAGCGGCTGGTCCGGACCATATGCCGGAAGTGCATCGTGAGCGTGGGTCGCGAGTACAGCCCGTTCGGCGCGCAGGTGGAGACGTTCCGGGGCGCGGGGTGTCCGGAGTGCAATGGAACGGGCTATCGGGGCCGCATGGGGATCTTCGAATTGATGGAGTTGAATGAGCAGATCCGCCGGTTGATTATGGCGAATGCGGATGCGTCGCAGATCACCAAGGCCGCGAAGGCGAATGGAATGCGGCAATTGAGGGAAGACGGCTGGGAGAAGATTGGGTTGGGGGTGACGACGACAGAGGAAGTGATGCGGGTGACGCAGGAGTTCTGACCGCGCGGTCAAGCCGAACCATCGCTCCACGGTGACGGTCGATTGGAAGCGTCTCATGAAGATAATCTGAGATACTCAGGCAATGGGCGGGTTTGGGCGCCCGAAGGCGAAACATGAGTCTGACCGACGAAGACAAGGCGTGGATAGATGGACGGCTTGAGCGCGTAGAGACGGCGCTTCTCACCGAGTTTCACAAATGGGCTAGCCCGCTGGACATGCGAGTGAGGAGCCACTCGGCGGCGCTGCGCGCGATCGATGTTGAACTGGAAGCGGTTGCGGACCGCGTGAGCAAGATAGAGGGTGAAAAAGGGAGCGGGCAAGCGCACTGAAAACGGATAGCGGGAGGCGTGGCATTACGGCGGACACGCGGCGCAGCCCGGACGCTATTTCGGCACCTCGCCGCAATACTGGCTAAACATTCAGAATCGCTTTGACCTTGACTCCATCGACAAGGCCGCCATCGAGCGGGACGTGATCCCGAAGCAGGCAGCCTGAATTGAGAATCTACCTCAATGCCTGTTGCGGCGACGATGCTCCAACGGAGTTTTCGAGAACTATCCGCCGTCGCACGCACTTCTCTAGTTCTGCCGCAGTGACGAAACGGTAAGTTTCGTGGCGAAGCACTTGAGCTTCAAAGCGAAAAGCCCCCGATCAGCGCAGGCTTTCGTCCTATCTGCGAAGCAGAAAGTCTTCGTTTGAAGATCGTGTGGCTCAACCGCACGGTCGAGATCGGAAGATGATCTGGGGATTGAGATGCTATACCGGCATCTCAATCCCTTCAAACATCATACCTCTTCTCCAACGCGTTTGAGATGATCTTCCGATGCCCACGATAGAATCATACTTACATGGCCATCCAGACGCTTTTCGGCGCAGAGCCGCAAGAACCGACGCTGCTCGAAAAGCTGAAGCTCGGCGTACAGAAGACGCGGGCGGGGCTGGTCTCCGCTCTTGAGGACGTCATCTCCGGCAAGAAAGAGATCGATGCCGATCTTCTCGATGAATTGGAATACTCACTTCTGAGCGCGGATATTGGGGTAAAGACCACCACCGAGATCCTGGACCGAATTCGCGAACGCGTGGAACGCCATCAACTCGGCGACGCGATCGAACTGCGCGGACTCATCAAGCAGCATCTTCTTGAAATTCTGGAGGCTTCCGAACGTCCGGTACCGCGGTTGTCCGAGCCGCCCGCCGTCATCATGGTGGTCGGGGTGAATGGCGCAGGGAAGACCACTACGCTCGGCAAACTGGCGCACCGTTTTCATGGAGAAGGCCGCAGCGTTTTGTTCGCGGCCGCCGACACCTTCCGCGCCGCCGCCATTGATCAGCTTGAAGTGTGGGGTGAGCGCACGGGCACGGAGGTGATCCGCCAGCAGCCGGGGTCGGACCCCAGCGCCATCGTCTTCGACGCGCTGCAAGCCGCCAAAGCCCGCAAGATCGATTACGTGATCGTCGATACCGCGGGGCGCCTCCAAACCAAAACGAACTTAATGGCGGAGCTTGAGAAGATGAGCCGCACGGCCGCTCGCGTGGTTCCGGGCGCGCCTCACGAAGTTCTGCTGGTGCTGGACGCCGTCACCGGCCAAAACGGCCTGGAACAAGCACGCAAGTTCACCGAGTCTTCCGGCGTCACCGGAATCGTACTGACTAAATTGGATGGAACCGCGAAAGGCGGCATCGTGATCGCCATCGCCAGAGAACTGAATTTGCCCATCCGCTACATCGGAGTGGGCGAGAAGGCCGACGATCTGCTTCCGTTCGAACCCGAAAGCTTCATCGACTCTCTTTTCGAATAAACGGCGCTTCGAATGACAGAACGTGACTATCTCACCCGCGCCCTGGAACTTGCCGCGGAGGGACGCGCCCGCACCAGCCCCAACCCCATGGTAGGAGCGGTGCTGGTGAATGCCGGCGACGTGGTGGGCAGCGGCATCCATATTTACAAACATCGGGATCACGCGGAGATTGCCGCTCTGCGCGAGGCGGGCGACCGGGCGCGCGGCGCCACGCTGTATGTGAACCTGGAGCCCTGTTCGCACTCCGGCCGCACCGGGCCCTGCGCGGAAGCTCTGATTGCGGCGGGCGTGGCGCGGGTGGTCGCGGCGATGGAAGATCCCAATCCATTGGTGGCCGGGGATGGATTCCGGAGACTTCGCGCCGCCGGGATTGCGGTGGAGATTGACGACTCCGCGCGAGCCGCGGCCGTAGCCCTCAACGAGGCGTTCGTGCATTTTATGAAGACCAGGCGCCCGCTGGTGACTCTGAAGACCGCGCTTACGCTCGACGGTAAAATCGCAGCGCCGGACGATAACCGAGGCTGGCTCACGAGCGAGACGGCGCGGCGGCACGTGCAGCAGCTTCGCCACGAATCCGATGCCATGCTCACCGGGATTGGAACCGTACTCGCTGACGATTGCCTTCTTACCGATCGCACCGGCCGCGAGCGTTCGCGGCCTTTGCTGCGGATGGTGCTTGATTCGCAGCTTCGTCTGCCACTCAATTCACGGATGGTGAAGCAAGCGGATGGAAACGTGGTGGTGGTCACCACCTCCGCCGCCTCTGAGGAACGGCGGAAGGCTCTCGAAGCTTTCGGAATCCGCGTTCTCACATTCGATGGACGCGGCGGCCGCACGGATATTCCGCGCGCGATCGAATGGCTGAGCCAGCAACAGATTCTTTCCGTCATCGTCGAGGCAGGCAGCAAAGTCAACTGGGCCATTCTGGAAGCGCAGGCCGCCGATAAGATCTTTTTCTACTACGCGCCGAAGATTCTCGGCGGCACGCAGTCGCTTTCCATGGCCGGCGGCGTGGGCCGGCGAACGCGATCGGAAGCCATTCGCGCGCGAGACATCAAGCTTCACACCATCTCAACAGACGAGTTCGCGGTGGAGGGTTGGCTGGAGAAGGACTGGCAGGTATAGGTGTTTACCGGGATCATCGAAGAGTTAGGAACGGTTCGGGAAACCGGCGCGCGCCTTACCATCGAATGCCGTAGCGTGCTGAGCGACGCTACCGAAGGTTGCAGTATTTCGGTGAACGGAGTGTGCCTCACCGCGCTCGACTTGCAACCGGATTCCTTTTCGGCCGACTTAGCCCCGGAAACGCTGAGCCGCAGCAACCTTGGTGCGCTTTTAGTGGGTTCGCGAGTGAACCTGGAACGGCCGCTGCTGCCTTCCTCCCGTCTCAGCGGGCATTTCGTACAAGGGCATGTGGATGGCAAAGCGAAGATCCTCGGCCTCGATTTTTTGGGCGACGACAACTGGTGGCTTCGTATCCGCCTGCCGGAAAACCTGGAGCGCTACTTCGTCGAAAAAGGGTCAATCGCGATAGATGGGATCAGTCTCACCATCGCCGCGATTTCCGGCCCCGATGTTTCCATTGCCATCATCCCGCACACTTACCAGGCGACGGCGCTGCAATTCCACAAGCCTGGCGACTTAGTCAACATCGAAGTGGATGTTATCGCGAAACATGTCGAGAAGCTTCTAAGCGCTCGTGTACCGCGGCCTTGATGGGAAGTAAGTTGCCCACGGAATCGAACTCCAGGTCGTAAGGCGGTCCGGCAATTTCCAGCAGCGGATTGGCCTCAATCTCACTGCGCAGATTTTCGCTCAATACAATCGGCGTCAATTCCATCGTGTTGCGGATTCGGCCAATCCGGATCTGCGCCTGATCGAACTTACCACAGGTTGTAGCAATGCGCTCCATGCATTCCTTGTCGGTGGGGAAGTGAATCGGGATGCTGCCGCAGCCGGGCGATGAAGCGGTCAGCGTATTGATGTACGTGGACTTCAGATCGATCATGTCGACTAACCGATCCGTCACAATATCGGCCATCCCGATTCCGGCGGCGTTGCCGTAGCTTTGCTTGCTGAGGCTGCGCACAAAGACGCGCTCGATGCGCGGCGCGACGCTCCAGAGGTTCGAGCCGCCTTCCACGCTCCGGTTTACCACCTTCGTGTCCATTCCCGCCCCGCTGATGTTCTTGCCGTTTTCATCGATAACCAGCAGATCAAGATCCATGGGGATCTTGCCCATCCAGCTCTTGACCAGCGCCAGCAGTTCCTCCTCGCGCTGCTCCATCACCTCAACGGGAACGGCGGTCACCTGCCCCGTGTTGTGATAAGCGTCTTCGAGAATAGCGAGGCCGCCGAGGATTTTGCCGGTCTCGAGCATCTTGCGCCCGATGGAACGAATGGTCGCTTCGAGCCCGATCTTATAGGCGTGCGTATGATAGTGCTGCGCACCGGTCCACTTACCCAGTCCGATGGCCATCATCTTGAACAGACCGCTCTCGATCCGCCCTTCAAAATCGGTGTGCCACTTGACGCGGCCGATCAACATGATGCCGTCGCTGCCGGCGGCGTGCCGGTCGAGAAACGTGTTGATACCCTCGGGGGTCGCGCCGAGCGGAACCGTTTCGAGAGAACTGCGGATGGGGCAGCCCATGGTTTCTTCGATGATTCCGTAATGCGCCAGAACGTCCGCCTGGCCTTCGGCGGTACCCGCGCCGTGGCTGCCCATGGCGGGGAAAATAAACGGGTGCGCGCCTTTCGCTTTCCAATAATCCACCACCGCGCGGGTGATGGCCGCGATGTTCGCGATGCCGCGACTGCCGACGCCAATGGCGATCGTGGCTCCCGGCACAACGCGTTGCGCGAAGGACGCCTTCTCCAGTTCCTGCCGGACTGCGCCCGCGACATCCGGCAAACGACGGTCCGGAAAGTTCTGCAGCACGGTGAGCATCTTTGAGAAGGCCATGAATGAATTATAAATCCGGGGCGGGGGCGCACTACCGGGGCAAGGCAGCTCTCGTATCTTCGTCGTCAAGCAGGAAGTGCAGCGTATTCCACCCGGCGGTCGAACGCGTCATAGGAAAACGAGTAAGTATCGATCGTCGCCGTGCTTCCATTAGCATCCCACTGTAAGTGTGGAAAGTATCGTTAGTCAAGTTGCCGTTGCCATCATCACTCACATCCGCGAGAATGCTACGCCCGAATCAGGCCTGTCGCGAACCTTGCCAGAAACAGCACTCCGTTCGCGAAGCCCGCCGTTCTCCTACTGAGAGAGGAATGCGGCCCGTCGAATGTAGACCACTCCGAAACAAAATAGACTCTCCCCCACGGCAGCACTGGCCGCCGCACCCTCAAGCAGCCGATGCCCTCCAAAACTGACGAGCCCACCTGTTCCACGTCCGCCGTGGAAACAGAAGTCGAGCCCCACCAACGCTTGATGCAAACCCGGCCGTCCACATAGTGGATTTCCGCAAGCGTACTCATGAATCCGAGAACAGGAAGTAGTGGTATCCACACGACCCAGTACTCCGGCGGAAGCCCGCTTAAGAAGAGGAACAGTCCGACAGCGAGAAGTGCCGGCATCCAGAGCGTGAGTACCGGAGGGGGAATGGATTTCATACGCTCATTCCTTCCGACTCTCAGGACTCGCTCGCGACCGCGCCGCGCACGAGGCCGGCGAATGTGCCGATGGAGGCCAGAAAGCGGAAGCCGTAGCCTCTGTTCGCGCTTCCGCCGCATGGTTTGTTCTGCGCTCCGGTGGCGCCTTGGCCGTTGGGCCAGGAACACCGGCGAGACCGATATGTTCCCCTCATAATAGTCACTATAGCCCCCGTTCACCTGATAATGTTCTGCAAACGGAGTATAGGCCGAATCGTTGATCACCGTCTTCTTCTTCGTCGACTCGATCGGCTCGCTCCCTTGCGGGTTCGGCCGACGGTAGCTGTTCACTCCGCTTGCCCGCCGGCCTTCCCACACTCGCCCCTTTTTGATGTCCGGCGCCGCCAAGCCGCGAACAAGCAGACTTAGGCGGCTAAATCCTCACTT
>PLFE01000194.1 GCA_003136675.1 Bryobacterales bacterium
TACTTTCCGGCGCAAAATTCTGGGGCAAAGTTCCTTTTCCTGAGTGCGGGATAGCCAGGCAGCGTGCGTAAGCGACGGGATCCTTAGTTTTGCGGGGTAGGCTTTCGCGGTGGGCGCCGAAATCCAAATTGCTTTTCTATAAATAAAAACATTTCCCGGTAAAAATGTATTGACAGTTCGCGCTTGTTATTGTAGCATCTTCATAGATGCTACCAAAGGAAAAGAAGCAAGCCTCGGCCCGCGCCGTAAAGCTCCTCGCCTCTCTTCCTCCCCTCGATGCGCTGCTGCGCGGCTCGCTCCTCGAACGCCACACCTTCCATCCCGCCACCGTCCCGTGCGCCACCTGCGCCGGCGGCCAGGGCCATCTCCAATGGGTTCTCAACGTCAACTATCCCGGCGCCAAGAACCGCCAGATCACTCTCCATCCCAAACAGGTCCCGCAGGTGCGCCGCCAACTGCAAAACCTCGAGCGCGTGCGGCAGACTCTCGAACAGATCTGCGAGCTCAACCAACAAGCGTTGCGCGCGGAGCGCGAGCAACTGCGGAGTGCGGACCATGCTTGAACGTCGCCGTACCCAGACCACTTTTGCCGACGGCCTCATCGCCGAAGAAGTGGCGGATTTGTGGGAGCCCTGGATGCGTCACAGTGACGCGATCTTGGAAGACGAGGAACTGGTCGAGATCGTGCGTCTGGCTTTATCCAAACGCTGCAAAAAGAGCAAGACTCGCGGCAGGAAAGGCACCCCAGCCGAGGTGGTATTGCGCCTGCTGGCGCTCAAGCACATGTTCAACTGGAGCTTTGACGAGTTACACCGGGAGGTGCGCGCCAATCTGGTCTACCGGGAGTTTACGCGCATTGGCGGCGGCAAGGTTCCAGACGACAAAACCATGGGACGGCTGGCGCGGCAACTGGGGCCGGAACCGGTGGAGCAGTTGCATCGGCGACTGGTAGCCATCGCCCAAGAGAAAAAGATCGTCGAGGGCCGCAAGCTGCGGGTCGATACCACTGTAGTCGAGACTAATATTCACTATCCGACCGACAGCAGCTTACTGGGGGACGGGGTGCGTGTCTTGACGCGCTTGATGAAGAGGGTTACAGAAGCGGCTGGCGCGGTGGGGACGAAACTGCGCGACCGGACGCGTAGCGTGAAGTTGCGGGTGGTGGAGATTGCCCGCGCCAGCCGCAGCAAGGGCACGCAGGGACAGGAGCGGATGAAGGGCCTGTATCAGAAGCTGCTGACATCGACCGTGGCCGTAGTGGGGCAGGCCCAGCGCTTTATCAAGGACATCGCGGAAGGAGTGAAACGATCTGCCGATGTCAAGAAACAAGCCGCGTTGGAGGGAATGAAAAAAGAACTGGAGACGATGGCGCCCCGTGTCCAGCAAGTGATCCGGCAAACACGGGCGCGCGTGCTGCGCGGCGACACGCACGCGGAAGGGAAAATCGTCAGCCTCTTCGAACCGACCACCGAAGTCATCCGCCGGGGCAAGGCCAAGCAACCAACCGAGTTCGGCAAGATGATCAAGGTGCAGGAGGCGGAGGCGCAGATCATCACCAGCTACGACGTGTACGAGAAGCGGCCGAGCGACTCCGATCTGCTGGTGCCGGCTATCGAAGTGCATCAACAACGCCTGGGCTGTGTGCCGGAACTGGTGGCGGGTGACGCGGGGTTTTACTCGGCGCGCGGCGAGAAGGCGGCCCACGAGATGGGCGTCAAACGGGTTTCTGTGCCGAATCGCTCGACGAAGAGTCCGGAGCGCAGGAAACTACAGAAGAAACGCTGGTTCAAAAAAGGGCAGAAATGGAGGACCGGCTGTGAAGGCAGAATCAGCGTTCTCAAACGCCGGCACGGCTTGAACCGCTCCCGCTACCAGGGCGGCGACGGCATGAAAATATGGGTCGGCTTGGGAGTGTTCTGCGACAACCTGATCAGCATGGGCCACCACCTCGAAGGGGTGCCGGAAACCTGATCGCCAAGCCCAGAAGAGAAACCAGAAAACCCAATTACGCCCTCTGAAGAAATCCTTCAGAGGGCGTTTTCACGTCTTTGATTGTCCGCTCCAATCCTCCCATGAACCCTTTCCAAAAAATGAATTTTGCGCCGGAAAGTAGCTAGTGATGCGATTCATAAGTATCGCTATATTCAAATCGTTTTCGTCCAGCGGTAAGGGCGGGGGTGATTGTTGAGATAGTCGATGCCCTGCTTGAGATTCTGAGCGATCGCTTCGGTCGTCTTGAGGTGAGTATTGTGCAGCGCAGTTTTCTCCAGCACGAGAAACCAAGGCTCAATGAGGTTGAGCCATGAGGCGTTGGTAGGAGTCCAGAAAATCTCGACGTTCGCCGGCCTCGTGGTCCACAGATTGAGTGCTCGTTTGTGGGCGCTGAAGTTATCCCAAACAAGATAGATCTTGCTGGCTGCTCCGAAACGCGGCAAAACGGTTTCTTTGAGAAACGTGAGGACAACCTCGCCGGTTTTGTTCGGACTGGGAACGCCGACGGCGCAGCCGGTGTGCGGCGCAAAGGCCGCCAGGAGTTGAATCGTATTGGATGGATGATAACGATCAGCCCTGCGCGCGGGTTTCTTGCCCCAGGCCCGACCACCGCGAGGGATACACGCCAGTGGACCCATTTCGTCTACGCACACTACAACTCCGTCCTTCGGCGGATTGCGATAAAGGCTCACGATTTTGTTTTTTTTGCCTCAAAATCAGGATCGTTGCTTTCGCACCACGTCTGCCCCTCATAAAAGTGAAATCCCTCCTGATGGAGCCGCCGCCGAATCGTCGACCGCGTAATTCCCTTCAGGCCTTGTTGCTCGCGCAGGTATTCTTGCAATTTCGGCAGCGACCAAGTCGTAAAGGGCAGGCCCAGATCTTTCGGCCGGGCCGCGGCTGCCTTGATTACTTCGGTGTCAACGTCCTTGCCGTAAATCCGAGGACGCCCGGGTTTGGGTTGGTCCGAAAGTCCCGTTACACCGGATGACAGGAATCGTTTGACCCACAAGTGCGCGTTCGTGTAGTGAAGATTGACCCAATCGCTGGCGTCCATCAAGGACACCC
>PLFE01000168.1 GCA_003136675.1 Bryobacterales bacterium
CCGGAAATCGAGACGCGCATCAGCCAGTATGAGATGGCCTATCGCATGCAGACCTCGGTGCCCGAACTTGCCGACCTGAGCAAGGAGCCGAAGTCGACCTGGGATTTGTATGGGCCAGAGGCCAGGGAGCCGGGAACATTTCCGTATAATTGCCTGATGGCTCGCCGCCTGGCCGAACGCGGCGTGCGCTTTACGCAGGTCTACAAGCGCGGATGGGATGTGCATGGCGATGTGACCGGCATGCTGCCCCTTCTGTGCGGTGAGACAGACCGCGCCTGCTATGCCCTGGTCACAGACCTCAAGCAGCGCGGCCTGCTGGACGATACGCTGGTTGTCTGGGGCGGGGAATTCGGACGCACCCCGATGAGTGAAATCCGCAAACCGGAGGATGCCAATAACGCAGGGCGCGATCATCATCCGGTGGCTTACAGTATGTGGATGGCTGGAGGCGGAATCAAGGGTGGCCGCGTTCTGGGAAAGACGGACGACCTATGTTTTAACATCGTTGAAGATCCGATCCATGTTCACGATCTTCAGGCGACTTTATTGAACCAGCTCGGCTTCGATCACAAACGGCTGACTTACCGCTATATGGGGCGGGATTTCCGTTTGACGGATGTGGAAGGCAATGTAGTTCAGAAGCTGATCAGTTAGTGGAACCGGTCAACTGACCTCGGTCTGGGGGATCTTCCGGGTGGCTTCATGCTCGCGCCGTGCGTGATGCGCCTGTTTGTGAATCTCGCCAATGCTCATGCCGGTCAACATGACGGCAATGGCGCCCACTACCATCGGCGGGGCAGTGATGAAGAAATATGCGATCAAGGCGAAACTCTTCGCGTTGAAAGGTTCCACCATCAATAAGTGCAAGCCGAATTCGCCCGCGCGTTGAAAGACGCCGAGGTTTCCCGGCGCCGCCGGCACCAGGGTGACGAAGCGGATCACCAACAACACAAATGCGGAATCCTTCAAGCCGAAGTCGAAGTTGAAGGCCCTTGCGAAACAGAACATCGCCAGGAATTGGCAAAGGAAGTAAAGGAAGGTGAGGGCGAAACCAATCCCGAGGGTACGCCAGTTGCCAAGTAAATGAATCTCCTCCAGTAGATGGATAAACTTGCAGGTCCACTTGCCGCCGGATACCACCCGGTGCGCGTGAGTCCTGTAGAACAACACGAGAAGGAACACGGCTGTCACCGATCCGACGATGACGGCGAACACGAACATGCTGTCGCGAAGCTCCCAAGGCAGATTGGGGACGTCGAGCGAGGTCAGATAGAACAAGGAGACCATCGCGATTCCGTCCATGATGCGTTCAATCGCGGCGGAAGTAAACGAGAGCGAGAGTGGTACACCGGCCCAGCGGGTCAGCAAGTAGGGGCGGATCAGTTCCCCAGCCTTCAACAGCAGAACGTCGTTGGCGAAGATTCCGATGAACGTCGCACGGGTGCATTGCAGCATGGAGGGCTGTTCCGCGGGACTGAGTATCACCAGCCAGCGCCACCCGTCGACAACATAAGTAACCAACTCGAATGCAACGCCGAGCAACACCCACGGCCAGATCAGATGCTCGACGTCACGGCCCAGTTCCCCGTAGTCGAACTTTCGGAACGCGAGAAAAAGGCTGACGATAGAGACCGCGAATCCGGCGGCGGGAAACAACCAATTCGGTACCTTCGGTCGTTTCGTTCGAACGGGCGAGTCGGACATTCAAGGCGCTTATGCCACTCTGATTCTCGCACGCCCCTCAACGGGAAGGCTATTTCGTTGGCGCTGTGAACGCATAGAGCATATCTCCGGCGCCCACCACCAGAAATTGTTTGCCGTCGCGCTCGTAGGTCATCGGTCCATTCGAGATCTGAGCGGCCAGCGTGGTGTGCCAGAGAATCTTTCCAGACGCAGGATCAAAGGCGATCAGGTTGTTTGAGGGATCGCCGGAGAAGAGTAATTTTCCGGCGGTGGTGAGCAAGCCTGAGACCGAACCGCCCGCGCCCGGAAACGTATGGCTCCAGCGAACCTTACCGGTCTGGTAGTCAATGGCTTTGAGCGACGATTGCGACCATACGCCGCTATCCCTTCCGCCGTAGCCTTCCGGCCGGTCGTCTGTATCGGTGAGATAGTAAATGCTGTAAGATTCAACGGCGCTCACATAGAACAATCCGTTTTCCGGATCGAAACTGGGCGGCGGCCAGTTAGTCGCCCCGCCCGAGGCGGGATTCACCAGTGTGCCATCGGTCTTAGGTTCCTTCGCGGGATTAGGAATCGGTTCGCCGCGCGCATCAATACCCTTCGACCAATTGAGGCTGACGAACGGAGATGTGACAAGGTGCTTCCCATTGGTCCGATCGAGAAGGAAGAAATAGCCATTGCGGGCGGCTTGAGCGAGCAGTTTGCGCGGCTTACCCTCGAACTCCGCGTCAAAAATCACCGGCGTCTGAACGGAGTCCCAGTCGTGCGTGTCGTGCGGCGAGGGCTGGAACCACCAGACAAGCTTGCCGTTGTCCGGGTTCAGGGCGACGATGGAACAGGTCCAAAGATCGTCACCTTTGCGCCCCTGGCCGGCGTGCACGGGATTGGGGTTGCCGGTGCCCCAATAGATGAGGTTCAACTGCGGATCGTAAGTGCCGGGCATCCAGGTCATGCCGCCGCCGTGCGACATCGATTCCTTGTCGGGCCACGTTTCGGAACCAGGCTCGCCTGGGCTCGGTTCGCTGTTCCAGCGCCATTGCACGTTTCCCGTTTCGGGGTCGCGCGCTTCAAGGTAACCCGGAACATCCAGCGAATCTCCACCGACTCCAACTAATACATGGTTCCCGACCACCAGCGGAGCCGGCGTGGCGAAGTATTGCTGCTTCACATCCGCGATCTCGACGCTCCAGCGCAGCTTCCCCGTGTTCCTGTTGAGCGAGACAAGGTAATCGTCGGGGGTTTCAAAAAAGAGCCAATCGCCGTAGATACCGACGCCTCGATTTCCGATATGAATTCCGCCCTTGGTCTGCCATTTGAAATGCCAGAGCTCGCGGCCTGTGATGGCGTCCACCGCCCACGCATGATCCGGCACGGTGAAGTAAAGAACGCCATCCACTTCGAGAGGAGTAGATTTAATTTGTCCGCCAAATGGGTTGCCGCCTCCACTATCGGCGTGATACACCCAAGCGAGGTGCAGATCGCGGATATTGGTCGAATTGATCTGCGATAAGCTGCTAAAGCGCTTCCCGGAATAGTCTCCGTTGTAGCTGGGCCAGGTGTCTACAGGCGGCTTCAGGAGCTTCGCCGGATCCAGACCGTCGCCCAGCAGCGCGGCTGCCACCACGACTAATCCAAGTGCCCGATAAGAGATCATTTCAGCGTCTCCAGATAAGCCAGGATGTTATGCATATCCGCGTCCGTATATTGTTTGAGTAACTCTTCATGGCCTTTCAGTGGGTCATGAACTTCCACCCGAATCTGACTTTCCTCCGATAACGGCCAGGAATGGTACTCGCCATCGGAGTCGATAAGCGAAACACTGAAGTCGTCGATCGTTTTCAATGCGCCCGAATAGGTCTTCCCACCCGGCACGGTCACGGTAACGGTGACTTGAGACCGGGGATCTACCGGTGCCGAAGGCATGCCTGGAAAAGTGTGCGTGACAGGGTAGAGGAATCGCGACTGCAAAGCGACAGGCTCATACTTCGCGGCAATGTGGGCCAGGTCGCCCTCAGAGGAGTGGCACGAGGCGCAGCGTTGCTGGAAGGTTGCCCGTCCGGTCCCCGCATCGCCGGTGTTCACATCCAGAATTTTATAGTTCATCCGGTTTACGGCGGACTGCCCGCGCTCCAACAGGAATTGCGCAATGTCCTTGACCTGAGATTCGGTAAAGGCAAACTTGGGCATCCCTTTATCGGGCCGGCCGTTCAGGATCACAGGACCAATCTGGGTGCCGCTGCCCTCGTCGTGAAGGACCAGAACGGATCGAACCAGGTCGGGACCGGAGTTGCCTCCGTTAGCGTTCGAGCCGTGGCAAAAACCGCAATTGGCCACGAACATCTTCTGGCCGCGATCCACTGCTTCGGGATTGGGCGTGGCATTGAGCCCGAAGAACATCCGCCCGATATCTACTCTGGGATGGGCCGCGGGTTCCTGCGCTCGCAACGAGCAGATGCAAGAGAAACCAGCAACGATGCCGTATGTCAACTTTGATCGAGGAAACCGCATGTGTGGATTCCTAAACAATATCGCAATCGAGAATCACCGCGCCCGTTGTCGATCTGGTGTTTAATGGTAGTTAACCATTTTGCAACACGCGAACCCGACGCACAGAGATGTGGATACCAGTGCGCTGCGCATTCTGATTCTTAGCACCCCGAAGACGGGCAATACCTGGCTCGCCCGCCTGCTCAGTGCGATATACGATCTACCCCAGCAAGGTCTCCTTCACCCATTCGACCCGAAGCAGGCCGCGGCGTTGGGTGGTCGCTGGGTGTTATTCCACCACGTTCGTCCAACGCCCGAAATCCTCGATTGGATCGAAGAGATCAATCCTGTTCTGGTAACGGCGATTCGCCATCCCGCCGACATCCTGGTCTCGCTTTACCACCACGTTCGCAGGTTCCAAGCGGCAGAAATCGAAGCAAGCGCTTTGAGAGCGATGCTGACCAGCCCCTACGAGCGATCTGAAATCTTAAGCGACGCGAGCGGCAGCTTTCAGGATGATTTGGAGTGTTCACTGAGTTGGATGCGAACCGGCAGGGTTCATACTGTCCGCTACGAAGACCTGTGGCGTGACGCGCATCGGGAACTGGCCAGGGTGACTTCGCTCATTTGCCCCGTGCCCGAACGAAACATTGATCTCGCGATTGAGCGTTGTGATTTCTCCCTTATGCGGCGCCTGGCTGGGAAGCATGGGGGATTCTTTCGCGAGGGAAAGGTCGGGGGCTGGCCGCAGGTTCTGCCTGAAGATGTTTGCGAGGGGTTATGCCGAGAACCCTACCAGGCGCTAATCGAAGAGCTCGGTTATTCGATGGACCCGGCCGATCCCATCATCGCGGCGCCGCGCGTTCGCCGGGCGTCGCTGAATCCATTCAAGAAATCAGGAGAAGTGGCAGTGGAGGAAAGTGCCTTGGAGGAAAGCCCGGAGGAAGCCCGTTTTCAAAATGGTGTGCCCACGGCGGCTCTACTGGTGGATCTCTATTTGTATTTATGCCGCAAGTGCAACTGGGAGGGGGATCCGGCTGCTACCGGGCCGCGTTCTTTTTTCGAGTGGTTGAACCAGCCGTGTGAAGTTGGGGGGAACGGCAGCTATGGCCCAATTCTGATCACCAATGCCGCGTTCCAATTACATAGTTTGCGGCCGGACCTGAGACAAACATTCATCGATCTGCGGGGGCCCGCGCGCGCCGATTATGCGGATTGGTTTGTCCGTGCCGGCGCGCAGATCGTAGAACTGGACCCTCATTTCATCGAGCCCGTGCGGCGTAGCCTGGTGGAGTGGGCGGGAACCCGTTGGCAGGACGATTACGAGGATTGGGCGTGGTGGCCGAAGCTTCCGAACTTCGCGATGCACCTCTATCATCAGTCTCAGGATCTGCAAGCGGCATTTCCCGATATCCTGTGCTTCGACCGGTGGAGCTTTCTCGAATGGATCATTGCCCACCAGGCGGAGGCCGACATCAATCCGGAGTTTGTGGAACCCGTTGCCAAATCCCTCAAGAGGCTTGCCAAACTGAGGAGCGTGGGGCGCTTTATACCGGGAGCCCGGGTGGGAAGCGCGGGGGCAGGCGGCAGCTAACTATGATCACGCGGTTTGTTTGTGCCATTCTATTTCTCTCCGTCCTTCAGATAGGGCGCGGCAGTTCCGATCCGTGGACGCCGCAAGAGACCATTCAGCCCCAGAAACTGGCGAAGGCGCTCGCGGGCGGTCCGGAAGTCCTGATGGTGGGCCCGCGAATTCTCTTCAACGGGGCGCATATCGCAGGCGCAGTCTACGCAGGGCCCGCGGGGAAACCGGAAGGCCTGGAAACCCTTTCCAAAGCAGCGGCCTCCATCGCGAAGGACCGCCAAATTGTTCTTTATTGTGGCTGCTGCCCGATGGAGAGGTGCCCCAACATCCGTCCCGCTTTTCAGAAGTTGAAGGAACTGGGCTACCGTCGGGTGAAGGCTCTGATCCTTCCCACGAATCTGCACGACGATTGGATCGCCAAAGGCTATCCGGTGGAGAAAGGCGACATTCCTCGCTAATGTCGGCAGGCCAGAGAGAGGCGCACCGCACCGAGAGAACCGGCTGGCTACGCGCAGCGGTGCTGGGCGCGAACGACGGTATCCTTTCCACCTCGAGCCTGGTGCTGGGTGTGGCGACGGCGCATGGGACACACGGGAACGTATTAATCGCGGGCTTCGCAGGATTGGTCGCCGGGGCGATGTCGATGGCGGCTGGGGAGTACGTGTCGGTTCACTCACAGGCGGACACAGAAAAGGCCGATCTGGCTCTTGAGAGCGAGGAGATCAAGAACGACAATGCCGGCGAGCATCGGGAACTGGCGGCTATTTATGTCGCGCGGGGCCTTGATCCCGCGCTTGCCAAGCAGGTTGCCGAGCAGTTGATGGCGCATGATGCGCTGGGTGCGCATGCGCGGGACGAATTGGGCATTTCGGAGACCGTCACCCCGCGTCCGATACAGGCTGCGCTGGCGTCGGCCGCCAGTTTCGGTGTCGGAGGAGCGGTGCCTTTGCTGGTGGCTGCGTTCGTGCCGGAACCGATCCTTGCCTACGTGGTGGCGGGAACGTCACTCGTGTTTCTTGCGCTCCTGGGAGGGTTGGCGGCAAGCGCGGGCGGCGCCGGCCTGTTGACGGGCGCGCTGCGGGTAACCTTCTGGGGTGCTCTGGCCATGGCGATCACGTCGGCCGCGGGGGCCATTTTCGGGGCAGTGGCCTGAGTATTTTGATTGCTACGACGAATGTGCGATGATCGCGAGCTTCGCGGCATTCGCCGCCCCCAGCATTTCGTCGCGATCTAACATCAGTGTTCGTTCAGCATCTACCGCGAGCGCGGTGGTATTCGTCTCGCGCATGGTGGCGATTGTGCCCGGTCCAATTACCGGAACATCGAAAAGGAGATGATGGCGCCGGGATGCGGATTTGACCAGAGTGATGGGTTTGCCTTCCACTAGTGAGGCGGCGCGGCGCAGCATGGAATCCGTGCCTTCCATGGCTTCTACAGCCACGCAGGCTCGATCTGAAATGGCCACGCTCTGCCCCAGATCCAGCGCCGCCAGCGCGTGCGCGATGCGCCTCCCGTATTGGATGTTCGCCTCTTCATCCTTATTGGGTTTCCGCCGGGTAAGTACTCCCTCCGGCGCCAGTAAGTGCTTCAGCAGGCGCGTGGAGTCTACTAACTCGATCCCTTCGTCATGCAGCACTCTGGTAACCGCGCCGATCAAGGCGTCCGTGTTCTTGCGATCCAGAACGGCGAGTACTTTGACCAGACGCCAATCCGGCTGAATCGACGAGAAGATGCTGGCGTGCTTCACCTGGCCGGCCATCATGATCTGAGTAACGCCCTCGCGATGGCAGATATCAATCAACTTACTCAGCGCGCCCAGCGAAATCCAATGGCATTTCGATGCGAGCGCTTCTACTTGCGCGGAAGCCTCCTCTTTGATCGCGATCACGATGACCTCATCCCCTGCCTGACGCGCGCTTTCGAGGGCGAGGATGGGAAAGCGGCCGTTGCCGGCGATGAGACCATACTTCATCTATTTAATGAAGCCGCGCTGGGACGAGGCGATAAAGTCGAGCAATTCCCGGACTTCGGCGGTCTCCGGTACCTCCGCTTGAATGCGCGCCAAAGCCTGCGATGTGTTGAGACCGGCGCGGGTCAGCAGGCGAAAGGCAGTCTGCAGAGGTTCAATGGCCTCCGCGGCGAACCCGCGTCTCTCGAGACCCGTGCCGTTTGCGCCAAAAACCTTCGCTTCGCGCTCGGTGACGGTATTGGAAAAAGGAAGAACATCCCGCGTGATCACGCTATAGCCACCAACGATGGCGTGCCTTCCGATGCGGCAGAATTGATGGACGCCGCTGGACGCCCCCACCCAGGCCCAATCGCCCACCACGACATGACCACCCAGAGTAGCCGCGTTCGATAGCACGCAGTGATTCGATATGGTCACGTCATGCGCTACGTGGACATAGGCCATGAGCAAATTGTCGCTGCCGATGGTGGTGCGGAATCCGCCGGCTTCAGTACCGCGATGAAGGGTGACAAACTCACGGATCGTGTTACGGTCGCCGATGTGGGTTTCAGCGCGCTCCCCTTTGTACTTGAGGTCCTGTCCGGCGACGCCCACCGTGGAGTAAGGATAGAAGAGATTGTCTTCGCCAATCCACGTCGGCCCTTCGCAGTAGACGTGCGCCATCAGCCGCGTGCGCGCCCCAATATGCACCTCCGCCCCGACGATGGAATAGGGGCCAACCTCCGCTTCGGGATGTACGCTCGCCGCGGCATCGACGAGTGCGGTCGAGTGAACGGGCATCTATTCTGCCGGGGCTTCGGCGGCTTGCGCTACTTTATCAACCAGACTGCACATCAGGTCGGCTTCGGCGACTAAGACGCCATCGACGGTAGCTTTTGCGGTAATCTTCGCCACCGAGATCTTGTTCTTCGTGATGATGGCTTCCATCCGTAACTGGTCGCCGGGTACGACGGGCTTACGGAACTTGGCGCGTTCCACCGATACCAGGAACACCAGCTTATTTTCGCGATCCGGAATCTGGCCCAGCACCAGCACGCCGGCCGTCTGGGCCATGGCCTCAATGATCAGCACGCCGGGCATAACGGGAAACTCCGGGAAATGGCCCTGAAAGAAAGGTTCATTGGCGGTCACATTCTTGATGCCGACGATGCGCTCTTTCTCCAGTTCAACGATGCGATCGACCAGCAGCATCGGGTAACGATGCGGCAACAAGGCGCGGATCGCGTGGATATCCAGAATTGACATGGGAAGTCGCTATTATACAACCCATAGATGATGAAGACCTTGGAGTGGGCGCGGGCGCACGTGGCGGAAACCATCGAGCTGATTCAGGAAATGGTGCGGATCGAATCGCCCAGCGACGACCCGGCGGCGCTCGGCCGATTCGCGAGTTGGTTCCGCGGCATGGCGGAGGAGCGTTTCGGAGCGAGGGTCAAGACCGCGCGCGGCGGCCATTTGCTTTGCGAGTTTCCGCTCCCCGGCCGCCGTCGCTATGGCGGGCGGATTCTGATTCTGGGCCATTACGATACCGTGTGGCCCATGGGAACGCTGACGCGCATGCCTTGTGTGGAGCGCGATGGAAGGCTGTGGGGCCCCGGTGTGCTCGATATGAAGGGCGGCGTGGCCTTGGCGCTGATGGCCGTGAAGGCGCTGCGGGAGCTTGAAACTAAGGTCCCTGCGCGCGTTCTATTGCAACTGAACGCGGACGAGGAAACGGGCAGCCACAGTTCGCGCGCTCTTACGGAGAAGAATGCGCTGGCGAGCCGGGCGGTTCTGGTGATTGAGCCTGGAACCGGGCTCAGCGGGAAATTGAAGACGGCGCGGAAAGGCGTGGGCGATTACCACATTCGCGTGAAAGGACGAGCCTCGCATGCAGGGGTCGATTTCGAGGCGGGCGCCAGCGCGGTGCTGGAACTCTCGCGGCAGTTATTGAAAGTTGCCGAATTCACGGACATCGCCAAAGGGATTACGGTGAATCCGGGCGTGGTGGCGGGTGGCACGCGCTCCAACGTGGTGGCCGCGGAAGCCACCGCGCACGTCGATATTCGCATCGCGAAATTGCGCGATGCGAAGCCGCTCGATGAGAAGTTTCGGGCGCTCAAGCCGTTTGACAAACGCTGTTCCATTCAAGTGGAAGGCGGGCTGAACCGGCCACCGATGGAACGAACCAAAGGCGTGGCGAGATGGTTTCGCGAGGCTGAGCGCCGGGGTCGCGAGATGGAAGTGGAAGTGGAAGAATCCGCCACCGGAGGCGGATCGGACGGCAATTTTACCGCTGCGCTGGGTGTACCAACGCTCGATGGTCTGGGTGCGGTTGGAGAAGGAGCGCATGCAGCGAACGAGAACATGCTGGTGGACCGCATCGCGGATCGTGTGGCATTGCTGGCAGGATTGCTTACGCCCAGTTCTGAATGATCAGCGGAGACCGAATTCGCGCGTAAAGCGACGTGTTGTTGGTGACCAGAACGGCCGCGGCGGAAAGGGAATGCGCGGCAATCATCATGTCGAGTTCGCCGATTTGCTGCCCCGTCGTCATCAGGTGATGGCGGATCTCGGCGTAGAACTCGGCGGCTTCCGCATCCCATGAGAGCACCCTGACGATTTTCAGGAACCGCTTCACACCCACGTGTAAGCGATGTTCGGGGGGAAGGCGCTTCAGACCATAAAGCAGTTCCGCGCGGGTCATCGCGGAGACACAGACCATGGAGGGCTCAAGCGCCGATAATTCCGCTTCGACTTTGGGAGAACGCCGTTTGATGATGTCGCTCGATATATCTGTATCGAGCATATAGAGCGCGCTCACTTAGTCGTCGGCGAAGAGATCGCGCTCTTGAGGGGGAGTATTCATGGGGCGGTCGGTTAAGAAGTCGTCGGGCACGTTGATAGAGTGCATCGTGTCGAAGAATTCTCGCCAAACTTTTGCGCCGGGGCGATTGGAGAGGATTACGTCGCCAGTGACTTCATCACGCCTCACGTAGACCTCGTGGCCCTCGAAGCGAAACTCGGCGGGTAAACGCACCGCCTGGCTGGAACCGTTTTTGAACAGCTTTGCGATCTTTGTATCGAGCATGGGCAGGGTCTCCTTCGGAGTCTATACTATGGTATATACTGACGTGGCTCGGGAATGCAAAGAGAACTTTGTTGCTTCCTGCGTTCGACCCTCCCGTAGCCCACGCGAAAACCGCTAAAATCCGCTCAAATCCATCGAGCTGAAGATCAAAAGAAACGCCACGATGAGAAAAACCGCATTCACATAATCCACGAAGATTTCGAGGCTGACGAGACGCCACTCGCCGACGTGCTGTGAAGCTGCGATCAGCCAGACGGTTCCGGCCAGCACGTGCGCCGCCAGAATCCCGGTTATGCCGTAGTACGAGATGCCGAGCGCCGCCACATGCCAGGGATTGGAGAGCAATTGCACATGCTCGAAGAAATAGAGGCGTCCCCATTCCATGGCCAAAAGAAACAGAAACGTGCCCCAACCCACGACCGCCAGTGCAACCATTCGCTGGGCCATCGCGAGATCTTTTTCTTTCGCGTACTGGACTGCTACACGCATGGTGCCGCTGGCCGCGAGGGCAAACATGATCATGGCTACGGTCATCAGACCGGAAGGGAAGTGCAGTGGACGAGGCCATGTGGGGGAAGCGGCGCGGGCCACAAGATAGGCGGAGATCAAAACGAAGAAGAGGAGCGCGTCCCCGACTAAGAGAAGGGGCAGTCCTTTTTCGCGGCGGTTGATGCGGCGTGCCTGTGCTGTGATCGCGCTGAGTGCGGTGCTCATCCCCAGAATAGAAACAGCGCCATCAGGCACAACCACATCACATCGAGAAAATGCCAGAAAATGCTGGAGACCAATACGCCGGTTCGTTTGCCCGGTCCGAGTTGAAAGCGCAGCGCGGCAATCCCGACCCACAGCAGAGCCACGAGAGCGCCCACAGCGTGCGCGGCGTGGGTGAGCGTCAGGACGTAGAAGAGGCTGTGGCTCGCGTTGGTGTTCATGTAAACGCCCACGGAACGGAGCTGCATCCACGCGATCGTCTGCCCGACGAGAAAGCCCGTTCCGAGGAATGTGCCGATCCACCACAGCAGATTGAAGCGGTCACGCTTCCCTTTTTTCAAAGCATGGCGCGCCATTTCGATGGCCACGCTGCTCATCAGCAGTAAGACCGTGTTGGGCCAGAGAATGCGGGGGACAGGAAGGGAGATCCAGTTGCGGTTGAGCACATGAGCCAGAATCAACGTGCTGGCGAGCGCCATAAAGGTCATGGTGCTGGCAATCATCCCGATGATGACGCCGGCGACGCCGACCGAGCGGCGCCCGCCGCGGTCCTCATTGGAATCCCCGTCGCCTCCGCCAAAAGAAGGCCCGATTTCTATGGGGGGCAGTCCTCCGCGGTCGCTCTCAATGATTGTTCCGGAAGCGGGCATAGCGCATTTCTATTGTACGGATGCCGAAAGTGGGATGCGAGAGGCAAAGTTCGGGCGGGCAGTCCATAATGGTCCAGGAGATTTTGTGAGCGGGTTTGCTAACCAACCTGAAAATGCCGTAGTCGTTACGAACCTCGTCAAGCGTTACGCGAAAGCGAAGGCCATCGCGGTGGACGATGTATCGTTTGCCGTGCGGCGGGGAGAGATTTTCGGGCTTCTGGGGCCGAACGGCGCGGGAAAGACGACCACCATAGGGGTGCTCACGACGGCGATTGTTCCGACGTCGGGCACGGCCTCAATCGGCGGGGTGAATGTTGCGGAGGATCCGATCGGCGTGAAGCGGCGCATTGCCGTGGTGCCGCAGCAGAGCAATCTGGATCGGAGCCTGAAGGTGCGCGAGATCCTGACGTTCCACGCGGCTTATCACGGGGTGGGGCGGCGCGAGCGTGGCGAGATGGCGGATCGTCTGCTTGAACAACTCGGATTGGGGGAGCGCAAGAACGAGAAGGTGAGCGCGTATTCCGGGGGCATGGTGCAGCGGCTGATGATCGCGCGGGCGCTGATGCACGAACCGGAAGTGCTGTTTCTGGATGAGCCAACGAATAACCTGGATCCGCAATCGCGTTTGTTTCTTTGGGAGAGGATTGGGGAGTTGCGGGCGCGCGGCCTGACCATTTTGATGACCACGCACGACATGGAGGAAGCCGACCATCTGTGCGACCGCATTGCGGTGATGGATCACGGGAAGATTCTGGTGAACGATTCACCAGAGGCGCTGAAGCGAACTCTGCCGGGGAGCAGCGCTCTGGAGTTGCAGACGTTCACGGCCAGCGCGGACCATGCCGGAATGAATGAGCGGATCGCGGCGATGCTGCGATCGCTGCCGGGGACGGCGCGAGTGGATACGACGGCCGACGCGGATTCGGAAGAACCGGGGCATTACACCCACAGGCTTTTTGGCGACAACGTGCATTTGCTGATTGGGAGCGCCGCGCAGGCGATTGCCGAGTGCGGCGCGGAAGTTCGGAATGTGAGCGTGAAGAAGCCCTCGCTGGAAGAGGTTTTTCTGTCGCTCACCGGGAGGCATCTTAGATAAATGGGTTCGCGAACACGATTGGCGTTATCCGCATTGCTGGCCACCTTTCAACGCGATCTGGTGGTGACGGGGCGGGAGTTCGTTCCTTTTCTGATGCAAGCGTTAATGCAGCCTTTGTTTTTTCTATTCATTTTCGGCAAGGTACTGCCGGGGATCGGGCTGGCGGCGCCAAATTTCGCGGCTCTGATGCTGCCGGGGATTGTGGCGCTCACCGGTATGATCGCGGCCATGCAAGGGGTGACGCTGCCGCTGGTGCTGGATCTTGGATTTGCGCGGGAGATCGACGACCGGTTGCTGGCGCCGATGCCGGTTTGGTTCGTGGCGCTGGAGAAGGTGTTGTTTGGGGCGCTGCGGGGCGCGGTGGCGAGTTCCGTGATTTTTCCGCTGGGATGGGTGATTCTGGGGAGCGGCTTCGCAGTGCGGACCGATCGAATGTTCACTCTTGTCGCCATGGTTCTGCTGACCGGCCTGGTGGGATCCACGGTGGGTCTGTTGATAGGCACGATCATCAAGCCTGATCAGATCAGCCTGATGTTCACTTTGATCTTCACGCCGCTGCTGTTCACCGGTTGCACTTACTACCCGTGGGGCGCGCTCGGCCGCATTCGCTGGTTCCAGGTGATGACGCTGCTGAATCCCCTTACTTATGCGGCGGAGGGTTTGCGGTATGCGATGGTGCCGCCAACGGGAGGGCGGGACTTTCCCACGCTCCCGCTGTTCTGGATTCTGCTGGCTCTGCCGGCATCGGTGATTATTGTTTTTCTGCTGGGGAAGCGTACGTTCGGGAAGAGGGTCGTGAATTAGGGTGGAGAATTAAGGAGTGAGCCCCTCCCTTGCGGTCGGGGCTCGTGAAATGCGGCTTGCGGGTGCTGCCTAAACTACGGCGGGAAGAAGAATACTGGACTTCGAGAGAGCCTTCCGTAAGGCTTCCTCGGCTTCTTCCGGACGCATACTGCGCGCGATCGAGATCTCGGAAACGAGCATATGCCGCGCCCGCTCGACCATTTTCTTTTCCCGGAAGGAAAGCGATTTATCAGCCTGCAGGATAAGCAGGCCCTTGAAGACTCCCGCGATCTCTAGAAGATTGCCGCTTTGCATTTTGTCGCTGTTGACTTTAAAGCGGTATTTCCAGTCGGGATGGTTGTGGCATTCGCCCGTGGCCAGATAGTTGAGGACTTTCGTGATTTCGGAAGTCTTTGTGATCCGGCGCAGTCCGATGCTGCCCACGTTGGAAACGGGCACCATTACGGTCATGCTGCTGTAGGCGAGGCGAAGAAGATAGAACTGCTCAGGTTGAGCGCCGAAGTTACGGCTGCTGATGTTTTCGATGGTGCCGACCCCTTGATTTGGGTAGACCACCTTTTCACCGATATCGAACGTCATTTGCGAGGACCCCCCAAAGTGCCGAACGGTGTTGCAGGCTACGTTTGTAACAAATTCATTTGCAGCAAAAGCATCTAATGGTAGGCATAAAAAACTTTTGTGTCAAGTGGGCTTGACATTTCGTGAGCAGCTTCTCCCAGGAGTCTCGTCGAACCCCGGCGCCGGCGGAGAATTCACTTGAGCTTTCGAGCCGCTTTCAATCGAGAGAAGTACTAGAATTCGGACACAATTTCGTTTCAATTCGCCCTGGTAATTGGACTGAATCGCACATCCCTGTAATACGCTCTTCGGTCCGTAAGCTGAAGAGAAGACAAGCAAGTACCAGAATCCTGAAAACCGCCGGACAGACAAATTCGTCTTGACAAGCGATAAAAGTCACGCCTACAATCAAAGGCAAAGCTTGTCCCTTAGAGTTTGGCCACGTTAGCTTCTTCGGTCCGCTCCTCGCCCTCTGTACTCTCAATTTTAAGCACGGAGGAAACAACGCAGGGTCTCTGCGCCCGTTGGATGAAACGCTTACGCCTAGTCGCGTCACTATGTAGTTCCCGCCCACGTGTGCAGTTGAACGCAGCAGCGGGATTTGCGGCCCAGAGCAATACCCGGCTCCCCCAAGCGGGTACGAATCCTCTGACCGATATACGCTTTAGCCAAATTCAAGATTAATGAACCCCTTCGGATTGCTGTTCATGAGCTTCGGTGTCGGCATTCTGGTCGGGTTGACCAGTATGGGCGGAGCTGCGCTGATGACCCCTCTTCTGCTGTTGTTTGGAGGGATGGCGCCGGTGGTGGCCGTTGGTACCGATCTGGCGTATGGCGCCGTGACCAAAATTGTCGGAGCCTGGATGCACTGGAAGCAAAAGACTGTGGATCTGCGGATCGCTCTCTTCATGGCTTGCGGCAGCATTCCGGGCGGTACGTGCGGATTTCTGGCGATCCGGTATATGCATGCGCACGGAATGAACGCGGACAAAATGGTGAAGCAGGCGATTGGTACCGTTTTAGTGATCGGCGCAATCACCATGATTGTCCGGACGCTAAGACGAAGGGAAGATCCCCACCCGAATTCCTTTGTTGAGCGCAATAAGATTTTGTGTACGGTCTTTTGGGGACTGGTCATCGGGTTTTCGGTGGGTATGACTTCGGTGGGAAGCGGTACGCTGATCGCCCCCTTTTTGATGATTCTATTCCCCAACAACCCAGCGCGCGTCGTGGGAACCGATGTCTTCCACGCCGCCATGCTGGTTTCCGCGACGGCGTTTCTGCATGGAAGCGCGGGGCATGTAAATTGGGGGATGGTACCGGTTATGCTGGCCGGATCCATTCCCGGAGTTCTCATTGGCAGCTACCTGGCGCCCCGGTTGCCCAGCCGCCCTTTGCGGGTCGGTCTGGGGTCGCTGCTTTTCGCCACCGGTTATCAACTTGTTTTTAACGCCCATTAGGGGCTCCTAAACGTACTCTGAAAGAATAAAGGCACTCATCTCTTATGAATTCGACGCAAACAACCACCTTGATCACGCCCTATGGGGGCGTCTTAAAAGATCTGCTGGTACCGGATACCGATGTCGAGCGGCTTGTCGCGCACGCTGGCGACCTCGCGTCCATCCAAATCAGCGAACGAACCCTCTGCGACCTGGAACTGCTGGCCGTCGGCGCGTTTTCGCCGGTGGACCGCTTTATGGGCAAGGAAGACTACTTCAGTGTCTTGAACAGTATGCGACTGAAGGATGGGACGGTGTTTCCGATCCCCATCACCCTCACCGTCGTTGACCCGAGCTTGTACAAGGTGGGTCAGGAAATCGCCCTGCGCAGCGCGAAGAATAACCGCCTCGCGATCATGACGATTGAAGAGATTTACGAGCGCGATCCTGAACTGGAAGCTCAGAAGGTTTGCGGAACTCTGGACGCGAAGCACCCATTTGTCGCCGAGATGAAGCGCTGGGGCCGGTTCAACCTTTCGGGACCTCTGCAGGTTCTCGAAATCCCCCGCCACTACGATTTTCCGGAGTTGCGCCACACCCCGAAGCAGGTACGCGAGATGCTGGAAGCCATGTCCAACCCCAACGTGGTGGCGTTCCAGACGCGCAATCCGATGCATCGCGTTCACGAAGAACTCACCAAACGGGCGGCCGAGGAGTCCGGCGCATGCCTGCTCCTGCAGCCGGTGGTGGGAATCACCAAGCCGGGCGACGTGGATACCTACACACGCGTCCGCGTCTACAAAGCGCTGGTGGACAACTATTACGACGAAGTCAACACTCTTTTGAGCCTTCTGCCCCTCGCCATGCGCATGGCTGGACCGCGCGAAGCTCTGTGGCATGCGATCATCCGGCGCAACTACGGCGCCAACCACTTCATCGTGGGACGCGATCATGCCGGGCCGGGCGTCGATTCCACCGGCAAGCCGTTCTACCGCGGTACGGAAGCGCGCGAACTGGTCGCTGAACACTCCGCGGAGATCGGCGTCAAGATGCTGCCGTTCGACGAAATGGTATACCTGCCTGAGGAAGATCGCTATGAGCAGGTGACCCGCGTGCCCGAGGGCGCTAAGATCGCCAATATTTCCGGTACCCAGGTGCGCAATGATTTTCTGGCCAAGGGCAAGCAGTTGCCCGAATGGTTCACCCGGAAAGAGACGGCTGCCGTTCTGCGGTCGGCCTACCCCCCGCGGACCGAGCAGGGCTTCACGGTGTGGTTCACCGGGCTGCCGAGCGCGGGCAAGAGCACCATCGCCGAAATTCTTACGGTGATGTTGAATGAGCGCGGCCGTCAGGTGACGGTGCTCGATGGCGATGTGGTCCGCACGCATTTGTCGAAAGGCCTCGGCTTCTCGCGCGAGGATCGCGATCTGAATATCAACCGCATCGGCTTTGTGGCCTCGGAGATTGCGCGCCATGGCGGCGCGGTGATCTGCGCCGCGGTTAGTCCCTATGCGGCAACCCGCAACCAGGTGCGCGCCATGCATCCGGAAGGGCTGTTCCTGGAAGTTTTCGTCGATACTCCCGTAGCGGTTTGCGAAACGCGCGACGTGAAGGGCTTCTACGCCAAGGCGCGTTCGGGCGAGATCAAGGGTTTCACCGGGGTGGACGATCCCTACGAAGCTCCGGCCAATCCCGAATTGACGTTGCCCACTGCGAATCGTACGGCGGAAGAGAACGCCCGGCAGATTGTCAAATATCTGGTTGAGCAGGGCTTCCTCGAAGCCGAGGAGACGCGTCCCACGGCGAAGAGCGCGGTGGCTGCGAAAGTCGGCAAAAACGGCGCCGGGCACTAAGAACCGACTCCTTTGCGCGTAGGCCAGAAGGTGGGCCCGGTGGATCGGCGAACCAACGCACCCCGGGCCCGCCTTCATTACTTTTGGAGTGAGCAAAATGCATCGCGTGGTGATTACGGGGCTGGGGATGGCGAATGCGCTCGGTGCGGATGCGGCGACGTGCTTCGCGCGTCTTGCGGCGGGCGAGAACGGCATCCGTCCGATCAGTTTCTGGGATGCCAGCCAATACCAGGCGCGCGTTGCCGGAGAAGTTCGCGACATCCCTCGCGAGTCCGGCATCCAGTCCTATTCCGGACCGGAGTGCCGCCGGCCAGTCCGTCTGATGGCGCCCACCGCTCTTGAAGCGTTTCGAGATGCGGGCCTCGACCGGGAGCCGATCGCACCACGAGATTTCGGTCTGGCGCTGGGCATGAGCGTCAATTACCTCGACATGCGTCTGATGCGGGATTATTTCCGTCTGGCGACGCCCGGCAAATACACGCTGGACATGAAGCAACTGATCGCGGAAGGCGGCCACCTTCCGCGCTATACGTTTTTCAGGCGGCAGGGCGAAACAATGGCCGCCATTGTCTCCCGCTTACTGAAAATCGGCGGACCTACGATGACCAACGACACTGCCTGCGCCGCCAGTTCTTATGCGGTGGGGGACGCCTTCCGCTTGATCCGGCGCGGGCGCGTGCGCGCCATGCTGGCGGGCGGTGCGGCGGCTTTGGTGAGTCCGCTCAGCATTCTGGCGTTCTCGGTGATTGGGGCGCTCAGCCGCGCCGAAGACCCTGCGGAGGCTTCGCGGCCATTCGACCGCCGCCGCGACGGGTTCGTGATGGGTGAAGGGGCCGGGGCTGTGATTCTGGAATCGCTCGAGAGCGCCGAAGCGCGCGGCGCCAGAATCTACGGCGAAATCACCGGTTTCGGAGCCAGCCTGAACGCCCATACCCTGACGGACCCGTCGCCCGGCGGAGTTGCCGAAGCCGAGGCGATGCGCCTCGCTCTCTGCGAAGGCGCAACGCCTCCCGAGGAGATCGATTACGTGGCTGCCCACGGGACGTCCACCCCAAAAAACGACGCCACTGAGACGGCGGCGATCAAGAAAGTGCTGGGCGGCCATGCGCGCCGGACCCCGATTTCGTCAAACAAAGGTCAAATCGGCCATACAATTTCGGCCGCCGGTGTTTCAAATTTGGTTTTCACCCTCAAAGCAATGGAAAATAGAGTGATTCCCCCGACCATGCACCTAAAGGAAACCGACCCGGAGTGCGATCTAGACTATGTGCCGAACCGGAGCCGGAAAGGTGAGATCCGCAACGCGTTGGTGAATGCCTTCGCTTTTGGAGGGCAGAACGCCGTTCTGGCTGTGCGGGCATGGCGCCCATTGAAGGGTTAGGGTGACGAAATGAGGACGCTAGCAACGATGAGTAACACCTGGATGACGGAGGAGCAGATTCAGGAGAAATTCGCGGCCATTGTCGCGCAAAGCCTCCACATCGATTCAAAGCAGGTCGTTCCCGATGTCCACTTGGACGATTTGGGCGCCGAGTCTCTGGACCTGATCGAGATTTCTATGGAAGTCGAGTCCCAGTTCCGGGTTTGGCTTCCCGAGAAAAGCATTCTGCAAACGGCGATTGAAACGTATGGTCCGGATGTGATCGAACACGACGGACATCTGACGCAGATGGGAAAGACGTTGCTGGAAGCGCGCATGCCTGCCGAGGATGCCTCCCATTTCGAGGGCGAGGTTTCTCTGAAGGATGTAAACCAATACTTCCTGCTGGTGTCGACCTGGATCCGGATGATCGACGGCTTGCTGTCCTTTACGCCCGCGGCGTGCTCCAGTTGCGGCGGCGCGCTCGAAGCTTCGCTCGGATTTCGTCTGAAGTGCGCCAACTGCGGCGCGGAGACGACGCTGCGGTCCGGAGACGAGATCAACCGGGAATGGGTGGAAGAGTTCAAGAAAACGCAGCCCGGCGAGTGGGGCAGCTCACAGACCGATCCGCAGCCAGCCGCAGTATAGGGAGCGCTGTACAGGGAGCAAGGGATACCGGAATGAACCTCGATCAATTCGTCATTTTCGTTGAAAATCTGCCGGGCATGCTGAATTTGGGCCCCGTCATCGCGGCCACCCGGCGTGGCGCCAATCAGTCGTTCTCAAGTTTGGCGTTCTCGGGTTCCGTTTTCTCGACCGGTGTGTTGAATCTGGAAGCGACGCCGGACCGCGCCGTGGCGCAGGCCGCGATCGACCGCGTGGCGCGCCTGGCGCATGGCGATTTCGCGGTGAAATTAGACGCCTACCTCAAAACCACGGGCGAACTGATTGCGGCCCTTCCGCAGTCCGCCAGTACGATCATTCTGACCGGTGCGCTAAACGCCGGCTTTGCCGCCTTTGCCGCCACTCTCAAGAAAAGCGGGCGCCGCGTGCTGGCCGAAGTGACTTCATCCGAAGAGCTCCAGGCAGCTCTCGCGGCCAGCGCCGATGGCCTGGTTGCGAAAGGTCAGGAAGCAGGCGGAATCGTCGGCGAGGAAACCAGTTTCATTTTGTTGCAGCGGCTGCTCCGCGAAAGCTCTCTTCCGGTTTGGATTCATGGCGGGATTGGCGCCCATACGATTGCGGCGTGTTACGCGGGCGGCGCCGCCGGTGTGGTGCTGGATAGTCAGATTTTACTGACCTCTGAATCCACCATCCCGTCCAAATTACGCGCGGCTCTTGCACGTGCGGGCGGCGACGAAACGCTTTGCCTGGGCCGCGAACTGAAGCTTCTCACGCGGCTCTGGAAACGACCGGGGATGAAGGCCACCGAACAACTCGACAAGCTGGAAATTGAGCTCCGGTCGAAACCCCTCGCCGAGGCGCAGGACGCATGGCGCAAAGCCCTGATCCATGGCGCGCGGTGGAAGAATCCCGAAACGGATTTGTGGCTGCTGGGCCAGGATTCGGTTTTTGCCGCGTCATTCGCCGCGCGTTATGGAACGGTGGCGGGCGTGATCGATGGGCTGCGGTCAGCCATTGTGGAACATGTGACGGCGGCCCAGCGCCTGGCGCCGCTCGGACGGAACTCCGCGCTCGCGCGCGAACACGCTACCGATTACCCGATTCTGCAAGGCCCCATGACGCGGGTCAGCGACACGGCCGAATTCGCCAATTTTGTCGCCGAGGGCGGGGGACTGCCCTTCCTGGCTCTGGCGCTGCTGCGTGGGCCGCAGGTGCGGCGTTTGATGGAGAAGACACGCGACCTGGCGGGCACGAAAAGCTGGGGTGTCGGCATCCTTGGGTTCGTTCCGACGGAATTGCGCGAAGAGCAGTTGGCCGTGGTTCGCGATATCAAGCCGCCCTTTGCGCTTATTGCCGGCGGGCGTCCGGATCAGGCGGCCAGTCTCGAAAAGCTTGGTATCCGCACGTATCTGCATGTACCCGCGCCGCCGCTGCTGAAGATGTTCATTGAAGACGGATCGCGCCGGTTCATCTTCGAAGGGCGGGAATGCGGGGGCCATGTGGGTCCGCGCACCAGCTTCGTGCTGTGGGAAACCATGATCGATGCGCTTCTGGAATCGATTTCGAAGGGCGTAAACGCCGAGGAATTGCACGTGATCTTCGCGGGCGGCATTCATGACGCGCAGTCGGCAGCCATGGTCTCCGCGATGGCCGCGCCGCTCGCTGAAAGAGGCGTCAAGCTGGGCGTGCTGATGGGCACCGCTTACCTGTTCACGCGTGAGGCTGTCGAAGGCGGCGCCATCGTCGAGACGTTCCAGGAAGAGGCCCTGAATTGCCGGCACACGGTGATTCTCGAATCCGGCCCCGGCCACGCTACGCGCTGCGTCGATACCGGGTTTGCCGAGCAATATCGGGAAGTTCGCAATAAACTGCAGGCCGAGGGCAAATCGCACGAGGAGATCAAGGACGCGCTGGAAGCGTTGAACGTGGGACGTCTGCGCATCGCCTCCAAGGGGATCGATCGCGTGACGGATGGCGACACGGTGCGCTATGTCGCGGTCGAGAAGGAAAAGCAGCTCGAGCAGGGCATGTACATGATCGGGCAGATCGCTTCGCTGCACGCGGGCGTCTGTTCCGTCCGCGAACTGCACGAGAACGTTTCCGCGGGCAGCGCGGAATGGCTCAGGAATGTCGAAGCGCCGCAGCTTCCAGTGGAACAGGAACCGGCCGCCGAAAAACCCTGCGACATCGCCATCGTCGGTGTCAGTTGCATGCTTCCCAAGGCTTCGAATGTGCGCGAATTCTGGGCCAACATCGTGGGCAAAGTGAACGCCATCACGGAAGTTCCCAAAACGCGCTTCGATGCCGATCGCCATTTCGACGCGAATAAGAAGGCCCGCGACAAGATGTATTCGCGCTGGGGCGGATTCCTCAGCGATGTGGCGTTCGATCCGATGCATTACGGCATTCCGCCCAATGCTTTGGCCTCGATCGACCCCATGCAGCTTCTTGCGCTGCTGGCCGTGGAGGACGCTCTGAAGGACGCGGGTCTCGATGCCAAGCCCTTCAACCGGGAGCGAACCAGCGTGATTCTGGGGATGAGCGGCGGCCTGGGTGACGTGGGGCTCAACTACGCAGTGCGCTCAACTTTGCCGGAGTACGTGGAGAACGTTCCGGAGTCCGTGCTGTCGCAGATGCCGGAATGGACCGAGGATACCTTCGCCGGAATCCTTCTCAACGTCACCGCCGGACGCATCGCCAACCGCTTTAACTTTGGCGGCGTAAACTTCACAGTCGACGCGGCTTGCGCTTCGTCACTGGCGGCCGTTTCGATTGCCTGCCGGGAACTCACGGCCCAATCGAGCGACACGGTGGTTGTGGGCGGAATCGACACCCTGCAGAGTCCGTTCGGCTTTATGTGCTTCGCGAAATCGCAGGCCCTTTCGCCGCGCGGACAGTGCCGTCCCTTCGATGAATCCGCGGACGGTATCGCGATCAGCGAAGGCGTCACCATGCTGGTGCTGAAGAGGCTGACGGATGCCGAGCGTTCCGGCGACCGTATTTATGCGGTCATCAAGGGCGTTGCGGGTTCAAGCGATGGCCGCGGACGCAGCATGACCGCGCCCAAGCCCGAAGGCCAGATGGCTGTGCTGCGGCGGGCTTACCGCCAGGCCGGCTTCGGGCCTGCCACTGTGCAGCTTTTTGAGGCGCATGGCACGGGAACCGCCGCCGGAGACGCGGCGGAGATTACCTCGCTTTCGGAAACCCTGCTCGCCGATGGCGCAAAGCCGGGGTTGATTGCCGTGGGCTCGGTGAAATCGATGGTGGGCCACACCAAAGCTGCGGCGGGCGTCACGGGGCTGCTGAAGATTGCACTTTCGCTCTACCACAAAGTGCTTCCCGCGACGCTGAATGTCGAGAAGCCCAACGCGCGGTTGAAAGATCCGGCGATTCCGGTGTACGCGAATACAGAAACGCGGCCGTGGATCCGGATGTCTCCTCAGCTTCCGCTGCGTGCGGGGGTTTCGAGCTTCGGGTTCGGAGGCACGAACTTCCATGCGGCGCTTGAAGAGTATACCGGTGAAATTCGCGAGCCGGAGGATATCCCTTCGATCGAAACCTGGCCGGCGGAACTGTTCCTTTTCTCGGGCGCGCCGGATGCCGTAGCGTCTTCTCTGAATCTGTTAAGCGCGAATCTGACGGCAGGGAATCGTCAACCGTTACGGCAGATGGCTGCGCAGTCTGCGCAGCGTCTCTCGCCCGCGAGAACTGGCATCCGGCTCGCCATCGTGACCCAGTCGCACGACGATCTTGCCGCGAAACTCTCGAAAGCCAAGGATTTACTAGCCTCGGCCAAAGCTTCACCAAAACCCACCTCCGACGCGAAGGCGGGGATATTCATTGCCCCCGCGGGCGCAGCCGCCCCCAAAGTGGCGTTCCTCTATCCCGGACAAGGCTCGCAGCAACCCAATATGCTGCGCGATCTGGCGGTCCACTTCTCGGAATTTCGTACGGCGCTGGAGCGCGCCGATCAGGTCCTCGCGGGCCGTTTCGCGAAGAAGCTTTCCGACTACATTTACCCCGCGCCTGTTTTCGAAGCGGCTGACGAAAAGCGCCAGATGGCGGAGATCACCGCGACGGCTGTGGCGCAGCCCGCTCTCGGCGCGGTAGAAATCGCTTTGACGCGATTGTTGGCCCGGTTGGGCGTGATTCCGGATATGACGGCGGGCCATTCGTATGGCGAATACACTGCCCTTGCGGCCGCGGGCGTCATCACCGAGGACGCTCTTTTCGAGCTCTCCGAACGGCGCGGGAATGCCATCGAGGAATCGACGAGGGGCGGCGATGCGGGCACCATGGCCGCGGTTCTGGCGGAGGCCGGTCAGGTGGAACTGGCCCTGAACGGCGCATCGAACATTACCATCGCCAACTACAACAGTCCCAAACAAACCATCATCGCGGGCACCCGGCAGGACGTGGCGGCTGCCATCGAGAAGCTGTCCGCGCAGAAACTGGCGGCGAAGGCGATTCCGGTGGCGTGCGCGTTCCATTCCCCGTTAATGGCCCCGGCGCGGGAGCGGCTGGCCGCTGTCCTCGACCGTCAGACCTACAGTTCTCCCACAGCTCAGGTCTTCTCGAACACGCTGGCTGCGCCTTACCCGGAAGCGGGCGAGGAAATCGCCGCCCTGCTGGCCGCGCATCTGGTTCAGCCGGTGCGCTTCGTGGACGAGATTCGGGCGATGCACGATGCGGGGGCGCGCGTGTTTGTCGAGGTGGGTCCGAAGAATGTGCTTTCGAATCTCACGAAGGCGAATTTGGACGGGCGCGAAGCCGTGATCCTCCAAACCGACTCGACGGAGCGTCGCGGTCTGGAACAACTGTTGTCGATGCTCGGCCAGCTTTGGACCCTGGGCGTGCCGGTCGAAATGGACGAGCTTGTTCGTGGACGGCTCGACTTTGATAAGGATGCGCCGTCCGCGGCTCCCGCGCGCGCCCCGCAGTGGATGGTGAACGGCGCGGGCGCATATGCGGTTTCAGCTCCGCCACAGGTGAAGAAGCCGGTTCGTCTGGTAGATCCGGCGACGATCAAACGGGAGATCCGGACCGTGGAAGTGGTGAAGGAAGTCATCCGAAATGTGGCGGTGGCAACTGGTGCGCCTCCGCTGGCCGATGCCGGGAATGTCATCGTCGAATACCAGCGCATGATGCAGCAGTTCCTGCAGAGCCAGACTGCCATTATGCAGAGTTTTCTGGGTGCGCCGGCGGTGTCTCCCGTAACGACGCAACCGCTCGCGATCGCTGCTCCTCCACCGGTGGTTATCGCGGCGCCAGTTGTTGTTGCCCCTCTGCCAGTGACCACCCCGCGAGTGACGGCCGCGCCCGCGCCGGCAACGCCCGCGCCAGCAACGCCCGTCGCGAAAAGTGTCGCGAGAAATATGGAGCGGGAACTGGTCGCGATCGTCAGCGAACGCACCGGCTATCCCGCCGACATGCTCGACCTCGATGCCGCTATCGAAGCCGACCTCGGCATCGATTCCATTAAACGCGTGGAAGTGCTGAGCGCCTTCCAGCGCTCCTGCTCGGAAGCGGAACAGACGCTGGTTCAAGGCATGATGGAGAAACTCACCAGCGCCCGCACTCTGCGTGAAATCGCCGCGAAGCTTTCTGTCATCTCTCCTTCCGCAACTCCTTCGACCCCTCATTCAACGACCCATGCAGCCCCGGCCGTTGCGCCTGCCGCCCTACCAGCCAGTCCTGTGCGCAGCGTGCTCCAGGAACTGGTCGCCATCGTCAGCGACCGCACCGGGTACCCAACCGACATGCTGGACGTCAACGCGGCCATCGAAGCCGACCTTGGCATCGATTCCATTAAACGCGTCGAGATACTGAGTGCCTTCCAGCGCACCTGCTCCGAAGCAGAGCAGAAACTCGTGCAGGGCATGATGGAAAAGCTCACCAGCGCGCGCACGCTGAGCGAAATGGCCGCGCGGTTGTCGGAGATTGGCCCCGCTGAAGCGGAGCCCGTGACGCTGGTCGCCTTTTCCGCTCAACCTCTCGCCGCGCTCACCGCGCGCGACGTACTCAGAGACATTCTCGCCATCGTCAGCGACCGCACGGGCTATCCGACCGATATGCTGGAGGTGAATGCCGCGATTGAGGCCGATCTGGGCATCGATTCCATCAAGCGCGTTGAAATCCTGAGCGCCTTCCAACGAACCTGCTCCGAATCCGAGCAGACCAAAGTTCAGGGGGTGATGGAGAAGTTGACCAGCGCCCGCACTCTCTCGGAAATCGCGGCGCAGTTGGAACCGCTGTTCGCAGCCGGCTCCCCCAGCCCGGTGTCCGTCGGTTCAAACGCCGCTCCTGCGCATGCGCCCCAGGCAGTTCCGCAACGCGACACGCTGACAGAAGTCGTCGCAATCGTCAGCGACCGAACGGGTTATCCGACGGACATGCTGGATGTGGATGCGGCCATCGAGGCCGACCTCGGCATCGATTCCATTAAACGCGTCGAGATTCTGAGCGCCTTTCAACGAACCCTGGACGAAGCTTCTCAGCAGCTTGTACAAGGCTCCATGGAGAAGCTCACCAGCGCCCGCACTTTGCGCGAAATCGCCGAACGCATCGCCAGCGCGCTATCGGGCGGCACGCCGTCCCAAGAAGCCGGGCCGCGGGAATCCGTTGCACGCTTCACGCTCACCACCGTGGCCCGTCCGCGCGCGGCCGCGCCCAAACACTTCCCTGGACGCGTGGTCCTCATGACGGACGACGAAACAGGGATCGCTTCCGCCGTGGCGGAATCGATGCAAACCACCGGCGATCGCGTGCTGCTCGTCAGGCACAGCCCGGGATCCACCATCCACGCGGAAGGCGTTTACGCGACCGACCTCACCGATGCCGCGCAAGTGGAAACCATGATGGGCGCTGTGCGCAGTTCCTACGGGTCCATCGGCGCAGTAATCCATCTCCTGCCGCTCGGTTCCGCGAAGCCCTTTGAGCAACTCGCGTTTTCCGAATGGCGCGATCAGGTAAGGCAGGACGTCCGCAGTCTCTACCTTCTCGCCAAGTATGCCGAACCCGATTTGAAGCGGGCGGGGAAAGCCAATGGGGCTTTGTTCGCGGTCGTCACCGGACGCGGCGGAGAATTCGGACTGGGTTCCAATTCACACCCCGCCGCCACACACTTCGCCGCAGCCGATTTCGTCAAGACGCTCGCGCTCGAATTCGATGAAGTCCTGTGCAAAGTGATCGATGTGGACCCCTCCGACCCGGTGGCTATCCTGCGCCAAAAACTGGCTGAGGAACTGGCCGCTTTTGAGGATGTCCTGCAAGTCGGGCTCCCCGGTGATCTGCGTCTCAGCGTCGCGCCATCGATTTCTCCTCTGGCCGCGGGGCCGCTCCACGAAATCGATTCGAACTCCGTCATCCTGCTCACGGGTGGCGCTCGCGGGATCACGGCGGGGATCGCCAAAACGCTCGCCTTGCGCACCCAGCCCACGCTGATTCTGGCTGCCGCCTCACCGCTTCCGCCAGCCGAAGACCCAGGCACCGCGGCCATCAGCGATCCGCCGAAGCTGAAAGCCTTATTGCTCGAAGGCCTGCGCGCTTCGGGTAAGAAAACCGTGAAACCGGCGGAAGTGGAATCCGCCTATTCGCGGCTGATGAAGAACCGCGAGATCCAGCGCAACCTCGCGGAATTGACCGCGCTTGGTTCCAAGGTGGAGTACCATGCGGTCGACGTGCGCGATGAAGCCGCATTCGGCGGGTTGATCGACAATCTGTACGCGCGGCTGGGACGCATCGACGTGGTGATCCACGGCGCGGGCGTTATTGAAGACAAGCTCATCAAGGACAAGACGCCCGAATCGTTCGACCGCGTGGTTCACACCAAAACCGACAGCAGTTTCGTGCTGACCCGCAAATTGCGTCCCGCCGACACCAAGTGCCTGATCCTCATGTCGTCCATCACCGCGGCATTCGGAAACCGCGGCCAGGCCGATTACGCCGCGGCCAATGGAGCGATGAACGGAATCGCCAGTCTGCTGGCCTCGCAATGGCCCGGACGCGTGGTGGCCATGAATTGGGGTCCGTGGGATCAGGGCGGCATGGTATCGGACGATGTGCGCCGCCAGTTCCTGGCACAGGGGATAGAGCTCATCGTTCCCGCGGAAGGCGATGAAGCCGTTATGCGCGAGTTGGCGCTCACTTCACAGGGCGCACCCATCGCCGTATTCGGAGACGGGCCCTGGCGGAAGGCCGCCGTTCAATCCGCGAAACCGGCCACGATGGGCACCACGGTTTGATTCTCTATACTGAAAATTGATAGACCTACACTCGCATACCGACCAGTCGGACGGCAGTTCATCCCCATCCGGCCTCATTCAGGAAGCCCTTGACCTGAAACTGGAAGCGCTGGGCATCACCGACCACGATACCCTGGCCGGGTACGATCTCGCCGCGCCCATCGCGAAAGACCGGGGACTCGAGCTTGTCTGCGGCATCGAACTCTCGACGCGGCTCGAACAAACGGACCCGGGGACGCGGGCGCCATCCGTGCATCTTCTCGGCTATTTCGTTCGCACCGAACCCACCGTAACCTTCCGGGAATGGCTCGTGAACTGGCAGAACAGCCGCCGCGAGCGCAACCTGAAATTGATCCGGCGTCTCAACGAACTGGGCGTGGATATACAGCTTGAGGAAGTGCAGAAGGTGGGCCGTAACCTGACAGGGCGTCCGCACTTTGCGAAAGTGCTGGTGGCCAAAGGCTACGTGAAAACCACTCAGGAGGCGTTTGACAAATACCTGGCTGAAACGGCGGCGGCAGGGGTTGAACGCGAAGAGTGCTCGCTTTACGAGGGCGTTCGCATGGTGCGCGAAGCCGGGGGCACGCCCGTGTTGGCCCACCCATACAGACTTCCCGGCGGCCGTGAAGAAGCGCCCATGAGCGCATTACTCGAAAAGCTGATGGAGCACGGACTGGCGGGCATCGAGATTTTCTACAGCGAGCACAGCGATGCCGATCGTGAGCTGTACTTGAAACTTGCTACCCGGTACCGGTTGATTCCCACCGGCGGTTCCGACTACCACGGTAAGTACAAACCGGGAATCGAACTCGGTACCGGGCGCGACCATAACCTGAATCTGCCCTATTCGCTGCTGGAAGGTTTACGCCAGTAGCAGCCTAAGCGCTGGCTTGGGCGGGCGGCTGCCAGAACTTCATTTCATCGGCGGAGGGCCCGTACATCCCGGGAATTTCAGCTTCCTGCAGCCGGATATACACGCCGAGTTGCGCGCGGTGGTGGATCAGGTGATTCATCACAACGCCGCGCAAAATCATGTACCTCGATTTCGCCATGATCGGATTGCCGCCGAACTTCAACGTCCAGGTTTCGCCGAATTTTTGATCGGATGCTGCGGCTATTAGGGCTCGCGCTTCTTTTACACCTGTGTCAAACTTTTCGAGCAACTGCTGAGTGCTCCCGGCAATGAATAGCGGCGGCGCGCCCTGGATCTCCAACTCATCGACTTCAAATGTGTGCTTCGCCCATTCTGGCATTGTCGCCACATGGCTCGCCAGCTTGCCGAGCGGCATGGATTTCGCATGCGGCACAAAGTCGTTCTTGCCTTCCGGAACACGCTCCAGCAGCTTACGTGTGTTGGCCATCTCCTCGTCAAATTCGGGGAGGATCAGTTCGCTGATGCTCATCGGTTTTGTCTCTCTAGCCGCCAGTTGCGGCAGTTAGGAGATTATCACTTTCCGAAGGCGAAGACAAGGCGAAAATGGAAAAAGAAGAAGGGGAGATCCAACGCTGCGAATTTCCCCCGCGATACGTTATTCGATAGTCTTCATGACTACCATGTCGCCGTCGCCTTTTTCGCCGACAACGGTCACTTTAATCGGTTCACGGTCGCTCATGTACTTTCTCCACGCCTTGTTCCCCTTCACGGTCTCGATGATCCGCGTGTCGCTGGACGGATCGAAATGGATGTATTTGTGCTCGGGGGTCTCCAGAACGAATGACGTCGTCTCCGATGTCACCGGGCAAGTCGCCACTTCATCGGTAGTCACTGTTTTGGTGGTGGTGGAGCTATCCGGATTGGTCGTGGTCTCCGTATTCTCCGTATGTTTGGAGACGCAGCCGGCATCCATCAGAGTGCCGCTGTAGTTGGTTGATGTGGTGGTCGTTTTGGTTTCCGTGTCCTGGGCGTAAAGGAAACCGGAGAAAACGGGAATAAGCGCGAAAAGTGCAAATTTTGTCATAAAACCTCGCTGACATGGCTGCACGCAGTTGGCCCTTGTGTTGGAAAGTCTACTGACGTCCGATCAGGCGACGGCCGTGATGCCGTGCTCCTCGACAAGCTTGTCGCGCCGACTGGCACGGGCGCAATCAAGCGGGGGCGAAAGGACTGAGCCTTTAGTTGGCGTGGGAGAACATGAACGGAGTAACTTCGGCAAACGACCCGCGTCTTTCAAGGTGCGCCAAGGTAGTTTTGCATGAATTTGCTCGCAAAGTTCGCTGTCTTGATGGGTATGAGCGCGAGTGCCATCGTCGCGTCCGAGCATTTTGCCGGCTACCTGGACCGGCTCACTAACAATGCGATCACAATTCAACAGGCGGATGGCGTGGCGATTTCCGCCTTGCTTCCCCGAGAGGCCGAAGGAGCAGTCCAGGCGATCGCCATCCAGTGTGCTTTCGGCGATCAGATCGTGATCAGTTGCCGCCACATCCAGCCTGTTTATGACCATGATGCCGGCCGCTATCAAACCCTGGAAATGTCGGGACTTCAGCGGGTTCGGGGCGCCACGCTCCAGGAAATGTCCACAATTGCTCTCTCGCATGGGTGGAGCGCCGGTGGAAATCTCCTGAAGACGCCGGATAGACCTCACGCGTCGACGCCAGTGGCGGCCGGCAACGCGAACAACGGGGATGATCGCGCTCAATCCGAGATCGCCCTCGCTCGCGAGATAAATCTTGAAGTTGGTTCACGACTTCCGAACTTCATCGCCGACGAGACGGCGAGGGTCTATATGAGCTCATCTGAACGAAAGGATGCCTGGCGTTTCGAGTACGCGGTCGAAGCCGAAGTGACCTTCGATCACGGACACATCTCGCGGCGCAATATTCGCAAAGACGGTCATCCTTGGACTCAGCCGGTGCTGCCGGGGTATACGGGATACGGGGGGTTCGGTAATTTACTCGTGAACCTGTTCGACTCGCACTGTCCGAACACATTTCATCTCATGGGCCCATCCGAGATCAAGGGGAAGCAGACTTTGCAATTTCGGGTCGATGCGGAACCCGACACTTGTTTCGGCATCGAATCGGATTACCAGGCATACCGGCCTCGAATCGAGGGCTACATTTTTCTCGAAAACCCCGGAGCTAGGCTGGTACAGTTCGAATACAAAGCGCTGAATTTCCCGGAGTCTTTTCTTTTGTCGTCGTGGGTGCGGAAGATCTCCTGGGGTGACGTACGGATTGGAGACAAAGTCTTTTTACTCCCGGTGAGCGCTGATCTTGTCGCGGCTAACTCGCTATCGCATGGCAGTCGTCACGCCGAAACAGAGCACATCGTTTGGGAGTACAAGAATTACCGGCATTTTGAGGCCGAATCCAGCATCTCCTTTCATTGATGTGCGTGATTGATGTGCGGGTGAAAGCGGATTTGATGGTTTGGGCGCGACCCGCGATCGCCGTGATTGAGAGCGCCTGGATTCATTGAAATTCTCCTAACTTCGTATTGCCGATCGGCCCCGGCGGTTTTCGCCTGTTAGTACACGCTAGGCGACTGCAGTGATGCCGTGTTTCTCCACAAGCGACAGGAGCTTCAGCGCCGGCCCGGACGGCTTCTTCTCCCCCGCTCCCACTTGCTGATGAGGCTCGGCGTCACGTTGAGGTAATTCGCGAACACCGTCTGGCTCACATGCTCCCGCTCCCGGAGAGCCTTCATCTGTTTCGGCGTCAGCGGCTCCACGGGGGTTCAGGCAGGCGTCGTCAAAGCGCCGCATCGTCTGCTTGTCGATCGCGCCCACTTTGTGCAGCGCCTCCATCGTTTCGTGAATGGAGGCCATCGCGTCACTTCGATATTGCTTGCTCATTTTCGTTTCACCTCCACAAAATCGCCTTCCTCGATCAACGCGTGAAGCTGCATTTCCGTCAGGCCCAACACATACCGCGCGGAAGAGAATGATCGTGCGGTATCCCCCCGACTTTCCCTCCCCCGGACGCGCAATCCGCTATTTGATGACGCCGCCGCCAAGGTCAGGTTCAACCTGACCATTCTCGGCACGCGATACGGTATCCAGCAGATTGAGAGTTTTCTATGGTAAGTTTTCGTCTATGAACCGTCCCGCAGTCGTGTTTTCCGCACTCTTGCCGTTAGTGCTCTTCTGCTCGGTCGTGAAGGCTCAATCGCCAAGCAGCGATGGCCATTTCGTGGTTCTGGCGCACGGCGGAGAGATTACGCAGCAGCGCGGGTCAATACCCCCGACGACTCTCTTCAGTCCGGAGGTGTCAGGCCTCTATCGAGTTTCGGCGTACGTCGAAGTTACCGGACCTACATCGGTGTCGGTTTCCGTGTGCCCGAGCCTTTCATGGACCGACGACTCCATGTCGCTACAGGCCAATCCAAACCTGGTGACCCCGTTTGCCATCGCGGACCCATGCGCGCAAACGAATCAAAACGTGGCTTTCTCCGCCGGGGGCAGCACGATCATACGCGCGGTTGCCAACACCCCGGTAACCCTTGCGGTACCAACTTATCCAACCGTTTTTCCAGATGGATCGCCTTCTTATTCGCTGTTTATCACCGTAGAGAGATTGTCGCCGTTGTAAAGAGCAGGTCGCTTATTAGGCTCAAATTCCGCCCCTTTCGGCGCGGCCTCCCAAGAACCGCCTTGGCGAAGCTAACCTTTCAACACCGCCATCGCCGCATTCCTCCCATTCATCGCAATCACGCTACCCCCGGGATGGGTACACGCGCCACAGAGAAAAACTCCCGGCATGGGCGTCTTCGCCCGCAGCCGGTTGCTCCACATATAAGGCGGAAGACAGGTGCCCTGAAAAATGTGACCACCAGTAAGCCCGACCTTCTCCTCAATATCGGGCGGCCCATAAACCTGCACCTGAACCGCCGCATCGGGAAGGTTGCTGCAAAAGCGTCCGATTGATCCCAGCACCGCGTTCTTCACGTCATCACGGCGCGAGTCCCAATCACCGTCCACAAATTTGTACGGCACATACTGCGAAAACACGCTCATGCTGTGCATGCCGGGTGGCACCACGCTCGTATCGTGCACGCTCTGGAAATAAAGCTCGGTCCACAAGCGGTCCGCAATGCGCCCGTCCCTGGCCGCCGCGAAGCTCTCCTTCCATTCGGATTTCGACAGCGGCGTGTTGATCTGCCCGTGGTGATGCGTCTCCATGGCGCCCGGCCGTGCGCGGAAATTCGGAAGCTCGCGCATCAGAATATTCAGCTTCACCGTGCACCCTTCCATGGGCACGGCTTCCACCTGCGCGCGCCACCCGGAATCGGCGTCCTCTCCCAAAAGGCGCAAGGTCACGCGCGGGTCCGCATTCGAAATCACCACGCGCGCGCGAATCCTTTCGCCGCTTTCCAGTTCTACGCCTTCGCATGGAGTGATGCGGGCCACGCGCACTCCGGTCGCCACCACGGCCCCGGCCTCGCGCGCGGCATCGCACAGCAGGAACGAAATCATCCCCATTCCGCCCTTCACATATCCCCAGGTGCCGGGCAATCCGCCTTGCCGCCCACACGCGTGATGGAAGCGGATGTACGCCGTCCCTTTATCAAACGGACTCGCATTCGTGCCAATCACGCCTTGGCCAAGATAGGCAATCTGCAGCCGTTCATCCTTGATGTACCGCTCCATCAACTCGGCCATCGACCAATCGAACAGCAGGCCGCGCGCATCTTCATCGTTGCCAAGGCGTTCTTCAATCTCTTCGCGCGTGGGCGGCTCGCCGATCCACATGTCGCGATCGCTATCCGGCCGGACCCTATCGCGCACGCGGCGAATCAGGTTCGTTAACTCACGCCAACCTTTCACATCGCCCGGAGACAAGCGCCGAATCTCCTCATCGCATTGGTCGCGGTCTTCATAGAGTTGCACGCTGGTTCCGTCTTCGAAGGGCACGAAGAGGCCGGCCAGCGCGGGTGTCCAGTCGAAGCCGCGCTCCACAAGCCCCAATTCGCGCACCACCAGCGGATGCAGGAGTCCCGCGAGGTAGGCGCACGGCGACATCAGTGCACCCGGAAACGGTTCTTCCAGAGTGCAGGCGCCGCCCACGCGCTCGTGAGCCTCCAGCACCAGCACTCGCTTGCCGGCGCGCGCCAGGTACGCGGCGCACGTCAAACCGTTGTGACCCGCTCCTACGATCACAACATCCCAATCCTGCTGCGCCAGTTCCTGAAGCGGAGCGGGCAGACCGAGCACTCCCATTTTGTCGGCGGTTATTGATGGCACGTCTGTCCAGCATAACTGCACTGCGATAAACTTGTGGTTCGGAGCCCATTTTTTCCCACATGAATACGATCCGCCGCGTCGCGGTGCTGGGTGCTGGCACGATGGGGTCGCGCATAGCCGCGCACTTCGCGAACGCCGGAATTCCCGCAACCCTGCTCGATATCAACCTTGCCGCCGCTGCCAACGGGCTGAAGAACGCCCAAAAATCCAAGCCTGCGGCGCTTTTCAAAGATTCCCTGGCAACCCTGATCACTCCCGGAAGGTTCGACGACGATCTCGGACGCGTGAAGGAATGCGACTGGGTGATCGAAGCGGTCACCGAAGACCTCGGCATCAAGCGCGCCCTCTGGGCGCGAGTCGAACGCGAGCGCAAGCCCGGCACCATCGTCAGCACCAATACCAGCGGCATTCCTTTGCACTCCATCTCGGAAGAGTTCGGCGAAGAAATGAGGCGGCATTTCTGCGGGACGCACTTCTTCAATCCTCCGCGGTACCTGCATCTATGCGAGTTGATTCCGGGCCGCGACACCGACGCCGGGATTCTCAATTTTCTGCGGGAATTCTGCGATCGGCGGCTCGGGAAAGGCGTGGTGGATTGCAAGGACACGCCCAACTTCATCGGCAACCGCATCGGCAGTTTCGTCGGGGGGACCGTTCAGAAGCTGACCGTTGAAGGCGACTACACCATTGAAGAAGTCGACGCGCTTACCGGAAATTTGATCGGTCTTCCGAAATCCGGTAGTTACCGTCTGCTCGATATCGTCGGGCTGGATATCTGGGCGCATGTTTCGCGGAATCTTTACGAAGGCGTGCCGGGCGATCCGTGGCGCGAGCGCTTCCTGTTACAGCCTTTCCTCAATACTCTGCTGGAGCGCAAGTGGCTCGGCGACAAGACCGGCCAGGGCTGCTACAAAAAGGTCGATAACAATGGAAAGCGCGAGTTCTGGGCGATCGATTGGAAGACCGTCGAATACCGCGCGCCCTCCAAGCCGCGCTTCGCCAGCGTTGAAGGCGCCAGGCTTCAGGAAGACCTGCGGGAACGTCTGCGGATGTTAGTCGCTTCTCCCGATCGTGCCGGTTGGTTCCTCTGGAAGATGTTCCGGGATACGCTGCTCTACTCCGCCGAAATGATCCCGGAGATTTCAGATCGCATCGTGGAAATCGATCGCGCCATGAAATGGGGCTATGCGAATACGCTCGGTCCGTTCGAGCTATGGGATGCGCTGGGGTTTGAGTCTACCGCGCGCCGCATGGAAAAGGATGGATGCGCGCTGCCCCCGTCCGTCGAGAAAATGCTATCGAGTGGCGCGGCCTCTTTCTACCAGCCGGCGGATGAGGGCCATAAGCCGCGCACCAGTTACTTCGACTTAGTCCATTCGAGTTACGACATTCTGGAAGACCGGCCGGGTGTTATCGTACTTACCGATACCAAGCGGGCTCGCGGCGTCGTCAAGAAGAATTCAGGAGCGTCGTTGGTCGATATCGGCGATGGCGTTCTTCTTTGCGAATTTCATTCCAAGATGAACGCCATGGGGGATGACATCATCGCCATGATCCAGCACGGTATCGCGGAAACCGAGAAGAACTTCACGGCGATGGTCATCGGCAACCAGGGTGAAAATTTCTCCGTCGGCGCCAACCTGATGCTGGTGCTTCTGGGCGCGCAGGAAGGCGAATGGGACGAGATCAATGCGGCCATCAATCGCTTTCAGAAATGCAGCATGGCCATCAAGTATGCGGCCAAGCCCGTGGTGGTTGCGCCTTTCGGCTACGCTTTCGGCGGCGGCTGTGAAGTGACCCTGCATGGAGCGCGCGTGCAGGCTTCGGCGGAAACGTACATCGGACTCGTGGAGGCCGGGGTGGGCCTGATTCCGGGCGGCGGCGGATGCAAGGAACTGATCACCCGCGGGATGGAGCCTCGCAAGGCTTTTGAACTGATCGGCATGGCCAAAGTAGCCACCAGCGCCGCGGAAGCCCGCGACCTTGGATTATTGCGGGATGGCGATCAAATCTCGATGAATCCCGAACGGTTGATTGGCGACGCCAAGGTTCTGGCTCTGTCTCTCGCCGCGACTTATGTGCAAGGATCGCCCAGAAGCGACGTGAAGGTTGGAGGAGAAGAGACTCTCGCCTTATTGAAGACCGGAGTCTGGACCATGCGCCAGGGCGAATATATCTCCGATTACGACGTTGTGATCGGCGAGAAGCTGGCGTATGTGCTCAGCGGCGGCCGCGCGACCGGTGGAAGTGTTGTCTCCGAGCAGTATCTGCTCGACCTGGAGCGCGAAGCGTTTCTCAGCCTGTGCGGCCGCCGCGAAACACAGCAGCGTATCTCGCACATGCTGAAGACCGGCAAGCCACTACGGAATTAGGAGTCGTCCTTTATGCAAGATGCCGTAATTATCGATTGTCTTCGCACCCCGGTCGGCAAAGCGCCGAAGGGTTCGCTGCGTCTCGTGCGGCCCGATGACATGGCCGCGGCGGTAGTTACCGCGTTGCTGGAAAAGTACCCGCAGGTTCCCAGGGATGAAATTGAAGATCTGATTCTCGGCTGCGCGATGCCGGAAGGCGAAGGGGGGAACAACATGGCGCGAAACGTTGCGCTTCGCGCCGGCTTGCCCGACACGGTAACCGGCGTAACCATCAACCGTTACTGTTCCTCCGGGTTGCAGTCCATCGCCATGGCGGCGGACCGCATTCGCGCCGGGGGAGCGCATATCATGCTGGCGGGCGGCAGTGAATCCATGAGCCTGATCCCGTTCGGGGGTACGAAGTTTATGCCCAACCCGTGGTTTGTCGATCACCGGCCGGAAGTCTACATGAACATGGGATTGACGGCGGAGACCATCCAACGCAAATGGAGCGTTTCCCGCGAGGATGCCGATCAGTTCGCGCTCCGCAGCCATCAAAAGGCGCTGGCGGCGCAAGCGGCCGGACGATTCGATGAAGAGCTTGTCCCGGTGAACGTCGAGACGACCACGATGAAGGGCACTCAGCCGCAGACAGCGACATCTACTTTCTCAAAAGACGAAGGTCCGCGCGCGGATACTTCCATCGAGGCATTATCCAAGCTGAAGGCCGCCTTTCACGCGCATGGAACGGTGACCGCCGGTAACTCGTCCCAAACCAGCGACGGCGCATCCATCGCACTCGTCATGTCCGGGCAGCGCGCGAAGGAACTGGGGTTAAAGCCGAAGGCGCGGTTCGTGAGCTTCGCGACGGGCGGAGTGCCGCCGGAGATTATGGGGATCGGTCCCGTAGTCGCGATTCCGAAAGCTCTGGCTCTCGCCGGACTTAAGCTCGATGATATCGGGGTGATCGAACTCAATGAAGCATTCGCGGTGCAGTCACTTGCTGTGATCCGCGAAGCCGGTCTGAACCCGGAAATCATCAATCCTAACGGAGGAGCCATCGCGCTGGGACACCCGCTGGGCTGTACCGGCGCTAAGCTGACCGCCACGATTTTGCGCGAAATGGAACGCGGCAACCATGCCTACGGATTGGTGACGATGTGCGTGGGCGGCGGCCAGGGCGCCGCCGGTATTCTGGAACGCTTGAACTAAATCAGAGGTATCTACATGGCCACAGCAACTGCAACTTATCCCAAGACCATAGGCGGCGGGTTTCTCATTGAAGACCGCTCGCCCGAGGAGGTCTATACTCCTGAGGATCTGACCTCCGAACATAAGTCCATCGCGCGCACCGCGCAGGAGTTCTTCAAGATGGAAGTGGAGCCGCACGTTGAAGAGATCCAACACGGCAACCATGATCTGGCTGTCGCGGCGTTGAAGAAATCCGGGGAACTGGGCCTGCTCGCGATTATGACGCCGGAGAGATACGGCGGCATGGAACTCGATCTAGCCAGCGCGCTGGTGGTCGCCGAGGCCATCGCCGGAGACGGTTCCTACGCTGCGTGGCACGGCGCGCATGCGGGCATCGGAACTTTGCCCGTGCTTCTGTTCGGAACGGAACAGCAAAAGCAGAAGTATCTGACTAAGCTCTCGAGCGGTGAGTTCGTTGGCGCGTACTGCCTCACCGAGCCGCACTCGGGGTCCGATGCCCAGGCTCTCAAGACCACGGCCAAGCTGACCGAAGACGGCAAATTCTATGTGCTGAACGGCCAGAAGATGTGGATCACCAATGGAGCGAAGGCTGACCTGTTCACCATATTCGCGAAGATCGTCGATCCCGACGGCAGCGAACATCTTTCGGCGTTCCTCGTGGAAGCGGCGTTTGCCGGGGTATCCCATGGCCACGAAGAGAAGAAGATGGGCATCAAAGGTTCGTCCACCTGCGCCATCTATCTCGACAGCGTCAAGGTGCCCGTCGAGAATCTGCTCGGCGAAAAAGGACGCGGCCATATCATCGCGTTCAACATTCTGAACCTCGGGCGCTTGAAACTGGGCCCCTTCGCGGTGGGCGGCGCAAAGCATGTGCTGGCGATTAGCGCCAGGTATGCCAAGGAGCGCAAGGCTTTTGGCACCACCATTAGCGAGTTCGGAGTGATCCAGCATAAGCTGGCCGAGATGGCGATCAAGATCTACGCCACCGAATCCATCGTTTACCGCACGGTAGGCGCGATCGAGGCGCAGCTCGACAATTTCTCCTGGGAGCAGCCGGATGCCGCGCACCGCGAAATGAAGGCCGTCGAGGAATTCGCCGCCGAGTGCTCAATCGTCAAGGTCTACGCGTCAGAGATGCTGGACTACGTGGTGGATGAGGGCGTGCAAATCCACGGCGGGTACGGCTACCATCANNTGCAGGGAACTGCGCTCCTGCGTGCAGGCGGCGTAGTATCCTTAACCGCCGGGGGCTTCTAGTGTCTGCGGTTACAGAGAGGTCACCGAAGAGTGGCGGAACATAGCCCGCAAACTGCCGCGATAACACAGCATCGATCATTACCTGGAGGCATATGACGAGACTCGGCTGTTCATTCCTGATTGAAGAACACCCGGCGGCCGAGATTTTCACGCCCGCCGACCTCACAGAAGAGCATCGAGCGATTGCCCGCACCGCGCGGGAGTTCTGGGAGCGTGAAGTCGCTCCCAATGCCGACGCCATTCAACACGGCGATCGCGACCTCGCCGTTGCAGTATTGCGCAAGGCTGCTTCGCTGGGTCTCGAAGCCATTCTGACGCCGGAACGTTATGGCGGCATGGAAATGGATATGGCTTCGCTGATGGTGGTCGCCGAAGAGATCGCAGGCGATGGCTCGTTCGCCGGCTGGCATGGCGCACACGCGGGAATCGGCACTTTCCCGCTTCTCCTGTTTGGCACGGAGGAGCAGAAACTGAAATACCTGCCGAAGCTCTCCTCCTGCGAGTTCGTCGGTGCCTATTGTCTCACCGAACCGCAAACCGGCTCCGACGCGATGGCGATCAAAACTCGCGCCGACCTCTCGCCCGACGGCAGTCACTACATCGTGAACGGGCAGAAGATGTGGATCACGAACGGCGGCAAGGCCGACTTCTTCACCGTTTTCGCCAAAATCAATGGCGAGCAATTTTCGGCTTTTTTGGTAGAGCGCGAATTTCACGGAGTTTCGAGCGGCGCCGAAGAACAGAAGATGGGCATCAAGGGCAGTTCCACCACGCCCGTCTTCTTCGACAACGTCCAGGTGCCGGTGGAAAACCTGCTGGGCGAACCAGGGCGCGGTCACATCATCGCCTTCAACATTCTGAACATCGGCCGTCTGAAACTCGGACCCTTTGCCGTTGGCGCGGCGAAGCGCGTGCTCGCCATATCGATCGCTTATGCAAAACAGCGTAAAGCCTTCGGCCAGGAGATCGCAAGCTTTGGTATGATCCGCCACAAGCTTGCGGAAATGGCGATCCGTATCTTCGCCGCCGAATCCATCTCCTATCGCGTGGAGGGCCTTATTTCAGGGCATCTGGAAGGCTTTTCCTGGGACGAGCCCGATGCCGCCAAACGCATGATGAAGGCCGTCGAAGAGTTCGCCGCCGAGTGTTCCATCGTGAAAGTGTACGGCTCGGAAGTGCTCGACTACGTCGTTGACGAAGGCGTGCAGATTCACGGCGGGTACGGCTACCATCAGGACTATGCGGTGGAGCGCGCGTATCGCGATTCCCGCATCAACAGGATCTTTGAAGGCACCAACGAAATCAACCGTCTACTTACCACGGGCATGCTGCTCAAGCGCGCCGTGAAGGGGCAACTCGGGTTAGTGAAGGCCGCGCAAGCGGTGATGGGAGAGATACTCGGCGGTCCTTCTCTTTCGGCATTCGACGATGCCGGTGAACCCTGGGCCGAAGAGAAACGCCTGGTCACCAATGCCAAGAAGCTGGCGCTGCTCATGATGGGTCTGGCATTCCAGAAGTACATGATGAATCTCGAAAAACAGCAGGAGATCCTTTATGCGCTGGCGGATGTGATCAACGACGTCTACGCCATGGAATCCACGCTGCTCCGCACGGAGAAGATGAACGCCAAACCGGATTCACCGGCTTACGACATGTGCGCGGTACTGCTGCGCGAATCGATGGCCCACATCGACGTGGTGGCGCGCGAAGTGATCGCCGCGTGTTCCGACGGCGACTCGCTCAAGACGAATATGGCCGTGCTGCGCCGCTTCAATAAGTACGAGCCCATTGATTCGATTGCCGCACGGCGCCGGATTGCCCGCCGCATCCTCGATACCGGGCGCTACTCAACTCAGTAAGTGAAACAGAAGATCGTAGTTCTGGTCGGTCTGCCCGGTTCGGGTAAGTCGACGTGGCTGGCCCGCCGGGGAATTCAGGCGATCTCGACCGACCAGATCCGACACATTCTATCCGGCGACGCCACCAATCAGAGCATCCACGTGCGGGTGTTCGCCACCGTGCGGTATCTGCTGCGGCACCGGCTGGCCATCGGCCAACCCATCAGCTACGTTGACGCGACGCACCTGACGCCGGCCGAGCGCAAGCCTTATATCGAGATCGCGCGGCGCTGCGGATGCGAAATAGAGGCGCTCTTCTTCGACACTCCCGTTGAAGAATGCATGCGCCGCAACGCCGCCCGCGAACGCGTCGTTCCTCCAGACATCATCAAGGCGATGGCGGCGAAGTTGCGCATTCCGGAATTGGCTGAAGGTTTCAGCCGGATCAATTCCATCCATGCTGATCGTAGTTCTGATCCTTATGTTTCGGGCCCCGGGTCGCGTTCTTACTAGGGCGGGGACTCTTTCGGTAATACTTCGCGCGGGTTGCGGCCTTGCGTTCGGTTGCGCCCAGGAAGAGAGTTCCTCCGACGGCTGCCAGCAGCAGCCCAAGCGTGATGAATGTTCGCATGTTTCGGGAGTGCCCCGCGGGGGGAAACAATCTCAGGGAAATTCAAAAGCCCGTCGGCCGGATCTCGAAAGTGCCGCGCCATTCGCCACCCGGCGGCACACTTTGCAGTTCATTCCACAGGCCATCGTGCGCGAGGTTGAAGCCGTTGGTCACAGCGGACATGGGCTCAAAGCAGATGAAGCTCTTGCCGGGCGGCGCATAAGCCACGGCCACCGTATACTTCGGCCCGTAACTCACGGTGATCTGCTGATTCTTGCCCTTCACCCAAAAGTCCGCGTTCCCGTCGGCGCCGCGAATCAAGCCAGTGAATCCATCGTCCAACTGGTGCCCGGCCAGTGGATAAGGGTCGGGCAGATCCATGGGCCGCTTCTCGCCAGTGGGCGTCACCTTGGCGTTCAGCACCTGGTGTTCGCGCACGGGCAAGTGGGCGTGCCATTCATCGCGCGGCGCGTCATCCAACTGGAAATAGGGATGGAATCCGACGGCCACGGGCATGGGGTCCGCGCTCAAGTTCTTCAACAACGTTTCCACGCTGAGTTTGCCGTCGTGCAGCTTGTAGGTCATCTCGATGGTGTGCGCGAAAGGGAACTGCGCCATCAACTCCGGATGCTTCCAGAACTCCAGGCGACTGGTGCAGGAGGCTGAATTCGCGTCCGCCCTTGTGCCGGCGACCCGCCAGAGCGGGGAAAAGGAAACGAGCCCATGAATCGGCAGTCCGTTGCCATCGAGGCGCAACGAACCCAGGTCGTTGTTCAACAGGTATTTCTTCCCGTTGGCCCAGTAGGAAAGGCCGTCGATCCGGTTCGCCCAAGGGGCCAGAAACGGTACGCCACCGAGGCCTGGCTTGGCCTTCAACTCCACCAGCGAGCGGGTCGGCATGTAAAGAATCTCATGCCCGTTCACCTTCATCGAGTAGGCAATGTTTCCAATTGACGGGACAATGGAAACCTCCACGTGATGGGTTGGGTCGGAAAGCCGGACGATTTCGATGCCTTCCTGTTCTGCGATCTGGGCTTTATAATCGGCGGCTTGCGTCATGGAGAGTGAAAGGGCAATCGACGCCATGCTGAGAAGAACGCCTGCGCGGCGGTCGAACCACATGCGGACATTCTACTAGAACCTCTTTATGCAAGCGGAAGGCTGGCATAGGCGGGCACCGTGAGGCCGCTAAACTCGCCGCGGCGTAATTTCGGGAATGCCGCGGCGGCGATCATGACCGCGTTGTCCGTGGACAGCGCACGGCTGGGAAAGTGGACGGGGCAATCGAGGTCGGCCGACTGGGCCGCGAGACGCAAACCGTCATTGCAGGCTACGCCTCCGGAGACGATGACCGAGCGCGCCTCGATGGCTCTTGCCGCCGTCACGGCACGG